>DASSKF010000133.1:0-61670 GCA_035690725.1 Segeticoccus sp.
GTTGTGATCCTCTCCCTCGGGTGCGTTAGAGTTTCTACCGCTCAGTTCAGGGCATCCCGGGACGTGGCGCAGCTTGGTAGCGCACTTGACTGGGGGTCAAGGGGTCGCAGGTTCAAATCCTGTCGTCCCGACGGGAGCACGACGAGCACCGGGCCGTCCCCGCCGCGCGCGGGGACGGCCCGTGTCCGTGCTGGGCGCCGGCGCCGCATAGGCTTTCCGCCGTGAGGGACCACGTCAGCAATCGCGTGTGGACCATCCCCAACGTGCTGTCGATGGCCCGCCTGGTCGGCGTGCCCATCTTCCTGTGGCTGATCTTCGCGCACATCGACGTGTGGGCCCTCGTCGTGCTGGGCCTGTCGGGTGTCAGCGACTACCTCGACGGCAAGATCGCCCGCCAGTTCGGGCTCGAGTCACGCCTCGGGCAGCTGCTCGACCCGATCGCCGACCGGCTCTACATCCTGTCCACCCTCCTCGGCCTCGCCTGGCGCGACGTCATCCCGTGGTGGGTCGTGGCCGTCCTGCTGGCCCGGGAGGCGTTCGGTGTGCTGGTCATGGTCGGTGTGCGCCGACTCGGCTACGTCGGCCTGCCGGTCAACTTCGTCGGCAAGGCGGCCACCTTCGCCCTCCTGTACGCCTTCCCGCTGCTGCTGCTCGCCCAGGTCAGCGACGGGGCGGCCACCGTCGCGGTCCCCCTGGGCTGGGCCTTCGCCTGGTGGGGGATGGTGCTCTACTGGCTCGCCGGCGCGATGTATGCCGTGCAGTACCTCCGTATCGCCCGTGGCGGCGGCCGTCCCGTCGCCCCCGCCGAGCAGTCCGGGGGAGTCCGGTGAGCGAGAGGGGGACGCGCCCGCCGCACCGCTCGGTCGCCGCGTCCATGGCGCTCATCGCCGAGGTGATGGAACGCCCGCTGGACCCCTCGTACGGCGAGGAGGCCGAGCGCCGCCGCGCTGCCGGGCTGCCGCCGTCGACCGGGTCGCGGACCCCGCTGATCGTCATCGCCTCCGTCGTGATCGGCTTCCTGCTCATCACCGCCGCCCTCACCCTGCGGGTGCCGGCCACGGCGTCGACCAAGGCGCGGGACCACCTGATCGAGCAGATCCGGACCCGACAGTCCGAGGGCGACCGCCAGGCCGACCGGGTGGCCGAGCTGCGCTCGGACGTCGGCGACCTGCAGCAACGGGCGCTGGCCGGCACCGGCGAGCCCGTGGCCGACCGGCTCGCCGTCGCGGAGCTCGCGGCGGGCACGGTCCCCGTGGCCGGACCCGGCCTGCAGCTGACGGTCGACGACGCCGAGCAGGAGCAGGGCGCCGCCGACGGCGACGCCAACCCGCGCACCAGCAGTGAGGGCACGAACGGGCGTGTCGTCTCCCGGGACCTGCAGTTCCTCGTCAACAGCCTCTGGAAGGCGGGCGCCGAGGCGATCTCGATCGGGGGCCAGCGGCTGACCTCCGAGTCGGCCATCCGGTTCGCGGGCGAGGCGATCCTCGTGGACTACCGGCCGCTCACCCGCCCCTACGTCATCACGGCGATCGGCGACCCGAAGAGCATGCCGAGCGAGTTCCAGCACGGCCCGGGGGGGCAGTACCTGCGTGCCCTGCAGGACCAGTTCCACATCCGTGCGAGCCTCGTCGTGGAGGACCACCTGACCGCGCCGGCCGCCTCGGCGGTCCGGATCCGTCTCGCGACCCCGGTGCCGGCGCCCTCCGCCGGCGCCCACTCGGAGGAACAGCCATGATCCCCGCCCTCGGACTGCTGGCCGGCATGCTCGTCGGGCTGCTGCTGCAGCCGGACGTGCCGCTGTGGCTGCAGCCGTACCTGCCGATCGCGGTGATCGCGGCCCTCGACGCCGTCTTCGGCGCAGTCCGGGCCGTGCTCGACGGGATCTTCAACGACAAGGTCTTCGTCATCTCGTTCCTGTCCAACGTCGTGGTCGCCGCGCTCATCGTCTTCCTCGGCGACCAGCTCGGCGTCGGCTCGCAACTGTCCACCGGCGTCGTCGTGGTCCTCGGGCTGCGGATCTTCTCCAACGTCGCCTCGATCCGAAGGCACCTGTTCCATGCCTGACCAGCCGCCCGAGGAGACCACCGACCCGGCCGCGCGGGCCGCACCGCCGCCGAGCCGCCAGGGCCCGTGGCGACGGCTCGCCCGCATGGGCCGGCCCCGGGCCACGAAGGCGAACGCCTTCGCGGCGATCCTCGCCATCCTGCTCGGCTTCGCCATCGTCACCCAGGTGCACCAGACCCAGACCGAGGGCCTGGAGTCGCTGCGGCAGGAGGAGCTGGTCGGCCTGCTCGACGACGTCACCCAGCGCTCGGACAAGCTCGACCAGGAGCTCGCCCAGCTGCGCCGGACCAAGGAGCGGCTCTCCCGCGGGCAGGGTGACCGGGCGGCGGTCGAGGCCGCTCGCGAGCGGCTGCACTCGCTGCAGGTCCTCACCGGCGCGGTCGCCGCGAAGGGGCCCGGCATCCGGATGACGATCTCCGACCCGCAGCGCCGGGTCACGGCGCCGGTCGTCCTCGACGCCGTCGAGGAGCTGCGCGATGCCGGGGCGGAGGCGATCCAGATCGGCCCGGTGCGCGTCGTGGCGAGCACCTGGTTCGGGTCCTCCGGCCGCGAGCTGCAGGTCGACGGGGTCACCGTCGACCCGCCCTACGACGTCCTCGTCATCGGGGACCCGCACACCCTCGCGGCCGCGATGGACATCCCCGGCGGCGTGAGCGAGACGGTCCGCCAGCTCGGGGCCCAGGTGTCGATCGAGCAGTCCACGTCGGTCGTGATCGATGCATTGCACACCACTTCCCCGCCTCGTTACGCTCGCCCGGTACCCTCCGCATCACCGAGTACGTCCTGACCGCGCGCGCCCCGGACGAGCGTGACCACGGACACCCGCACCCGACCGAGTCCCTGAGGAGCAGCATGAGCGAGTTGGAGTACCCGCAGGACCTGCGCTACACGGCGGAGCACGAGTGGGTGCGTGAGTTGGACGACGGTGTGGTGCGCATCGGGATCACCGCGTTCGCCCAGGACGCGTTGGGTGACGTGGTCTACGTCAGCCTGCCCTCGGTCGGCGACTCGCTGGAGTCCGGTGACTCCTGCGGCGAGGTCGAGTCGACCAAGTCGGTCAGCGACCTCTACGCCCCGCTCGCGGGAGAGGTCACCGGCGCCAACGAGGGCCTGGAGTCCTCACCGGAGCTCGTCAACACCGACCCCTACGGGGAGGGCTGGATGTACGAGGTCAGGCTCAGTGACACCTCCGCGCTCGAGCAGCTGATGGACGTCGAGGCCTACCGGGCGCAGCTCGACTGAGCACCCGCGTCCGTTCGAACCCAGGAGTGCATGCATGAGCGACCAGCATCGGGGGCCCGACGACGGGGCGGGGCTGGACCCGACCACCATCCGGCTGCCCGGGGTCGACGAGGAGCTGGCGGCCGGCCGCCCCGAGGGTGAGCGGCCGCGCCTGTCCTCGGATGACCAGGCAACGGTCGACGCCCTGCGGCCGGGCACAGCGCTGTTGGTCGTGCTGCGCGGGCCGAACACGGGGGCCCGGTTCCTGCTCGACGCGGCCGAGGTCAGCTCGGGGCGCCACCCCGACAGCGACATCTTCCTCGACGACGTCACGGTGTCCCGTCGGCACGCCACCTTCCGTCGTGAGGGGGAGGGGTATGCCGTGCACGACATCGGCTCGCTCAACGGCACCTACGTCAACCGCGAGCGGATCGACGACCACGTGCTGTCCACCGGCGACGAGGTGCAGATCGGCAAGTTCCGCCTGGTGTTCTACGGCGCCAGCCAGCGGTGACGTCGCAGGAACCGCGAGACGACCCAGCGGTGACGTCGCAGGAGCGCGGCCTGCCGATCGGCGGCGCCCTGGCCCGGCTGCAGCCGGACTTCCCGGACCTGTCCATCTCCAAGATCCGCTTCCTGGAGGGGCAGGGGCTGGTGACGCCCTCGCGCACCGGGTCCGGCTACCGCACCTTCACCGAGGAGGACGTGGCGCGGCTGCGCTTCGCCCTCACCGCCCAGCGGGACCGGTTCTGGCCGCTGCGGGTGATCCGGGAGGCGCTCGAGGCCATGGACCGCGGGCTGGAGCCGCCGGACCCGGCCACCCCCGCCCGCGCGACGGTGCCGGAGCCGGCGGCGGACGGGAACCTGCCCGCTCCGGCGGACCTGCGGCCGCACCGCGGCCTGCGCCTGACCCGCGAGGAGGTGCGGGACGCGGCCGAGGTGGACGAGCAGACGTTCGCCGCCCTGGTGTCCTTCGGGCTGCTGCGGCCCGGCCCGGACGGGTACTTCGACGAGCAGGCACTCGCGATCGCGCGAGCGGCCGGTGAGCTCACGGCATACGGCATCGAGGCGCGGCACCTGCGCCCGTTCCGGCTGGCGGCCGACCGCGAGATCGGTCTGGTGCAGCAGGCGCTGGGCGCGCGGCGCGGCCCGTCCCGGGACGAGGAGGCGACCGAGGTGCTGCACCACTGCCTCGCGCTGCACGCCGCGCTGGTCAGGGCAGGACTGTCGGAGGACTGAGCGGCGACGACGGCGTGAGGAAACGAGCGCAGCGATCCCCCGCAAGCGGGAGGTGCCCCCACCCGGAGCGCTGAGGAGCGCGAACTGGAGCTCGACGGGTACCGTGGTCGTGTGAGAGAGCTCGACGTCATGGGCGTCCGGGTCGAGATGCCCACCAACCACCCGATCGTCCTCCTGCGCGAGCGCACCGGGGAGCGCTACCTGCCCATCTGGATCGGTGCGCCGGAGGCCACCGCCATCGCGTACGCGCAGCAGGGTGTCGAGCCGCCGCGGCCGATGACGCACGACCTGCTCAAGAACGTCATCGAGGAGCTGGGCCACCAGCTCACCCAGGTGCGCATCGACTCGCTCACCGACGGCGTGTTCTACGCCAGCCTGGTCTTCGACGGAAGCACCGAGGTCAGCTCGCGGTCCTCCGACGCCATCGCCCTCGCCCTCCGGACGGGGACCCCGATCCTGGCGCCCGAGAGCCTGTTGGCCGAGGCGGGGGTGGCCATCGCCGGTGAGGAGGGCGAGGAGGAGGACGAGGTCGAGCGCTTCCGGGAGTTCCTGGAGCACGTCTCGGCCGAGGACTTCGAGAAGCCGGATGACCCGCCGGCCGGGAGCGGGCAAGGCTGACTCTCAAGTGGAGGTTGAGGCAGTGCGAAGCCGTCACGACACGCCAGCACGGTGGTGCCGGTGGTCGTTGACGGCCCCCGTCGCCGGCCGTAGCGTCAACGCCACGATGACGAGCCCACCGGTGTGGTGCCACGGATGAAGCGTCCGGACCCGTCGTCGGACGGACATCAGGAGGATGGTGTGAGCTCCACCGGAGAGGCGCGCACGACGCCGGGGACCCCCGACGTGCCGGTCGCTGCGCAGGGTCTGCTGTTCACCGACGACCTGCCGGAGCTGGGCGAGGACGTGGGCTACCGCGGGCCGACCGCCTGCCGCGCCGCCGGCGTCACCTACCGACAGCTGGACTACTGGGCGCGCACCGGGCTCGTGGAGCCGTCCGTGCGCAACCCCAGCGGCTCGGGCACGCAGCGGCTCTACAGCTTCCGCGACATGCTGGTGCTCAAGATCATCAAGCGCCTGCTCGACACCGGTGTGTCGCTGCAGCAGATCCGGGTGGCGGTCGCGGCGCTGAAGGACCGCGGCGCCAACGACCTGGCCCGCATCACCCTGATGAGCGACGGCGCCAGCGTCTACGAGTGCACCTCCGACGACGAGGTCATCGACCTGCTCCGCGGCGGTCAGGGGGTCTTCGGCATCGCCGTCGGCACCGTCTGGCGGGAGGTCGAGGGCCAGCTCGCGCACCTGCCGAGCGAGAAGGCCGGACAGCCGCCGGCCGAGCACCCGGACGACGAGCTGTCCCAGCGGCGCAAGGCCCGGCGCACCGGCTGACGGGCGCTGACGGGCAGGGGCTCGCAGCGCCCCCATGCGGTAGATTCACTCGTGGCTGACAACCCCGCGCGGGAGAGCCCCGGCTGACCGCACGCCCGTCGTGGCGAGCGCCGGTCGGGCGCCGAAGGGGCAAACTCCCCGGAACCTCTCAGGCGCCAGGACCGCGCGGGCCAGGCAACTCTGGACGCCGGCCACACGGCACTCCGCCGTGGTGGCGGGCCACAGAGGGGGAGGCGGCACACTGCCCCGACTGCCCGACAGGAGCCCAGATGTCCAGCGACCCGCACGTTCGCACCCACGACGCCTCGACGCTCGAGACCGCCGACGCCCCGCCGGACTTCGTCTCCCGGCACATCGGCCCCTCGCCGGACGAGGTCACCGAGATGCTCAAGGCCGTGGGCCAGCCGTCGGTGGAGGCACTGTTCGACGCGGCGGTCCCCGCCGACATCCGCACCGACCGGCGGCTCGACGTGCAGGCGGCGCCCTCGGAGCACGCGGTCCTGTCCGAGCTGCGTACCCTGGCCGCGCGCAACGAGGTGTTCACCTCGATGATCGGTCTGGGTTACTACGGCACCCACGTGCCGCCGGTGGTGCAGCGCAAGGTGCTGGAGAACCCGGCGTGGTACACCGCCTACACGCCCTACCAGCCGGAGATCTCCCAGGGCCGGCTCGAGGCGCTGCTCAACTTCCAGACCGTCGTCAGCGACCTCACCGGCCTGGACACGGCGGGCGCCTCGCTGCTGGACGAGAGCACCGCCGTCGCCGAGGCGATGACCCTCATGCGACGCGGCAGCAAGGCCGCCAAGGACGCGGTGCTGCTGGTCGACGAGCACACGCTCCCGCAGTCGATCGCCGTGGTGCACACGCGCGCGAAGCCGCTCGGCATCGAGGTGGTCGCGGCCGACCTCGACGGCGTGACCGACGAGGCGAGCCTGCGGGCCGCGGCCGGTGACCGCGACGTCTTCGGCGTCGTGGTGCAGTACCCGGGCGCCGACGGCCAGATCCGTGACTTCCGCGCGCTCGCGGAGGCGGCGCACCACGTCAAGGCGCTCGTCACCGCCGCCGCCGACCTGCTGGCCCTGACCATGTTGACCCCGCCGGGGGAGTGGGGCGCCGATGTCGCCGTGGGCACCAGCCAGCGGTTCGGCGTCCCGATGGGCTTCGGCGGCCCGCACGCGGGCTACATGAGCGTGCGCAACGGCCTGGAGCGCACCCTCCCCGGCCGCCTCGTCGGGGTCAGCGTCGACGAGGACGGCACGCCCGCCTACCGGCTCGCGCTGCAGACCCGCGAGCAGCACATCCGCCGGGAGAAGGCCACCTCCAACATCTGCACCGCCCAGGTGCTGCTCGCCGTGATGGCGTCGATGTATGCCGTCTGGCACGGCCCGGACGGCCTGCGCCGGATCGCGCGCGGCGTCCACGCGAGCACGGTGGCCCTGGCCGAGACGCTGCGCGCCGGTGGGGTGGAGGTCGTGGGCGACCAGTTCTTCGACACGCTGACGCTGCGGGTGCCGGGCAAGGCGGCCGACGTCGTCGCCGCCGCGGCCGAGCGCCGGATCAACCTCTGGCAGGTGGACGGCGACCACGTGCTGCTGAGCACCGACGAGACCACGACCCCGGACGAGCTGGACGCGGTGGCGGCCGCGTTCGGCGTGGACGGCTCCGTCGAGGTGTCGTCGGTCGAGCTGACCTGGCCGCGCGAGCTGCAGCGCACCAGCGACTACCTGACCCACCCGGTCTTCCACGAGCACCACAGCGAGACCGAGATGCTGCGCTACCTGCGGCTGCTGTCCGGCCGGGACTACGCGCTGGACCGGGGGATGATCCCGCTCGGCTCCTGCACGATGAAGCTCAACGCGACGACGGAGATGGAGTCCATCACCTGGCCGGAGTTCGCCGAGCTGCACCCGTTCGCGCCGCCGGAGCAGTCCGAGGGGATCCGGGCGCTCATTGCCCAGCTGTCGGAGTGGCTGTGCGCGATCACCGGCTACGACCAGGTGTCGCTGCAGCCGAACGCCGGTTCCCAGGGCGAGTTCTCGGGACTGCTGGCGATCCACGCCTACCACCAGGCACGTGGGGAGTCCGCGCGCAACGTGTGCATCATTCCCGCGAGCGCGCACGGCACCAACGCCGCCAGCGCGGTGATGGCCGGGATGAAGGTCGTCGTGGTGAAGACCGACGAGGCCAGCGGTGACATCGACATGCAGGACCTGCGGGCCAAGGTCGAGGCCAACCGCGACCGGCTCGCGGCGATCATGGTCACCTACCCGTCCACGCACGGGGTCTTCGAGGGCACCATCCGCGAGCTGTGCGACCTCGTGCACGACGCCGGCGGCCAGGTCTACATCGACGGTGCGAACCTCAACGCACTCATCGGGTCGGCCGAGCCGGGGCAGTTCGGCGGCGACGTGTCGCACCTCAACCTGCACAAGACGTTCTGCATCCCGCACGGCGGTGGCGGTCCCGGCGTCGGCCCCGTCGCGGTGCGCGAGCACCTGGCGCCGTACCTCCCCGGGCACCCGTTCATGCCGGAGACCGGTGCCGAGGACATCGGGCCGGTGGCGGGCGCGCCGTTCGGGTCGGCCAGCATCCTGCCGATCTCGTGGGCCTACATCCGACTGATGGGTGGTGCCGGGCTGACCCGGGCCACGGAGGTCGCGGTGCTGTCGGCCAACTACATCGCCGCCCGGTTGCGTGAGTACTACCCGGTGCTCTACGCCAGCGCCGAGGGCCTCGTCGCGCACGAATGCATCCTCGACCTGCGCCAGCTCACCAAGAACACCGGCGTCACCGTCGACGACGTCGCGAAGCGGCTCATCGACTACGGGTTCCACGCCCCGACCATGTCCTTCCCGGTCGCGGGCACCTTCATGGTCGAGCCGACCGAGTCCGAGGACCTGAACGAGCTGGACCGCTTCATCGACGCAATGATCGCGATCCGCACGGAGATCGACGCGGTCGGCTCCGGTGAGGTCGCCGTCGAGGACAGCGCCCTGCGGCACGCGCCGCACACCGCTCAGTCGCTCGCGGCGGAGTGGCCCTACTCCTACGACCGGATGACCGGCGCGTATCCGCCCGGGGTCGACCCGAAGGCGAAGTACTGGCCACCGGTCCGGCGCATCGACGGCGCCTACGGGGACCGACACCTGGTCTGCTCCTGCCCCTCGCCGGAGGCGTTCGAGGAGCACTGACCGGCACCGGCAGGACGGGCGCGCCCGTCCTGCCGGAAGCGCCTCTCCGCAGGACATGCGATGCCTCAGCGGCCGGGGTAGCGTCGTCGGCACGAACGGCGAACACGCCCTTCATGCCAAGGAGGCTCCATGGGAACCGGAGTGCGTATTGCCGCCGCTGTCGCCAGCGGCTACCTACTCGGACGACGACACAAGCTCCGGCTGGCCGTCGTCGTCGGCGGCCTCATCGCCGGGAAGCGGCTCTCGACGGACCCGCGCCGCCTCGCGCAGCAGGCGCAGCAGCTGATCGAGAGCAACGAACAGCTCTCGGACCTGTCGGAGCAGGTTCGGACCCAGCTGTTCGAGGCCGCCCGGTTGGCGGCGGTCAAGGTCGCCACCGACCGCGTCAACGGGCTCAGCGAGAACCTGCAGGGCCGCACCAAGCAGTTGCTGGAGGCGGCCGAGAGCGGTGCCGGAGCGGAGCAGCTCAAGGCCGCGGAGTCGGGTGAGGAGCCAGAGCCCGACACGGAGGAGTCGGCGCCCTCCGATGAGGAGGGCTCGGACCAGGAGGGCTCCGACGAGGAGACGACCGACGAGTCCACTGACGACCAGACCCCGGACGAGGAGGCTTCTGACGACGAGAGCTCCGGCGACGAGAGCTCCGGCGACGAGGCCTCGGAACAGGATCCCGGATCGGCGCAGGGCGAGACCGCGAAGCCGAAGAAGTCTGCGGCAGGGAACCGTTCGAGCCAGAAGCGCTCCGCCCCGTCGAAGAAGAAGTCCGGTGGCCAGGGCAGCCGGTCGTCCACCAAGACCAGCCAGAGCAGCGGCCAGAGGAGCTGACGGACGATGCCAGACCAGACGAAGGGGCAGACCTCGAAGCCGGGCATCGGTGAGCAGCTGAAGTCGAGCGTCACCGAGGTGCCGATGGACATGCTGAAGCAGCAGCTCAGTGGGCTCAAGGACGCCGCGCTCGGACGCGTCGTCGGCCAGGCCAAGGGCTGGGTCGACGGAGCCACCGACAAGCTCAACGAGGTGGCCAGCGGCGAGCGCGACGTCGGCGGTGTGCTGGGCAGGTCCGCGAGCAAGGCCGGCCAGGAGGTCGCCGAGGGCGGTTCGCCGGCGAAGGGCGCCGCCAAGGGCGCGCTCTCGGGGATCAAGGACAAGGTCAAGCAGGCGATCCCCGGGATGGGCGGGGGCGGCGGCAGTGGTGGCGGCAAGGCCACCAAGGCCACGAACTTCGTCGACAGCATCGAGGTCGGCGTCCCGGTGCATGTCGCCTACAACCAGTGGACCACCTACGACCAGTGGCCGGACTTCATGAAGAAGGTGGAGAACGCCAAGCAGGAGGATGACGAGCCGCAGGTCGACATGAAGGCCCAGGTCTTCTGGTCGCACCGCTCGTGGCAGTCCACCATCAAGGAACAGATCCCGGACCAGCTCATCGTGTGGCGGTCGACCGGCCAGAAGGGACACATCGACGGCAGTGTGAGCTTCCACGAGCTCGCGCCGCGCCTCACCCGGATCCTGGTGACGCTCGAGTACTACCCGCAGGGCTTCATGGAGCGCACCGGCAACATCTGGCGTGCCCAGAATCGTCGGGCCCGGCTGGAGATGAAGCACTTCCGGCGCCACGTGATGATGAACACCATCCTCGACCCGGACGAGGTGGAAGGATGGCGCGGCGAGATCCACGACGAGGAGGTCACCAAGACCCACGAGGACGCGGTCGCCGAGGAGCAGGACCAGGACCAGGACAGCAGCCAGCAGGACCAGGACGACGAGGCCGAGGGCGGCGAGGACCGCACCGGCGAGGACCAGGACGACGAGGCCGAGTCCGAGGAGTCGGGGGACGAGCAGGAGCCCGACGAGGAGTCCAGCGACGAGCAGGAGCCCGACGAGGAGTCCAGCGACAAGGAGGAGGACACCTCCGACACCGGGGACGGACTCTCCGGTGAGGAACCGCCCGCCGAGGCCGACGAGACCGACCAAGGGCGCGAGTAGCCCCCACGAGCGAAGGTGGATGAGATGGCAACCATGGAAGGCCAACGCAGCAGCGGCTACCTGGACCGCCCGCGGTCCAGCAGCCTCGCCGACGTCGTGGAGCTGATCCTCGACAAGGGACTGGTCATCGACGCCTATGTCCGCGTGTCGTTGGTGGGGATCGAGATCCTCACCATCGATGCCCGGATCGTGGTGGCGAGCGTCGACACGTACCTGCGGTTCGCCGAGGCGACCAACCGGCTCGACCTCTACCAGCACGGCGGCGACGGCCTGACCGACTTGGTTGGGAAGGGGACCGAGAAGGGCGCAGAGGGCAAGGCATCAGGCGCCATCAAGGGCGTGAAGAAGGCGGTCGAGGGGAAGAAGGACGACGACGACGGCTCGCAGAAGTCGTCCTCGCGGCAGAAGCAGGAAGAGTCCTGATGCCGCAGACCGCCCCCTCGCCGTCGGAGGCGGCCGGCCTGCTGGTCCACGGCGTCGTCCCGGCAGAGACGACCCTGCCGGACACCGGCGACGACGGTCCGCTCGCGGGTCACCCGTTGTCGCTGGTGCGGCACGGCCGGGTCGCGGTGGTGGTCGAGCCGGTGGAGCCGGAACGCACCTTCCGGGCGCGGGAGGACCTCCTCGCGCACAGCGAGATGCTCAACGCCCTCGCGGCAGCGGGACCCGTCGTGCCGATCGCGTTCGGCTCGATCCTGCGCGACGAGGCGGCGGTGCGAGCCGAGCTGGTCGAGCCCCACGAGGAGGACCTCGCCGACCGGTTGGCGGGCCTCTCGGGGCGAGCCCAGTTCACCCTGCGGGCGCGGTACATCCAGGACCAGGTCCTCACCGAGGTCGTCACCGAGGAGCCGGAGATCGCCCGGCTGCGCGAGCAGACCCGGGACCAGCCCGAGGAGGCCAGCCACGGGGCGCGCGTGCGGTTGGGCGAACTGGTGGGGCAGGCGGTGGCGACGCGGCGGCAGCGGGACCTCCAGATGCTGCTGGAGCTCCTGGCGCCCGTGGCCGACGACCACCAGGTCACGGAGGGCACCGGTCTGGACGACCTCGCCGACGTGTCGTTCCTGCTGGCCGCCGACCGCCGGGCGGAGTTCGAGGAACGTGCCGAGGAGCTCGCGCAACGGTGGAGCGAGCGAGCGAGGCTGAAGCTGTTGGGGCCGCTCGCGCCCTACGACTTCGTCGGTGAGCTCGACCGGCTGGGGTAGCACCATGGGACTCTTCACGGGACTGCTGACGCTGCCGATCGCGCCGGTCCGAGGGGTCATCGCCATCGCCGAGGTGATCCAGCGAGAGGCCGAGGCGCAGTGGAACAGCCCCGCTGCCATCCGCCGGGAGCTCGAAGAGGTGGCAGAGTTGCGTGAGCGAGGACTGATCGAGGAGGACGAGGCCGCCGAGCGCGAGGACACGCTGATCCGCCGCCTGATCGAGGCGCGCAGCGCTCCGAGGAACGAGGAGGTGTGAGTCGTGGCAGACCAGCACGCATCCGATGACGACGACCAGACGCAGGACCAGGACAACCGAGAGCAGGACGACCAGGATCAGGACTCCCCGGACCGGGACCGGGACGATCAGGACCAGGGCCAGGACGCGCAGGAGCAGGGGCAGCGGTCCTCCGGATCGGATCGTCGGCCTGATCGGCGCGTGTCGCTGACCTCCGTGGCCGAGCACGCCCTCACCCGCCTCACGACACTCACCGGTCGCGAGCCGGAGGGGGTCACCTCCATCGAGCCCATCGACGAGGGCTGGAAGGTCTCGATCGAGGTGATCGAGTCGCGCCGGATCCCGGACTCCTCCGACATCCTGGGCCTGTACGAGGTCGAGCTGGACGAGTCGGGGCGGATGACCGGCTATCGGCGCGTCCGGCGCTACGCACGCGGCCGAACCGGCGACGACTGAGGACGGGGCTGATGACCGACTCATCCCTACCGGAGCCGGCCCCGCCCCGGCCCGGCGCTGCCTACGGCGGAAGTACCCGGCCGCAGCCGACCAACCTGGCGGACCTGCTCGAGCGGGTCCTCGACAAGGGCGTCGTGATCGCGGGGGACATCCGCGTGAACCTGCTCGACATCGAGCTGCTGACGGTCAAGATCCGCCTGCTGCTCGTGTCGGTCGACAAGGCCAAGGAGATGGGCATCGACTGGTGGGAGACCGACCCGATGTTCAGCAGCCGCGCCTACCACGACGAGCTCGCCACGGAGAACCAGCGCCTACGCGAGCGGCTGGACGAGCTGGAGGCCGGGGAGTCCGGACGTGGGTGAGCGCGGTGTCTACCTGTATGCCGTGGGGCTGGCCGCCGCTCCTCCTCCGCTGGACGACGTGGTCGGGCTGGCCGACGAGCCGGTGTATGCCGTCACGCACGGCGCGCTGGTCGCCGCCGTGAGTGCCGTGAGCCTGGCCGAGTTCGGCGAGGAGGCCCTCCGGCGCAACCTGGAGGACCTGGACTGGTTGGCCGGTGTCGCCCGCCGGCACGACTCGGTGGTCCAGCAGCTCGCGCACGAGGCCACCGTCGCGCCCTCCCGGTTGGCGACCATCTTCTTCGACGACCGGGCCGTGCAGCGGCGCCTCGAGCAGGACGCGAGCGCGCTCGCCGAGGCCCTGCGACGCATCGACGGACGCCACGAGTGGAGCGTGAAGGCCTACTCCCCGGCAGCCTCCTCCACCGATCCGGCACAGGCAGGCGAGGCGTCCGGCAGCGAGGAGACGGGCACGGCATACCTGCAGCGTCGGCGACGGGAGCGGACGCAGCAGGAGCAGGACGCCCGCTCCGCGTCCGTCGCGGCGGAGGCCCTGCACGAGGGTGTCGGCCGGCAGACGGCCGCCAGCCGCCGGCTGCCGCCGCAGGACCCGCGGCTGAGCGGCCATGACGGGCAGATGGTGCTGAACGGTGCCTACCTGGTCGACGACGCCCGCGCGTCCGAGTTCCGGGACATCGTCGGGGGACTGGCCGCGGACCACCCAGGGCTGCGCATCGAGGTGCAGGGGCCGTGGCCGCCGTACTCGTTCGCCACGCTGGAGGCCGGCTGATGGACCCCGTGCAGACCGCGGTGGCGCAGGCGGCCGAGCACCGGCCGACAGAGCCGATCGCGCTCGTGGACCTGCTGGACCGGCTGCTCGGCGTCGGGGTCGTGCTCACCGGCGACGTCACCATCTCGATCGCCGGCATCGACTTGGTCGAAGTCCGGCTGGCGGCGATCATCTCCTCCATCCGGCCCGAGCTGTTGCGGGGAGGGCGCTGATGGACCACCGCGCCCTGCCCGAACGACTGGAGACCGACAAGGACTCGGTCGAGCGGGACCTGCTGAAGCTCGTGCTCACCATCGTCGAGCTCGTCCGGCAGCTGATGGAGCGGCAGGCCCTGCGCCGGGTGGACCTCGGTGACCTCACCGACGAGCAGGTCGAGGAGCTGGGAACGGCCCTGATGCGGCTGGAAGGGGCGATGACCCGGCTGCGGGAGCAGTTCGACCTGAGCCCCGAGGACCTGGACCTCGACCTCGGCCCGCTCGGAACCCTGCTCGGCGAGTGACGATCCCACCGCCCCGGCGTCAGCGCCACGGGTCCCCGGCAGCGCGCACGTATGTCCGCCAGACGTAGGGCCACGGGGTGACCGCGAGGATGACGACGACCAGGGAGCAGTTGACCATGATGTCGGTCATGACCGGGCCGAGGTCGCCGGAGACGGCCGTCGGCACGGCGACCAGCCCGAGCCACAGCAGCTTCCAGGCCGACTCGAAGAGCAGCACGGGCAACAGCTTCACGGGGTGGCGTACGCCGAGGAAGGCCAGCAGCGACATGGCCGTGAGCAGGCACAGCGTGACGCCTTCGTAGACCGGCAGGTCGCGGGCCTGCGGGAGGAGCGGCCACTTCACCAGGACGAGGCCGACACCCATGAGCAGGTAGCCGGCGCGCATCAGGTGGAGCCGGGGCACCGACAGCTGGGTGCGGGGCGTGGGTGGCGCGAAGGTGCTGAGAGACATGGCTCCTCCAGTGCGGGGCGGTCGTCGCGGATCAGGCGACCGGGAGGGCGGCCTGAGCGGTCGGCGTGGGGGACTGATGGGAGGCGTTCGGGACCGGCCGGAAGCCCTTGACGACCAGCCAGACGCCGAGGGAGAGCTCGAACACGGCGACGGGGAGGGCGGCGAGCGCGGCGACCGACGACACCTGCGCGTAGGCACCGAAGAAGATCGCCACGTCCGACGCGAGCAGCAGGGGCGCTCCCACGAAGGCGATCACGGGCAGGACCCGGGGGACGAGCCGGGACCGGTAGAGCACGTAACCGAGGAACAGGTCGTTGGCCACCGGCATGAGGCTCTGCGAGAGGAGGAACGTCCAGTTGTACCCGGCGACGAGGGTGTGGCCGGTGGTCACGATGGTGGCCGCTCCGACGCCGGTCCCGGTGACCTCGTCACGCAGGCTGAGGATCGTGAGCATGCTGGTGACGCCGACGAAGATGAGGCTGGCCTCCAGGACTCGGGCGGTGACGAACCCCAGCGCGGCAATCTGGCTGACCCGCTTGGCCACCGGGTACAGCACCACGGCGGTGCCGATGCCGGCCAGGCCCACGACGACCTCGGACAGGCACCCCCACAGGACGCCGGTGTCGGTGCCTGCGCCCAGAACGAAGGTGCCGACGTCGTTCTTCACGGGCCGGTACAGCGCGAGGGTGGGGATGGACACGAACGTGATCAGGTACAGCACGCCCGCGGTCAGCGAGATCCGCCGCATCGGGTCCATCCGGGGCGCGGAGCTGGGCGGCTCGGTGGCGGCGGCTCGGGTGTCGTGCGTCTTGGTGGACATGGGTGCTCCCGTGGTGGACAGGGTGGACCAGGCGTGGCTGTCGGACCAGGCGTGGCGGGTGGAGAGGCTGGCGGGCGCCCGGGGAGGGGTCAGCCCGCGGGGAGCGGCTGCGGCTCGATCCCGGCCGGGGCCTCCCCGGTGGGAGGCTCGTGGTCACCCATGTCGAGGCGGAACGGCGGGTACTGGTCGGTCATGAGCGCGGCGTAGGCGTTGACCCGGAAGACCCAGCGGTTCATGCCCATCACGAGGTCGTAGAGGCCGCGCGGGTAGCGTCCGGCGAAGAGCAGGACCAAGCCGGCGATGCAGACCAGCAGCCCGATGAGCCCGCCGCCGTAGGCCCAGGCGTCGCCGTCCCTGGCCTGGTCGTAGCCGGCGAACGCACCTCCGGTGAAGACGCCGATGACCAGGTAGTGCGGCAGCGCGAGCAGCCACCACTTCACGAGCACGAGCCCCCGCGAGAGCGACGGTGGGCGCTCCACGGACAGCCGTGCCGGGTAGGTGGGGTCGTCGGCGAGGGTGAACGGTGGGTAGCGGTCGGTGCCGAGCGCGCTGTACGAGTAGTAGCTGACCCGCCAGGTCCAGCGCAGCACACCGACGTTGAAGTCGAAGATCGCAGCCGGGTAGTGACCGGTCACGAGGATCGCGAAGAACGCGACCACCGTGAGCACGAGGAACGCGATCCACAGGAAGACGAGCACGATCGCGTGGGGGATCAGCAACAGCCACTTCACGAGCCACAGCCAACGGCTCAGGTGCGGTGCCAGGTCGCCCTCGAGGGCCAACGGGTAAGGGTTCTGTCGTTCCATGAGCCCGACTCCTTCGGGATGGATCGGTGCGCGACTCGCTGTGGTCGTGGTCGTTCGCCTGCTGATCCGGTCCAGACCGTATTGCGACCGCCCTAGACATGTCAAGCGGAACATGTCGTTTCATGCAGGCTAAAGTAGGCAGCATGGCCGAGTGGGGATTCCTGACCAACCACATGCACGTCCTCTACTGCGTCGCGCAGCGCCCCGGCATCCGGATCGTCGAGATCGCCGACTGCGTCGGGGTCCGCGAACGGGCCGCACACCGGCTCGTGACCGAGCTCGTGGAGGGCGGCTACCTGACCCGTCGGCGAGTGGGGAGCCGCAACTTCTACCAGCTGCACCCGACGCTCCCGCTCCGGCGGGAAGGGCTGGACGAGGTCGCGGTGGGCGAGATCCTCGAGGTGCTGCTCGCGCCGACCGCAGGCACTGGCATCGAGACAGCGCCCGGCCCGCTCGACGGCGAGGGCGCCCACGCCGACGCGGAGCGACTACCCTCGCGCGAGTGAGCAGAGTCTTCACGACGAGCGTCGCGTCCGTCTACCCGCACTACCTCAGGAAGGTCGAGAAGAAGGGGCGCACGAAGGCGGAGCTCGACGAGGTGATCCGGTGGCTGACCGGTTTCGACGAGCCGGTCCTGAACAGCCACCTGGAGACCGGCACCACCTTCGAGGACTTCTTCGCCGCCGCCTCGCTCAACCCGAGCGCATCGTTGATCACCGGCTCGGTGTGTGGCGTGCGCGTGGAGGACGTCGAGGACCCGCTGATGCAGAAGATCCGCTACCTCGACAAGCTGGTGGACGAGCTGGCCAAGGGCAAGTCGATGGACAAGGTCCTCCGGACGTCCGCGCGCTGATGGGATCACCGGCGGCGTCGTGAGCCGACGCCGCCTACCGAGGGGTCAGGACGCAGAACTCGTTGCCGCCGGGGTCGGCCATGACCACCCAGCTGACGTCACCCTGGCCGATGTCGAGCCGGCTGGCGCCGAGTGCGACGAGCCGCTCGACCTCGGCCTCCTGGTCCACCTCGGGCGGCGGAGCGATGTCCAGGTGCAGGCGGTTCTTGCCGAGCCTGGTCCGGACCGGGGGGCCGCCCCAGGTGAGTTTGGTTCCGCCTGACGGCGACTGGATCGCCGTCTCCTCGTCTTGGTCCCAGACCAGCGGCCACGCCAGTGCCTTGCTCCAGAAGTGGCCGACGGCCCGCGTCCCGTCACCCGCAAGGGCGCCGATGCGTCCGGTGTCGGCGAGGAACCTGTTGCCCGGCGGGATCACGCAGAACTCGTTGCCCTCGGGGTCGGCCAGCACCACGTGCTCTTCCTCAGGCAGCTGACCGACGTCGAGGTGTCGGGCACCGAGCTCCAGCGCCCGCTCCACGGTCTCCCGCTGGTCGGCGTACGAGGTGGACGTCAGGTCGAAGTGCATCTGGTTGGGTTCGCGCCTCGGCTCGTCGCTGGGTGCGAACTCGATCCGAAACTCCGGCTGTCCGGTCGGGAGGAGAACGACGACACCGTCCTGGTCGTCGATCACCTTCCGGTCCAGGACACCCGCCCAGAACTCGCCCAGGCGCTGCGGCTCCTGCGCGTCGACGGTGAGGGCGGCGAGGTTCGACGTCATCCCTGGACCCTACCTTCTAGCGCGGGTCCAGTTGCGGCTCAATCACTTCCGGCCGGAAGCCACGGCCGACGAGGCGTGCCGTCACCCGTCGGAGGACGGGCAGGGCAGCGGCCGCGCCGGCCCGTTGCCACCACGGCATCGGATTCGCCAGGAACCCGCCGCCACCGGGCTTGGCGATCATCGCATGGAGGCGCAGCTGGAGGGGCTGCATGCGCCTGACCGGTGCCAGGCGGCGCGTCTGCACCCGTTCGAGGTCCGCGGTGTCGACGGCAAGGCTGCGCAACCGATCGACCAGGATGTTCGCGGCGGCGACCGCGTCCTGGATCGCATAGTTGACCCCCACTCCGAATGCGGGGGACATGGCGTGGGCCGCGTCGCCGATGCACAGCAACCCCGGCTGCCACCAGCGGCTGAGCCGGTTGACCTGCACGGTGAGGAGCTTGACCTGGTTCCAGTCGGTGACGGAACCGACGACCTCGTCCAGGAAAGGGGCGACGCGCACGATGCGAGCGCGAAACGCCTCGATCCCGGCGGCCTGCATCGCCGGGTAGCCGCCCTTGGGGATCAGCATTCCCGCCTGGTAGTACTCCTTGCGCGGGATGGTGATGACCATGGACTCGGCATCGAGGTAGGCGAGCGTGTCGGGCGGGTTCACCGTCGTCCTCGGCAGACGAAACCACAACACGTCGACCGCCACGCCGTAGTCCGTCGGTTCCAGGCCCGCCGCGCGCCGCACGGTCGAGTCACGGCCGTCGGCCGCCACGGTGAGCAGGGCCTCGATCTCGACCGGGCCGTCCTGCGTGGTGACGGTGACTCCGCGCACCGCGTCTCCGTCGCGGAGGATGCCGGTCGCCTCGGCACCCATCATCAGCCGGAACGTGGGATACCGCGCCGCCTCGTCGGCGAGGAAGGAGAGGAAGTCCCACTGGGGCAGGAGCGCGATGGACTGGTTCCTACCCGGCAGGTGGGCGAAGTCGACCGGCGTCAGGCGATTGCCGTTGACGACGACGTCGAGGGTGTGGATCGCGCTCTGCGGAACGGCGTCGAACCGCGCTCGGAGGCCGAGCTGGTCGATCAGGTCGATGGTCGACGGGTGGATCGTGTCCCCCCGGAAGTCCCTGAAGAAGTCGGTGTGCTTCTCCAGCACAATGACGTCGACCCCGGCTCTGGCCAGGAGCAGCCCCAGCATGACGCCGGCCGGACCACCACCGGCGATGCAGCAGGTCGTGACCAGTCGTGAATCGGACATCGTGGTCCTCCATCCATCGGGTGCTCAGGTCAACTCGGCGCGCTTCCTGCCCAGGTACGCGCGCTCGGCCGAGTTCCGGGTGGCCGCGATCGCGGCGTCATACGCCTCCTTCGCCTCGGCGCTCCGGCCGAGCCTGCGGAGCAGGGCGCCACGGGTGGCATGCCACGCGTGGTAGCCGGTGAGGGTCAGTCCATCGACCAGGGTGAGGGCGACCTCGGGGCCGTCGAGCTCGGCCACCGCGACAGCACGGTTCAGCGCGACGATCGGTGACGGGTCGAGCCGGGCCAGCTGGTCGTACAGGGCGACCACCTGGGACCAGTCCGTGTCGAGGGCCGAGGACGCGTCGGTGTGGACCGCGTTGATGGCCGCGAGCACCTGGTAGCGGCCGGGTCGGTTGGTCGCCAGGCACTCCCGGACCAGGTGGTGACCCTCGACGATCAGCGAGCGGTCCCAGCCGGCGCGGTCCTGCTCCTCGAGCGGGACCAGCTGCCCGTTCCGCACCCGGGCATCTCGCCGGGCTTCGGTGAGCAGCATCAACGCGAGCAGGCCGGCCACCTCCGGCTCGGAAGGGAGCAGCTGGTGGAGGACTCGCGTCAGCCGGATCGCCTCGACCGTGAGCTCGGCGCGAACGGGCTCGCCATCACCGGTGGCGAGGTAGCCCTCGTTGAACACGAGGAACAGCACCGTCAGCACCCCGCCGAGCCGCCCGGGCAGGTCGGCGGCCTCCGGCACCCGGTAGGGCACCTTAGCCGCGGCGATCTTCCGCTTCGCCCGGGTGATCCGCTGCGCCATCGTGGTCTCGGGCACGAGAAAGGCCCGTGCGATCTCGGGCACGGTCAGCCCGCCGAGGAGCCGGAGTGTCAGCGCGATCCGTGCCTCCGGTGCCAGCGCCGGGTGGCAGCACGTGAACAGCAGCCGCAACCGGTCGTCCTCGACCGGTCCGGTCGGCTCGTGGGGCGTCTGGTCGTCCATCCGGGCTGCCGCCTGGTGCTTGGCGCTGCGCTGCTTCTCCCGCCGGATCCGGTCGATCGCGCGGTTGCCCGCGGTGGTCGTGAGCCAGCCACCGGGGTTGGGAGGGACACCGGACTCCGGCCACTTCTCCAGGGCGGTCACCAGGGCCTCGCCGGCCGCCTCCTCGGCGAGATCGATGTCTCCGAAGCGACGGACCAAGGACGCGATCAGGCGGCCGTACTCCTCGCGGAAGACCCGCTCGACGGCCGCCCTCTCGCCCTGCATCGATCGCTCGTGGCTCGGCTCAGGCGAGGCCACCGAACGGGCGGACCTCGACCTTGCCCCGGCACGCCCTGGACCCCTCGGCCGCGAGCCTGAGCGCCACGTCGAGGTCGGGCGCGTCGATCACCCAGAAGCCCCCGATGACCTCCTTGGTCTCGAGGTAGGGGCCGTCGGTGGTCACCGGAGCCTCACCCCGGCCATCGACGACGGTCGCCGTCGAGGCCGGCTCGAGCCCACCGGCGAAGACCCAGTAGCCCTCGGTGTGCAGCCGGTCGTTGAAGACGCCGGTCGCGGCGAACGCCGCCTCCATCTCCTCCTTCGAGCCGTAGTTGCCGAACTCGCCCATCACGGAGGGGCCGTGCACCGTCAGCAGGTAGTGCGTCATCTCACTTCTCCTCGGCTCCGGGCGGTCCCGTCGACCGCCCTCACCCCCACCACGAAGGGGAGTCCGTCGATACGACAACCTGCCACAAAACTCCGGGGGAGGTTCCCGATCCGTCGTCGTCGTCGCCGGCCGGCACGGGTCTTGTGCCGTCCGCGAACGCCCCATAGCGTCTCGACCACCATCGTTTCCCACCCCGACCGCTGTCGGTCGTCCCTTCCGGGCTCGACCCCGGGCGAAGGAGAGCCATGTCCGTCCTGGCAGAGCTGACCGCCGCGTTGTCGTCCGGAGGCGTGCAGGTCGTCGACCTCAGCGCGCCGCTGAGCTCGCAGACGCCGTTGCTCGAGCTGCCGCCGGAGTTCGGCCAGACCGCCGCCTTCGAGCTCGAGGAGATCAGTCGGTATGACGACCGCGGCCCGGCCTGGTACTGGAACAACTTCCACACCGGCGAGCACACCGGGACCCACTTCGACGCACCGAACCACTGGGTGACCGGCAAGGACCTGGTCGACATCGCGTCGGTCCCGGCGGGTGCCTTCGTCGCACCGGCCGTGGTGCTTGACGTGACCGAGCAGGTGACCGACGACCCCGACTTCCTGATCGAGCGGAAACACGTGGAGGCGTTCGCCGCCGAGCACGGCGGGCTTCCCGAGGGTGGCTGGTTGCTGTGCCGCACGGGCTGGTCGGCACGGACCACCCAGGAGGAGATGATCAACCACACCGAGACCGGACCCACCAGTCCCGGGATGTCCGCTGACTGTGCCCGCTGGGTCGCCGAGGAGTCGCCGCTGCAGGGCATCGGGGTCGAGACCGTCGGCACCGACGCGGGAGCCGCCCACTCCTTCGATCCGGTCTTCCCGTGCCACTCGTTCCTGATGGGCAACAACAAGTACGGCCTCGCCCAGCTGCAGAACCTGGACCAGCTCCCGCCGACCGGCTCCGTCGTCATCGCCACCCCGTTGAAGATCGTGGGCGGGTCCGGCTCGCCGGCGCGGGTGGTCGCGCTCGTCGAGCGCTGAGCCGGGGGTGGTCCGGTGCTGGTCGCGGAGGCGGTGGGTCGGGCGCTGGTCGCCTCGGGGGTCGACCACGTCTTCGGGGTGGTCGGGTCGGGCAACTTCCACGTCACCAACGCGATGGTGGCGGCCGGTGCCCGCTTCGTCGCCGCCCGGCACGAGGGGGGCGGCGCCACCATGGCCGACGCCTACGCCCGGAACTCCGGCAGCCCCGCCGCCCTCACCGTGCACCAGGGCTGCGGGCTCACCAACGCGATGACCGGCATCACCGAAGCGGCGAAGTCCCGTACCCCGCTGGTCGTGGTCGCCGCCGAGGCCACCGCGCCGCTGTCCAACTTCCACGTCGACCAGGAGTCGCTCGCCCGGTCCGTCGGCGCGGTGCCCCTCCGGATCGACGACCCGACGTATGCCGTGCAGCAGGCGGTCGCGGCCGTCGCCACCGCGGTCCACCGGCGCCGCACGATCGTGCTCAATCTGCCGCTGGAGGTCCAGTCCGCGGAGGCACCTGACGGGCCGGTGCCGGACCTGCCGGCGGCCCCGGCACCACTCGAGCCGTCCGCAGCCGACGTCGCGCGACTCGTGGCAGCACTCCGCGAGGCCGAGCGGCCGGTCTTCGTCGCCGGGCGCGGGGCGCGCAGCCCGGCCGCCCGGGACGCGCTCCTCGCGCTGGCCGAGGCCACCGGAGCCCTGCTGGCGACCTCCGCGGTGGCCAAGGGCCTGTTCCACGACCAGCCGTGGTCGTTGGACGTCTCGGGCGGGTTCTCCTCACCGCTGGCCGCCGAGCTCATCGGTGACGCCGACCTCATCGTCGGGTGGGGCTGTTCCCTCACCATGTGGACGATGCGGCACGGCGCCCTGATCGGTGCTGCCACCACGGTCGTGCAGGTCGACGACACCGCCGAGGCGCTGGGTGCGCACCGGGACCTGGCCTTCGGTGTGGTCGGGGACGTGACGCGGACGGCCGCCGCCGCGCTGGACGCCCTCGGTGGGCACACGGCATACGGCTATCGGTCCGAGCAGGTCCGGGAGCGACTGGGCGCCTCGCCGGCCTGGCGCGACGTCCCCGTCGAGGACACCTCAGCGGCGGGCCGCATCGACCCGCGCACGCTCACCATCGCGCTCGACGACCTGCTGCCGCGCGAGCGGGTGGTGGCGGTCGACTCGGGCAACTTCATGGGCTACCCCAGCATGTTCCTGTCCGTCCCGGACGAGCAGGGCTTCTGCTTCACCCAGGCGTTCCAGTCGATCGGCCTGGGCCTGGCCACGGCCGTGGGAGCGGCACTGTCCCGGCCGGACCGGCTCCCGGTGGCAGCTGTGGGCGACGGGGGTGCGCTGATGGGCGCCGCCGAGCTCGACACCGTCCGCCGGCTCGGCCTGCCCATGGTCGTGGTCGTCTACAACGACGACGCCTACGGTGCCGAGGTGCACCACTTCGCCTCGGGAAACCACCCGATGGACACGGTGACCTTCCCCGACACCGACATCGCCGCCGTCGCCCGCGGTTACGGCTTCACCGCGGTCACCGTGCGCGGCGCACAGGACCTCGAACCGGTCCGCGTCTGGCTGGACGGACCCCGGGACACCCCGCTGTTGATCGACGCCAAGGTCGTCGGCGACGAGCCGTCCTGGTGGCTCGAGGAGGCGTTCCGGGGGCACTGAGCGGTGAGCGTTCCGGGGCACTGAGCGGTGAGACGGGCAATCGCGAGACCCGCCTGGCGCGCGTGAACCGGATAGAGTGGGGCCGTCCGCGGTGTCACGGCCCTGCCGGCCGTCGACTCGGCGGTGGGAAGGAGGGCAACATGGTGCTTCCGGCGATAGGCATGCTGATCGGCGCGTGCTTGGTCGTGTGGTGCTGGTACGACCTTGCCCGCGGCTCCCACCCCGCCTTCCTGCGCAGGTGGCAGTGGGCGATTCTCGTCCTGGTGCTCGCGCCGGTGGGCCCCTTGTGCTACCTGCTGTTCGAGAAGCTGGGACTCCAGCAACTCCCGAGCACGGCGCCCGAGGAGCTGACCACGAAGTTCGGCGGGAACCTGTACTTCCGCGGGCACTGAACCCGCGCCAAACCTGGTGCCACGCGGTGGCCCTCAGGCCGCCGGCTCGTCGTCGACGCTGCGGTTGAGCGCGATGTGGGACCCGGCGGTCGTCTTGCTGACGAGGACTTGGGTCCGGATCCGCTGCCGGAGCTCGGCGACGTGGCTGACGACACCGATGGTCCGGCCACCCTCGCGCAGGTCGTCGAGCACGCCGATCACCTGCTCCAGGCTCTCCTCGTCGAGGCTGCCGAAGCCCTCGTCGATGAACAGCGTCTGCAGGTCCAGCCCGCCGGCCTCCGCGCGGACCGCGTCGCCGAGGCCGAGCGCGAGGGACAGTGCGGCCATGAAGGACTCACCACCGGACAGGCTCACCGTGTCGCGGGCGACGCCCGTCCATGCGTCGGTGACGGTCAGCCCGAGACCGCCGCGGGCCCCGCGTGCCGCTTTGGCGTCGGAGTGCTGGAGGCTGTAGCGGCCCTCGCTCATCACCGCCAGCCGCTCGTTGGCGTAGCGCGCCACCTCCTCGAGCCGGGCGGCGAGCACGTAGGAGGAGAGCCGCATCCGCAACGTGTTGTCCTGGCTGGTGCCGGCGACGCAGTCCGCGAGCTCGGCCAGGAGCTGGTGCTCGGCCTCGGCCGGTCCGAGCCGGCCCAGCGTCTCGTGCAGCTCACCGGCCAGCCGGGCCAGAGCCTTGACGGCGCGCCCATGGTGCGAGTCCGCCTGGTGGGCGGTCCGCTGGCGCTCCCGGGCCTGCTGCAGGACGACGGTCAGTGCGTCCAGGTCCGGCTCGTCGGCCGTCAGCGCCGCACCGACCTCGGGTCGGTCGAGCTGCGCCTGCGCGGTCACCCGGCGCCGTGCGTGGTCGTCGACCTCCTGCTGCACGGCGACCACCTCCGCCTCGGGAAGCGCAGCCTCCCGGGCCTGCTCGGGGCTGGTGAAGTCCTGCTCGTGGAGCGCACGGTCGCGCTGCTCGCGTGCGGTGGCCAGGCGCGCGGCCGCGGCATCGCGGTCCCGGAGCAGCGTGGCCAGGGCGTCGAGCCCCTCCCTGGCCCGCTGGTGGGCCGCAGCGACCTCGTCGACGTCCCAGCGACGATGCGTGGCGGACAGCTTGTCGGCCCCCTCATCCACCTCGCCCTCAGCGTCCGGGTCGCCGGACGTGTCGCGGCCGCAGGCGCATTCGGAGGCGTGGGTGCTGAGAAGCTGCTCGAGGAGCTGCTGCTGCGCCTGCTCGTCGGCCTCGGCGGTCTCGGCGCGGGACCGTGCCGCGGCCCGCTCCTCGTGCAGCGTGTTCATCCGGAGGGCCGCCTGCTCCGCCGTCTCGACGAGGGCGTCCAGGCCGGACCGCACCTCGGGGAGTTGCCGTGCGGCGTCCGCAGCCGCGGTGAGCTGCAGGCGTGCCTCCGTCAGGGCCGCGGGCAGCTCCTCGAGCTCCAGCCGGGGCGATCCCTCGGTCGCCGCGAGGGCCTCGTGAAGCGCATCGGCCTGCCCGTCGCGGCGAGCTCGCGCGGTCGTCAGGGCACGCTGCGCCTCCTCGTGCCGGACCCGTGCGGAGCCGGCGAGCTCCTCGGCAGCCCCGACGCCGGCGTCGCTGGTGTCCACGTCGGTCAGGGCGCGGCCAGCCGGCCGAGGGTGCTCCCGGGAGCCGCAGACGGGGCAGGCGCTGCCGTCTTCCAGCTGCTCGCCGAGCTCGCCGGCGATGTCGTCGAGCCTGGCTCGACGCAGGGCGAGGACGTGCTCCTCCGCCTCCCGCCACGCCCGGGTGCACGCCTCGCTCTCGACCGACAGCGCCGACAGGCGCTGCTCGTCGTCCTCGAGCTGCTGTCGCAACCGGTGGGCCCGCTCCAGGCGGCGCACCTCGTGCTGCCGCGCGTCCTGCCGCGCCGCGGTGTCGACGAGCTCGGCCACTCTCGCCTCGGTCGAGGCTCGCTCGGCGTCGGCGCGGTGGCGGGCGACACGCAGCTCCTCGACCTCACCGGTGATCCTGTCGGCCTGCTTGCGGGACTCCCGCCCCTCGACCCGAGCCGTCTCGCCGCGGTGCAGCGCCTCCCGGGCGCGGACGAGCGTGGCCGTGGCGTCGCGAACCGAGTCGGCCAGGGACCGCGCGTCGGCAGCGGTGACCTGCTCGGGGACGCGGACCTCGCCACAGTGTCCGGCTGCCGCGACCCGTGCGGTCGCCGCCTCCCGGGCCAGCCGGTCCTGGTCGTCGCACGCACGGTCGACTGCGTCCAGGTGGGGCCGGACCTGACCGGCACGCAGCGCACGTTCCAGCCGCTGCCGTTGGCGGGCGACGTGCGACGCGCGCGCGTTGACCGCGTCGAGCTCGGCCCGCGCGGAACGGCCCTCGCGTTGCAGCGTCGCGGTCCGACGGCCCTGCTCCGCGGTCCGGGAGGCCGTGTCGAACGCGGCCTCGGCCGCCTCGGTCTCGACGAGGGCCCGGGTGGCCAGCTCGTCCACCCTCTTCCGCGCCCGCGTCAGCTCGGGCTCGACCTCGTCGATCCCGATCTGGGACCAGACCGGCCACGACCCGTCCGCGTCGTCGCGGTTGGTGTCGCTGCCGTTGGCGGCGTCGAGGACGCCGAGGCCGGCGAGCTCGTCATCGACCCGCTGCAGGTGTCGGTCCAACCGCTCCCGGATGCGCGCGAGGTCCTCGCCGGAGTCCCGGCGCCGGCGCGCGAGCCACTGCTCGACGTCACTGAACCGGCTGGTGTCGAAGAGCCGCTCGAGCAGGCCGCGGCGGTCCTCCGGGGTGGCGCGCAGGAACGCCGCGAACTCGCCCTGGGGCAGGAGCACGACCTTCATGAACTGCTCCAGACCGAGGCCGACGACGTCGTCGATGACCTGGCCGACCTCGTCGGCGCGGGTGCCCTTGGCCACCCACTGCCCCCTGGTCCACTCCTGCAGCAGCACGCGGTGCTGTTCCCTCGTCTCGCCGGTCCCGCGCTTCTTCGGCCGGGAGAACTCGGGAGAACGGCTCAGCCGCAGCCGGCGACCCCCAGCAGTGAACTCCAGCACGACCTGTGGCACCGAACCGGGGGCGGCGTGGTCGCTGTGCAGCGCCCCCCTGCCGGCACGGTGGCGGGGGACCGACGCGAAGAGCGCGAAGCAGACGGCGTCGAGGATGCTGCTCTTGCCGGCCCCGGTCGGTCCCTGGATGAGGTGCAGGCCCTCGTCGGAGAGCGCGTCGAAGTCGACCGTCTCGGTGCCGGCGAACGGCCCGAAGGCGGTCACCTCCAGCCGGTGCAGTCTCACGCGACGCCCTGCCCCCGGGCACCGACCGCCTGGCCCTCACCCTCGCGACGGCCCCGTTCCCGGGCCGACTCCTCGACCGCCGTGGCGAGCAGCCGGCGCTCGGCGTCGCTCGCGTTGGCAACCGAGCGCACGTGCTCGAGGAAGTCGCAGCAGACGTCGAGGTCGGAGCGGTGGCGCAGGCGCGCGGCATACGACCGGGCGGAGTCCAGCCGGGTGGGACCGTCGAACTGCAGCGACAGGCAACCGGGGAAGCGGTTCCGGAGCCGCTCCATCGCGCCGCGCGGGCGCTGGGCGTCGGTGAGCGTGGCCTCCACCCAGGCCGACTCGGCCGCCGCGTGAGCGCCGTCGCTGAGCAGCTCCTCGAGGGTGCCGCGCAGCCTGGCGAGCGGCTTGTACACCGGCGCCGGGACGTGCTCGACCTCCACTCGGGCCGGACGGTCGCCGGTGCCGGGCTGCACGTCGACCAGACAGGACCCCTTGGGGTGGTCGGCCTCGCTGAAGGACAGGGCGACCGGCGAGCCCGAGTAGCGGACGGCCTCGGCGATGCGCTGCGGGCCGTGCAGGTGCCCCAGCGCCACGTAGTCGACGTCACCGAAGACCTCCGGCGGCACGGCACTCACGCCGCCGACGCCGATGTCGCGCTCGGACTCACTGCTCGCGCCGCCGGTGACGAACGCGTGCGCCATGACGACCGAGGGGCCGGGCCGCTGCGTCCGGTCGGTGTCCACCCGCTGCATCGCCGCGCGCAGCACGCCCGCGTGGGTGCGCTCCGTCGCCCCGAGACCGTCGGCCACGGCTGCCGGCTCGAGGTAGGGAAGCGGGTAGACCGCGACGCCCTCCAGCAGCACCGGCGTACCGACCGTGTCGGTGCGGGTGCGGATGTGCAGCCCGGCGCGCTCGAGCAGCTCGGAGGCGAAGCCGAGGCGGATGGCGCTGTCGTGGTTGCCGCTGGAGAGCACGACCTGCGTGCCCGCGTCCACCAACCGGCGCACCGTCTCGGACAGCAGCGCGACGGTGTCGGGGGCCGGCAGTGCCCGGTCGTAGACGTCGCCGGAGACGAGGACGGCGTCGACCCGCTCGCTGCGCACCACCTCGACCAGGTGGTCGGCATACGCCGCCTGCGCCTCGAGCAGCCCCACCCGGTGGAAGGAGCGCCCGAGGTGCCAGTCGGAGGTGTGGAGCAGCCGCATGCCCCGAACGTTAGGAGGGCCCACCGACACGGCCCGGCATTGCGCCGCGGCGTGGCGGGTTCCTCTGGCCGAGGCACCCACAGGTGTGGTTGGGTCCCGATAGACGCGTACGACCTGCACACTCGGTCCTGTCGGCAAGTCAGGAGGGCCCGCGATGGGCGAAGAGGTCAGCGGCACCGGCTACACGCGCGAGCAGCGCCAGCGCTACCGCGAGAAGGTCCGTCAGGACCTCGACGTGTTTGAGCGCATGCTCACCACGAGCAGCTTCGAGTTCGAGCGTCCCCTCACCGGGATGGAGATCGAGCTCAACCTCGTCGACACCGACTTCGCGCCGCGGATGGCCAACGCCGAGGTCCTCGAGCACATCGCCGACCCCGGCTACCAGACCGAGCTGGGGCAGTACAACATCGAGCTCAACGTCGACCCGCGCCCGCTGCCGGGCGACGCCGCCCTCGACCTGGAGACCGACCTGCGCAAGAGCCTCAACGCGGCCGAGGAGAAGGCCGGGGGAGCGGGGGCACACATCGTGGCGATCGGCATACTGCCGACGCTGATGCAGGAGCACTTCACCACCGAGTGGATGAGTGCCAACCGCCGCTACGCGGCGCTCAACGAGGCGATCTTCACCGCGCGCGGCGAGGACCTGTTCATCGACATCGAGGGCCTGACGGGGGAGCGGCTCGCCACGTATGCCGACACCATCGCCCCCGAGTCCGCGTGCACCTCGGTGCAGCTGCACCTGCAGGTCGCGCCCCAGGACTTCGCAGACTACTGGAACGCGGCGCAGGCGCTCGTCGGGCCGCAGCTGGCGCTGGGCGCCAACTCGCCGTTCTTCTTCGGCAAGCGGCTGTGGGCCGAGACGCGGATCGAGCTGTTCGCGCAGGCGACCGACACGCGCTCGATCGAGCTGAAGAACCAGGGGGTCCGCCCGCGGGTCTTCTTCGGTGAGCGGTGGATCACCTCGATCTTCGACCTGTTCGAGGAGAACGTGCGCTACTTCCCGTCGCTGCTGCCGGAGACCACCGAGGAGGACCCGGTCGCCGCGTTCGAGGGCGGGGAGGCGCCGGTGCTCGCCGAGCTGCGCCTGCACAACGGCACCGTCTACCGCTGGAACCGGCCGATCTACGACATCGTCCACGGCCGCCCGCACCTGCGGGTGGAGAACCGCGTGCTGCCGGCCGGCCCGACGATGGTCGACGTCCTCGCCAACGCCGCCTTCTACTACGGCGCCCTGCGCATGCTCGCCCTCAACGATCGCCCGATCTGGACCAAGATGAGCTTCGCCGCGGCCGAGGCCAACTTCATCGAGTGCGCCCGCCGGGGGATCGAGGCCCGGGTGTACTGGCCGGGGTACGGGGAGCTGTCCGCCGACGAGCTGGTGCTGCGACACCTGCTGCCGCTGGCGCGCGAGGGGCTGCAGGACTGGGGCGTCTCGGGCGCGGTGTGCGACCGCTACCTCGGGGTGATCGAGCAGCGGTGCATCACGGGCACCAACGGCGCCAGCTGGCAGGTGGACGCGGTGCAGCGGCTCGAGGACCGGGGCCTCGACCGCCGGGGCGCCCTGGAGGAGATGCTGCGCCGCTACGTGGAGGGGATGCACAGCAACGAGCCGGTGCACACCTGGTCCCTGCCCTGAGGACCGGCGGGAACACCCTGTCGGTCGACGGCGTTATCCTTCATGCATCCCTTGACGGGCTTGACAGGAGGATCCGGCATGGCCCCCACTGCACCGGCAGCCAGCGACACCGGCTCGGGCGCGGCACCCGCGTCGCCGCCGCGCGGGGCCGGCACCCGGGAGCTCACCGATCGGGTGGGGGAGCTGGTGGCCCAGCGGGCACGCGCGCTCGCCGCCCAGGGCCGCAGCATCGCCGACCTCGGTGACACCGAGGAGCTGGCCCAGCGGATGGTCGCGGCGCTGCCGACGCAGCATGCATGGGACGAGCGGCTCGGTCCGTTCTACGACACCGCCGGCCTGGTCACCTGGCTGGGGATCAGCCGGCAGGCGCTCGCCGACCGGGTCCGCCGCGGCACACTGCTGGCGTGCCGCACCGCCGACGGGCACCTCGTCTACCCGGCACTGCAGTTCGCCCGTGACGGGGTGGTGCGGGCCGGGGTGGTCGACGCGATCGGACACCTGACCCGGGCCGGGGCCGAGGGGTGGGCGGTCGCGGTCTGGCTGACCACGCCGAGTGACGCCTTCGAGGGACACAGCGCGGTGGACTTCCTGGTGGTGCACCGCAGCTCGGCCGCCGCGGTGGAGCACGTGCGCGAGGTCGCGGCGGCGGACGCCCGCGGGTGGGGCCGCTGAGGTGGTGTCGGCACGCGAGCACGTGGCACAGCAGCCGCCGCGGACCGACCTGGCCGGCTTCCCGGCACACCGCCTGTCCGACCGGCAGGACCTGTTCCGGGCGCACCGCAGGGACCTGGGGCCGTGGTGGTTCGGCAACGACAGGGGAGGGAGGTTCGACCTGACCGCGCCGCGGGGCACCTGCTACCTGGCCGACGACGCCCTGGTGGCCGTGCGCGAGCGGCTCGGACTCGTGCTCGGAGCCGAGCCGTTCGTCCCGGCGTCACTGCTGGAGGACGCCGTCGTCTCGCGGCTGCGGGCGCCGCGCGAGCACCGGCTGGCCGACCTGCAGGACCGGGTGGCCGGCGACTTCGGTGTCACCCGCGAGCTGGAGACGATGACGCCGTATGCCGTCCCGCAGGCCTGGGCGCGCGGGTTCGCCGACGCCTCGTTCGAGGGGGTGCGCTACGGACCCCGGTTCTCCACCGGCGAGGCCGGCGCCGTGGCGCTCTTCGGGGACGAGGGCGGCCGGGACTGGCCGGTCGACGACCGACCAGTGCCCGCGGCCGAGGTGCCGGGCGCCCCGACGGCGGTGCCGACGCCGCGCCGGGACGAGCTCACGGTCGTGAGGACCCCGCGGACCCGCACCCGGCGCTGACCGCCCGACGTGGGTGGAAACCGCGCGTCGTCATGACAGCACGGATGTTCCACCCAACGTCGAGGAGGGCGGCATCCAGCGGTCACACGCAGGCGGTGCGGTTCCAGCTCACGATCGCCGGTGCCTCGTGGTGGAAGCCGAGCACGCTCACCGAGCCGGCGCTGAGCGTGAGCTGGGCACCGAACCGGGGCTCCTGGCGCAGGAACACCGAGGTCAGCACCCGCAGGCAGTGCCCGTGCCCGACCAGGGCCACGTCGCCGTCCTGCATGACCGGCAGCGCGCGGTCGACCACCCGCCGGGCGCGCGCGGCCACGTCCTCGACCGTCTCGCCCGGGGTGTCGCCGGGGACCACTCCGTCCTCGAACACCGTCCACGGCCGGCCGAGCTCGGCACGGATCTCCTTGGTGGTGCGGCCCTCGTAGCCGCCGTAGTCCCACTCCAGCAGGTCCTGGTCGACCCGGGCGCCGGTGAGGCCGGCCAGCTCCGCGGTCCGGCTGGCCCGCTGCAGCGGCGAGGTCAGCACGAGCGCGAAGCGGAAGCGGGCGAGCAGCGGACCGGTCTGCTCGGCCACCTGCTCGCCGTGCTCGGTGAGCGGCAGGTCGGTCCGTCCGGTGTGCCGGCCGGACAACGACCACTCGGTCTCCCCGTGCCGCAGCAGCACCAGGGAGCCGGTCGGCGGCCGAGATGGATCGGGGGGAGCGCTGGTCACTCTGGCAGGGTAGGCGCATGGAGCCACAGCACGCCTCCCGCGACAGCCGCCGCGCCGTCACCCTCCGTCGCGTCGGCCCGAGCCGCTTCGAGGCCGTCAACGCGCGCGGCGGCACGATCCGGTTCGGCCAGGGCGAGGACGCCGACTTCACCCCGGTCGAGCTGCTGCTCGCCGCGACCGGCGGCTGCAGCGGGATCGACGTCGACATCCTCACCTCGCGCCGAGCCGAGCCGGAGTCCTTCGAGGTGCGCGTCGAGGGCGACAAGGTGCGCGACAAGCACGGCAACCACCTGTCCGGCATCGAGGTCACCTTCCGGGTGCGGTTCCCCGAGGGCGAGGACGGCGACCGGGCACGGGAGGTGCTGCCCGACGCGGCGAGGCGCTCGCACGAGCGACTGTGCACGGTCACGCGCAGCCTCGTCCTGTCGACACCGGTCAGCTCCGTCGTCGAGGACTGAGCGTCTGACACCGGTTGCCCGGCCCGGGCAGCCGGTCTGCGGTTGCGAGGGCCGACAGCCCGTCGCAGGCTCGACAGCATGACTGCTGAGACCAAGACCGTGGCCTTCCTGGTCGCCCAGGAGGGCACCGAGCGCGTCGAGCTGACCGAGCCGTGGGCGGCCGTCCGCGACGCCGGCCACCAGCCGGTGCTGCTCAGCCCGAAGACCGGCGAGGTGCAGACCTTCGACCACCTCGACAAGTCCGAGACGTTCCCCGTCGACACGGCGGTCGCGGACGCGTCGGCGGGCGACTACGACGCCCTCGTCCTGCCCGGCGGCGTCGCCAACCCGGACGCCCTGCGGATGGACCAGCAGGCGGTCGGCTTCGTCCGCGACTTCGTCAGCTCCGGCAAGCCGGTGGCCGTGATCTGCCACGGCCCCTGGACCCTCGTCGAGGCCGACGTCGTCCGCGGCAAGCGGCTCACCTCCTGGCCGAGCCTGCAGACCGACATCCGCAACGCCGGTGGCGACTGGGTCGACGAGGAGGTCGTGCGGGACGGCAACCTCATCACCAGCCGCAAGCCGGACGACCTGCCCGCGTTCACCAAGACGCTGCTCGACTCGCTCGGCGGGAGCGCAGGCTGAGCCGGGACACCTCCGACCACGGGGCGGCGGTCGAGCGGTTGCTCGGCCGCCGCCCGTCACGCCTCCAGCCGGTGTCCGGCGGCGACATCTGTATGGCGTCCCGCGCGTGGCTGCCCGACGGCACCCAGGTGCTCGTCAAGACCCGTCCCGGCGCACCCGACGACTTCTTCACCACCGAGGCGGCCGAGCTGGCCTGGCTGGGCAAGGCGGGAGCGGTCGCCGTGCCGGAGGTCCTGGGCGTGGACGAGGACGCGCTCGCCCTGGGCTGGGTGGAGGAGACCCGGCCCACGGCGGCCGCCGCGGAGGCGCTGGGGCGGGGGCTGGTGGCCCTGCACCGGGCCGGAGCCGACGCGTTCGGCTCGTCGGACGGCGGCTACATCGGCACCCTGCCCACCGAGGCGGGGGAGTTCGAGGACTGGCCGACGTTCTTCGCGGCGAGGCGGATCGAGCCGTTCCTGCAGCTGGCGCGCGACCGCGGCGCCCTGGACGACGGTGAGGTGCGTGCGGTGGAGCAGGTCGTGGAGCGGATCGGCGACCTCGCCGGACCGGCCGAGCCACCGGCCCGGATCCACGGGGACCTGTGGTCCGGCAATGTGCTCTGGGGTGCCGGCGACGTCCCCTGGCTGGTCGACCCGGCAGCACACGGCGGCCACCGGGAGACCGACCTCGCGCTGCTGGCGCTGTTCGGTGCGCCGGGGCTGGACACCGTCCTCACGGCATACCAGCAGGTGTGGCCGCTCGCGGACGGGTGGCGCGAGCGGGTGCCGCTGCACCAGCTGCACCCCCTGCTCGTGCACGCGGCGCTGTTCGGCGGTGGCTACGGCGCCGGCGCGGCGCAGGCCGCCCGGCAGGCGCTCGCCGCCCGCTGAGGGGCGCCGAGCCGAACCGCGCCGGTCCGGCGTCACATCTCCTCGTGGGTGTCCGGGTCCCCGCCGAAGCGGCGGCCGTCGGAGCGTCCGAGTGCGCTGATGGCGGACACCTCGTCGTCGCTGAGCTCGAAGCCGAAGACGTCGAGGTTCTGCCGCTGCCGCTCGCGGTTCGAGGACTTGGGGATGGGCAGCGCGCCGAGCTGGACGTGCCAGCGCAGCACCGCCTGGGCGGGGGTCACGCCGTGGGCCCGCGCCGCGTCGGCCACGGCCGGCTCCTCGAAGGGGGTCGGGCTCTTGCCGAGCGGGCTCCACGCCTCGGTGAGGACGCCGTGGCCGGCGTCGACCTGCCGCATCTCCTGCTGCGGGAAGTAGGGGTGCAGCTCGAGCTGGTTGACCGCCGGGACCACGCCGGTGTCCTCGATGATGCGGGCGAGGTGCCGCTCGGTGAAGTTGGAGACACCGATGCTCCTGACCAGCCCCTCCCGCTGCAGGTCGACCAGGGCCCGCCAGGCCTCGTGGAACTTTCCGACGCTGGGGTTGGGCCAGTGCACGAGGTGCAGGTCGAGGTGGTCCAGCCCGAGCCGCTCCAGGGACTCGTGGGTCGAGCGGATCGCGTCGTCGTAGCCGTGGTGGCGCCCGGGGATCTTGCTCGTCACCTGCACCTGGTCGCGGGGGAGTCCGGACTCGCGCAGGGCCGCGCCGACGTCGCGCTCGTTCTCGTAGTTCACCGCGGTGTCGATCAGCCGGTAGCCGACCTCGAGCGCGCCCGCGACCGCGTCCCGGGCGTCCGCGCCGGTCAGCGGGGAGGTCCCGAAACCGATCCCCGGGAGGGTGCTGCCGTCATTGAGGTTGTGTATCGGAATGGTCATGCTCCCCAACGTAACGACGTGGTGGTTCTACAGTGTGACCGGCGGCCGCCGCTGGGGCGGCTCCTGCTCGGAGGTCATCCATGAACTCGCGTCACCGTGTCGTCCTGAGTCTCTCCGTCACCGTCGCGCTGGCCGCCGCGGTCGCCGCCGGCTGCGCGCCTCCCAGCAACTCGGGCAGCGGCAGCACCGCCGGGTCGAGCGGCGGCTCCGGGGGCGTCAATGCCGCGCAGGCCACCTCGGCGGCCGACTTCGGCGGCATGAAGGGCCTGGTGAAGGCGGCCAAGGCCGAAGGCGAGCTCAACGTCATCGCGCTGCCGCCGGACTGGGCCAACTACGGCACCATCATCAAGACGTTCGAGGACAAGTACGGGATCAAGGTCAACTCCGCCCAGCCGGACGGCGCGAGCCAGGACGAGATCAACGCCGCCAAGCAGCTCAAGGGCACCGACCGGGCCCCCGACGTGTTCGACCTCGGCCAGTCGGTGGCGCTGGCCAACACGTCCATGTTCGCGCCCTACCAGGTCTCCACCTTCGACACGGTCGCCAAGCAGTTCAAGGACCCGAAGGGGCTGTGGGTCAACGACTACGGCGGCATCATGTCGATCGGCTACAACTCCAAGAAGGTCCCCGACGTGACGAACGTCAACGACCTGCTCAAGCCGGCGTACAAGGGCAGCGTCGCGCTCAACGGTGACCCGACCCAGGCCGGGGCGGCGTTCAGCGGCGTGGTCATGGCCTCTGTCGCCAACGGCGGCAGTGCCGACGACGTGGCACCGGGCGTCGACTTCTTCGTCAAGCTGAAGAAGGCCGGCAACTTCCTGCCGCTCGACCCGACTCCCGCGACGATCGAGTCCGGGCAGACGCCGGTCGTCATCGACTGGGACTACACGAACGCCTCCGAGTCGGACAAGGTGCCGGGTTGGAAGGTGGTCGTGCCGAAGAACGCTCAGATCGGCGGCTACTACTTCCAGGCGATCAACGCGGATGGCCCGCACCCGGCGGCCGCGCGGCTGTGGGAGGAGTTCCTGTTCTCCGACGAGGGGCAGAACCTGTACCTCAACGGCGGAGCCCGGCCGGTGCGTGCCGACGACATGCAGCAGAAGGGCACGATCGACAAGAAGGCGTTCGGCAAGCTGCCGCCGGTTTCGGGCCAGCCGATCATCCCGACGAACGAGCAGACCAACAAGGACGCGAAGTACCTGGCGAAGAACTGGTCCAAGGTCACGAGTTGAGCGGACACGCCCGCCGGCTGCTGCCGGCGCTCGGGATGGTGCCCTTCCTCGGGTACCTGACCATCTTCCTGTTCATCCCGACGGTCGTCATCGCCGTCGGGGCGTTCCGGGACAACGGCCACGCGAGCCTCGCCAACATCGAGGCGCTCGGCGACGGCTCGGTGATGCACGCGCTGCGGCAGAGCCTCGTGGTCTCGGCCAGCACGGCGGTCATCGGGGCGGTGCTGGGCGCCCTGCTCGCCTATGCCGTGGTCACCGGCCGCCCCGACGGGCTGCTCCGGCGTGCGGTGACGAGCATCTGCGGAGTGCTGGCGCAGTTCGGTGGCGTGATGCTCGCCTTCGCCTTCATCGCGACCATCGGGTTCTCGGGCGCCGTCACGACGCTCGTGCAGGACACCACCGGCGTGAACCTCTTCGGCAGCGGCTGGCTGTTCGACGTGCCGGGGATCATCCTCGTCTACACCTACTTCCAGATCCCGCTCATGGTGATCGTGTTCCTGCCGGCCCTCGACGGCATGCGGGCCCAGTGGCGGGAGGCGGCCGAGAACCTCGGGGCGTCGACGTGGCAATTCTGGCGGCACGTCGGCGGGCCGCTGCTGTGGCCCGCCTTCCTCGGCTCGACGCTGCTGCTGTTCGCCAACGCGTTCGCCTCCTACGCGACGGCGGCGGCGCTCGTCAGCCAGGGCAACCCGATCATCCCGTTGTTCATCCGTGCGGCGTTGACCAGCGAGATCCTGCTCGGGCGGCAGAACCTCGCCTATGCACTGGCCCTGGAGATGGTGGTCGTCGTGGCGATCGTCATGACGCTCTACGCCCTGCTGGTCCGCCGCACGTCCCGGTGGCTGCGGTGAGGGGACGGTCGTGAGGTGGATCGGATGAGGTGCATGGCATGAGCACCCCACGACAGCGCAAGGCCCGCAACCTGCGGCTGTTCCGCATCGGCACGTTCGTGCTCCTCGGACTGTTCTTCGTGGTGCCACTGGTGTCGATGGTCGACTTCAGCACCCGCAACCTGACCGGTAGCGGGCGCACCGGCGCTGCATGGGTCGCGCTGGTCCGGGACCCCGAGCTCACGGCGGCGATCATCACCTCGCTGGAGCTCGCGGTGCTGACCGTCGTGGGCATGGTGGTCCTGCTCGTTCCGACGATGGTCTGGGTCCGGTTGCGGGTGCCCCGGGCCTCCCGGCTGGTCGAGTTCCTCTCACTGCTGCCGCTGACGATCCCGGCACTGGTGATCGTCGTGGGGATCCGCCCGGTCTACGCGTGGGTCAACTACCTGATCAGCGGCTCGGCGCTCACGCTGGCGTTCGCCTACGTCGTGCTCGTGCTGCCCTACGCCTTCCGTGCCCTGGATGCTGGGCTGTCGTCCATCGACCTGACCACCTTGGCGGAGGCGGCACGGAGTCTCGGTGCCGGGTGGTTCACGGTGATCGTGCGGGTGGTCGTGCCGAACATCATGTCCGCCCTGGTGTCGGCGGCCTTCATCTCGGTGGCCCTCGTGCTGGGGGAGTACACCTTCGCCTCGCTGATGAACTACCAGACGCTGCAGGTGGTCATCGCCTTCTTCGGCAAGAGCAACGCCCAGGTGTCCGTGTCGGCCTCGCTCGCCGCGCTGGTGTTCGGCTTCGTCCTGCTGCTGCTCCTGTCCCTGCTGGGGCGGGGCCGGCGCAGCCGCCGCGCCGGGATCGAGCCGCTGCCGGCCACCGGCACGCCCACGACCGCGACGGAAGGGGACGACCGATGACCGTGTCGGCGCAGACACAGACCCGCAATGGGGTCGAGGTGCGCATCGAGGGCCTGCACCGGTACTTCGCCGACGTGCACGCCCTCGACGGCCTCGACCTCGTGCTCCACCCCGGTGAGCTGGTCGCACTGCTCGGCCCGTCCGGCTGCGGCAAGACCACCGCGCTGCGGATCGTGGCGGGCCTGGACGAGCCGGACGACGGACGGGTGGTCGTGGGCGACCGGGACGTCACCCACGTGCCGGCCAACCGCCGGGACATGGGGATGGTGTTCCAGGCCTACAGCCTCTTCCCACACCTGACGGCACAGCAGAACGTGGAGTTCGGCCTGAAGCTGCGGCGCATCGACCGGGCCAAGCGTGCCGACCGGGCCCGGGAGATGCTCGACCTGGTCGGTCTGGCGACGCAGGCGGACCGCTTCGCCAACCAGCTGTCCGGTGGCCAGCAGCAGCGGGTCGCCCTCGCCCGGGCCCTCGCGATCCAGCCCTCGGTGCTGCTCCTCGACGAGCCGCTGTCCGCGCTGGACGCCAAGGTGCGGGCCCAGCTGCGCGACGAGATCCGGCGGGTCCAGCTCGAGGTCGGCACCACCACCCTCTTCGTCACCCACGACCAGGAGGAGGCTCTGTCGATCTCGGACCGGGTCGGCGTCATGAGCCAGGGCCGGCTCGAGCAGCTCGCCGCGCCCGAGCAGCTCTACACCGCGCCGGCCACGGAGTTCGTGGCCGAGTTCGTGGGGCTGATGAACCGCATCCCGTGCCGGGTCGCGGACGGCCAGACCACGGTGCTCGGCACGACCGTGGACGTCCGGGAGGGATCGGTGGCCGCCGGCTCCGGTTCCGCGCTCGTGCGGCCCGAGCAGGTGGAGGTGCTCCCCGCGCCAGGCGGGACCGGGCGGGTGTCCGGGGTCAGCTTCCTGGGGTCCATCACCCGGGTCTGGGCCCGGACAGCGGACGGGCACGAGGTCCTCGCGCAGGCGAACGGCGCGGACGCCGCCGCCCTCGCCGAGGGCGCCCCGGTCGACCTGCGGCTGACGGCCCGCGAGCTGCTCGTCGTCCCCGGGTAGCCACGCGCAGATGCGCTGGGACCCTTGGCCACGGACGTCGTGCGGCAGTGGGCCGAGTTGACCAACCTGCTCGCCGTCGTCGACGGCACCGACGAGTTCTAGGCGCCCGCGGAGCTGGCCGAGGAGCTGGGGGAGAGCGGTGTCGACGCTGAGCGCGACACGTGGGGCGTGCGGGACGGCGACCTGCTGGATTCCGTTGCCGCAGAAGCCGGTCCAGCCGTTCATGGTCGAGCAGTCGGAGGCGGTCCGACAGGCGCACAACGACGCCTTCGCGACCCACTGGGGATCGGCTCCGCGCAGCGAGGAGTCTTGGGCGGACCTGGTCGGGTCGCGTACCTTCCGCCCCGGCCCGTCCGGGGCGCTGGACGAGTCGGTCGGTTTCACGGCCGTCAAGACCTTCGCCTCCTACGCGAGGCAGGAGCCCGCGGCCCCGGTGTGACGCGGAGCCCCCGCCTAGACTCGGCGTATGGCTGCCACGTCCTCGCCGTCCTCGCCGTCCTCGCCGTCCTCGCCACCCGAGCTGTGCCTGTCCCAGGACCCGGACGCCGACGCGGTGCTCAGCAGGGACCCGTTCGCACTCATCGTCGGCATGCTGCTGGACCAACAGTTCCCGATGGAACGCGCCTTCCAGGGCCCGGCCAAGATCCTCGAGCGGTTCGGTTCCTTGGACCCGGGGCGAGTGGCTGCGGCTGACCCGGCCGAGTTCGCCGACCTGTGCGCGACACCACCGGCGATCCACCGCTACGGCCGCTCGATGGCGGCCCGGGTCCAGGCCTTGGCGTCGGTGGTCGAGGGGGAGTACGACGGGGACACCACGCGCATCTGGACCGACGCGTCCTCCGGGGAGGACGTGCTCGCCCGGCTGCGGGCCCTGCCCGGTTTCGGTGACCGCAAGGCGCGCATCTTCGCCGCCCTGCTCGGCAAGCAGCTCGGCGTGCGCCCCGAGGGGTGGCGCCAGGCGATCGGTCCCTACGCACAGGAGGGGACCTTCATGTCGATCGCCGATGTCGTCGACCAGGGCACCCTGGACAAGGTCCGGGCCTGGAAGAAGGAGCAGAAGGCCACAGCGAGGACCCAGGCGACGAAGTGACCCGGCGGGGCAGCCGCGGCGCGGTCCTGGCCGCCGCTGTCGGACTCCTGCTGCTGCTCGCCGGCTGTGGGGGCGCGGGCACCGGGGCCGAGGAGCCGAGCTCACCGTCCTCGGTCCACGTCGCCTCGCACCCCTCGCCCCACGCCGCGTCGCCGCCCTCCGGCCGCGTCGCGTCGACCCCGTCCCGGGTGGCGAAGCTGCTCGTCATCGTGTTCGAGAACCACTCCGCGCACCGAGCGATGTACGAAGAGACCGGACCCGACGGCAAACGCGCCTACACCGTCGCTCAGATCGCCACCGAGTTTGGCGTCACCCGCCCCACGATCTACCGGCACCTCGCCCACCCCGAGCAAGACCTGCCGCGTTCGCGAGACTCCAGCTGAACCAGCGTCGGCAAGTGAGACAACCGGTGGGTAGTCGGACCATGCCGCTCCAGTTCTCGCCACACCGGGGCACGAAGTCGCTCACTGGCTACTTTGCGGCTGGGGACACGTTCGGGAGCCTCAGGCCGGGACGGGCGCCTGGCAGTCGTCATCACCTTCGACGAGGACGACCGCCACGCCGGCAACCACATCCTCACCGTGGTCGTCGCCAAGGGCCTCGACCACGTCGTGGTCGGGCAGCGACTCACCCACGCCTCACTGGCTGCGGCGCCCTCGCGCCTGGTGGGGCTGGCGCCCCTGCGTGGCACGAAAGGATCTCCGAACCTGCTGGTGGCGTTCGGGTTGGACTGACGGCGAGGCGTGCGCCGGGGCTCCACCGGCCGTTCCGTCCAGCCGGTCAGCGGCGCCCCGCCAGGAGCCGCTGGAACCAGCGGTAGGAGTCCTTCGGGGTGCGCCGCTGGGTCTCGAAGTCGACGTGGACCAGGCCGAACCGTTCCCGGTAGCCCTCCGCCCACTCGAAGTTGTCCAGCAGCGACCAGGCGAAGTAGCCGCGCACGTCCACACCGGCCTCGCGGGCGGCCAGCACCGCCCCGAGGTGCTCGGCGTGGTAGGCGACCCGTCGCTCGTCGTGCACCGCCCCGTCCGGGTCCACGGTGTCGTGGAAGGAGCAGCCGGACTCGGTGACGTAGAGCGGTGGGAGGCGGTCGGCATACCGCTCGTGGAAGGTGACCAGCACCTCGCGCAGGGCGTCCGGCACGATCGGCCAGCCGAGGTCCGTGGTGGCGTAGCCCGTGACCTGCCGCAGCTGGAAGGGCAGGCCCTCGGGCAGGGGCACACCGGTGACCACGGAGGCGTCCGGCTCGTGCCCGTCGACCGCACCCACCTTGGCGGGCTGGTAGTAGTTGATGCCGTACCAGTCGAGGGGAGTGGCGATGTGGACCACGTCGTCGGCCGCCCCGTCCGGCAGCATCTGTGCGAGCCAGTCCGGGTAGCTGCCGAGCAGGACCGGGTCCGCGAACAGCCGGTTGTAGACCGCGTCGTAGAAGTCGGCCGCCTCCCGGTCCAGCGGATGGTCCGAGGCCGCCCAGGTCGGCGCGTGGTTGGAGGCGATGCCGATGCTGGTGCAGTCGGCCGCGCGCAGCGCCTGCACCGCGAGGCCGTGGCCGAGCAGGATGTGGTGGGCGACGCGCAGGACGCCGATTCCGAGCTCCAGGCCGGGCGCGTGGACGCCGACGGCGTGGCCGAGCATCGTGTGGATGACCGGCTCGTTGACCGGCATCCACATCCCGACCCGGTCACCCAGGCGCTCGCCCACGATCGCCGCGTAGTCGGCCAGTCGACGTGCGGTCTCCCGGGACTGCCACCCGCCGGCGTCCTGCAGCGGCTGGGGGAGGTCCCAGTGGTAGAGCGTGGCCGCCGGGGTGATGCCCGCCGCGAGCAGCTCGTCGACCAGCCGGTCGTAGAAGCCGAGGCCGCCCGGGTTGGGCTCGCCCCGCCCGCTCGGCTGGATCCGCGGCCACGCGATGGAGAACCGGTAGGCGTCCATGCCCAACTCGGCCATCATCCGCACGTCCTCGGTGTGCCGGTGGTAGTGGTCGCAGGCCACGTCTCCGGTCTCGCCGTTCTTGACCCGGCCGGGCTCGGCGCAGAACGTGTCCCAGATGGAGCGTCCGCGACCGTCGACGTCGACCGCGCCCTCGATCTGGTAGGAGGCCGTCGCCGTACCGAAGACGAATCCCGCTGGCAGCTGGGGGAACTCAGTCATCTGACTGTCCTGCCTTCCTCACTGGACCGACGAGATCCGACGAACCAGGGCGGCGCCGAGCAGGCCCACGCCTCCGGCGACGGCGAACAGACCCCGGTAGCCGCCCAGACTAGTGATGACAGCCGCCCCGATGGCCGGGGCCACGACCTGGGGCAGTGCGTTGGCGATGTTGAGCACCCCCATGTCCTTGCCCCGCGCCGTCGACCTCGGCAGGACCTGCGTGATGAGGGCGAAGTCGACCGACGTGTAGGTGCCGAAGCCGATCCCCAGGACGTAGGCGACGACGAGGGTCGCCGTCCAGGTCTGCAGCCCGGCCAGCACGAAGGAGGCGAGGGCCATGACGAGTCCGGCGGCGGTGACGAAGACCTTCCGGCGGCCGAGCCGGTCCGACCACCGCCCCGCCACGACCACCGCGGTGACGACACCCGCTGCGTTGACGGCACCGATGATGAGGACGTCCAGCTCGGCGTGGCGGCGATCGAGCGCGTCCCGCAGGAAGTACAGCAGGTAGACCATGACCGTGCTGTTGCCGAAGTTCATCAGGAACCGGGTCAGCCAGGCCCAGCCGAAGTCCGGGTGGCGACGCGGGCTGATCCAGAAGCCGCGCACGAACTCGCGCCAGCTCCAGGGCGGTGCGGCGCCCGGCGGCACGGCCGTGTCCTGGCGGCCGAGCACGAAGGGGAGGAGGGCGACGAGCAGCACGACAGCACAGAGCACGAAGCCGGCATCGCCCGAGACGACGGTGGCCAGCCCCACCGCCAACAGCACGCCGAGCAGCTGCGCGAGGCCGAGCCAGCCCGCGACGGAGCCGCGTTGACCGGTCGGGACCTGGTCGGGCACGACGGCCGACAGGGCCGCCCACGCGGCGTTCAGCGTCCCCTGGACCAGGCACCAGCCGACCACCATGAGCAGCACCGTCTGCGCGGCCCCCTCCAAGAGCAGGCAGAGCGCCCCGGAGACGCCACCGACCACCACCCACGGGAGGCGCCGGCCGAAACGCGAGGTGGTGCGGTCGGAGACGGCTCCCCACACCGGCGTCATGGCGAGGGAGAAGACCGCGCCCAGCGAGGTGACCAGGCCGAGGACCCACTCCTTGTCGTTCGGGGCGATGCCTGCGACCTTGTTCGGCAGCAGGATCTGCAGCGGGCCGAAGAAGCCGACCATCACGCCGATCCAGGCCAGGTTGAACCGGACCACCCAGCCCGGGCCGACCCGTTCCGTCGGCTCGCCGGCGGCACAGGGGAGTGGTGCGCCCGCGCTCATGTGCCGAGGGTGGCAGACAGACCCGGCCCGGCGTCACCCGAGAGCACGCTCGGCGCCCCGGCTCCCGCGCGAGGCGTGGTATCGATGCTTCAGAGGCCGAACCGGTCGGGAGCCAGCCGTCCTTCTCTCGCGCTAGGTTGACATAATGTGCATTATCGGCGTTCCAACCACCACGCTCACGGCCCCTGCCGGCGACCCGCGGCCCGCGTTCAGACCGCCTCCAGGACGAAGAAGATGAAGCACAGGAACGACCGGTCCTCCTCGAGGTCCGGCGGAAGCAGCTCTGACGGCGTGTCCGGCGCCGGCGCTGGCTCGCTGACGGTCGTGATGCGGAACCCCGCAGCCGTGAAGGCGTCCGTCATGGCGTGCAGGGGTCGGTGCCAGAAGGTCAGCCACACGGTCCGGCCGTCCATGACGTAGTCCTCGGAGTACTTGGTGACGGCGAAGTAGTCGGACTCCGGATACACCACCGGGAAGATGACGGGGTGGTTCACCGAGAGGAGCAGTCGCCCACCCGGTTTCAGCACGCGTCGCAGCTCGGCGAGGGGCCCGGTCCAGTCCTCCAGGTAGTGCAGGACCAGCGATGCCACGACGTCGTCGAACTCCGCGTTCTCGAACGGCAGCGGCGCGCCAAGGGCCGCCACCCGCAGGTCGGCGTTCTCCCCCAGCCGCCGACGCGCCAAGTCGACCATGGCGGCACTCGCGTCGAAGCCGGTGACCGCGGCGCCGCCGTCGCCAAGGGCGGCCGTCAGGGGCCCTGAGCCGCACCCGGCGTCGAGGACGCGTCGCCCCGAGACGTCGCCGGCGAGGCGGAGCATGGCGGGTCGCTCGTAGTACGCGTTGAACAGGTTTGACTCGTTCTCCGCCGAGTAGGCCACCGCGAACTCGTCGTAGTCGGTGGCGGTCACCATGACGCCCAGTTCGTCTGGAGCATGAGGACGTTCCTACCGGGACCACGCGCGTGCGCCATTCGCTCACCCCCCGACGTAGTCGGCGAGGTGCTGACCGGTCAGGGTCGAGCGCTCGGCGACCAGGTCGGCCGGCGTCCCCTCGAAAACAACGCGGCCGCCGTCGTGGCCGGCTCCCGGCCCGAGGTCGATGAGCCAGTCGGCATGCGCCATGACGGCCTGGTGGTGCTCGATCACGACCACCGACTTGCCGGAGTCGACGAGCCGGTCCAGTAGCGCGAGCAGCTGGTCCACGTCGGCCAGGTGCAGACCGGTCGTCGGCTCGTCGAGGACGTGGACCCCGCCCTTCTCACCGAGGTGCGTCGCCAGTTTGAGCCGCTGCCGCTCCCCTCCCGACAGGGTCGTGAGCGGCTGCCCCAGCTTGACATAACCCAGCCCCACGTCGGCAATCCGCTGCAGGATCTTGTGCACCGCAGGTGTCCGCGCCTCACCCTCGGCGAAGAACTCCTCCGCCTCGGCCACAGACATCTCCAGGACTTCGGCGATGTTGCGGCCGCCGAAGGTGTACTCGAGCACGGCCGGCTGGAAGCGCTTCCCGTCGCACTCCTCGCAGGTGGTCGCGAACGTCTCCATGAAGCCGAGCTCGGTGTAGATGACACCAGCGCCGTTGCACGCCGGGCAGGCCCCGTCCGAGTTCGCGCTGAACAAGCCCGGCTTGACGTCGTTGGCCTTCGCGAACGCCTTCCGGATCGGATCCAGGGCGCCGGTGTAGGTGGCCGGGTTGCTCCGCCGCGACCCCTTGATCGGTGTCTGGTCCACGAGCACCACGCCGTCGCGGCCGGCGACCGACCCCTGGACCAGGGAGCTCTTGCCCGACCCGGCGACGCCGGTCAGGACGCACAGCACCCCGAGGGGGATGTCGACGTCCACGTCCTGCAGGTTGTTTGTCGAGGCACCCCGGATCTCCAGCGCCCCGTCGGCCGAGCGCACCGTCTCCTTGAGCGAGGCGCGGTCGTCCAGGTGCCGCCCGGTCGTGGTGTCACTCCCCCGCAGGCCCTCGACGGTCCCCTCAAAGCAGATCGTGCCTCCGTCGCTGCCCGCGCCCGGACCGAGGTCGACGACGTGGTCGGCGATCTCGATCGTCTCCGGCTTGTGCTCCACCACGAGCACGGTGTTGCCCTTGTCCCGCAGCTGTAGCAGCAGGCCGTTCATCCGGTCGATGTCGTGCGGGTGCAGACCGATCGTGGGCTCGTCGAAGACGTAGGTGACGTCGGTCAGGGACGAGCCGAGGTGGCGGATCATCCGGGTGCGCTGGGCCTCACCGCCGGAGAGCGATCCGGCGGGTCGGTTGAGGCTCAGGTAGCCGAGCCCGATCTCGACGAAGGAGTCGAGGGTATCGCCCAGCGACGTCAGCAGCGGCTTCAACCCGGGTTCCTCGATCCCCCGCACCCACTCGGACAGGTCGCTGATCTGCATCGTACTGGCCTCGGCGATGTTCACCCCGTCGATCTTCGAGGAACGTGCGGCCTCGTTCAGGCGGCTCCCGCCGCACTCCGGGCAGGTGCCGAACGTGATCGCCCGGTCGACGAACCGGCGTATGTGCGGCTGCATCGCCTCGCGGTCCTTGGACAGCATCGACTTGCGGATCTTGGGGATGAGGCCCTCGTAGGTGACGTTGATGCCCTCGACCTTGATCCGCGTGGGTTCCTTGTGGAGGAGGGCGTTCAGCTCGCGCTTGGTGAAGTTGCGGATGGGCTTGTCCGGGTCGAAGAATCCGCAGCCGCGGAAGATCCGGCCGTACCAACCCTCCATGCTGTACCCGGGGATGGTGAGGGCCCCCTCGTTCAGCGACAGGCTGTCGTCGTACAGCGCCGTCAGGTCGAAGTCGGTCACCTCGCCTCGGCCCTCGCACCGCGGGCACATGCCCCCGGCGATACTGAACTCCCGCCGCTCCTTGACCTGCTCGCCGCCCCGCTCGATCGTCACCGCCCCTGCACCGCTGATCGACGCCACGTTGAACGCGAACGCCTGCGGCGAGCCGATGTGCGGCTCCCCCAGCCGGCTGAACAGGATCCGCAGCATGGTGTAGGCGTCGGTCGCTGTGCCGACCGTCGACCGCGGGTTGGACCCCATCGGCTCCTGACCCACGAGGATCGCGGTGGTCAGGCCCTCGAGGACGTCGACGTCGGGCCGGGCCAGGCTCGGCATGAAACCCTGCACGAATGCGCTGTAGGTCTCGTTGATCATCCGCTGTGACTCGGCGGCGATGGTGTCGAAGACCAAGGAACTCTTGCCCGACCCGGAGACGCCGGTGAATGCCGTGAGGCGCCGCTTCGGGATCTCGACGTCGACGTTCCTCAGGTTGTTCTCACGCGCACCATGCACCCGGATCAGGTCGTGGCTGTCCGCCACGGACTCATCCGGTGACGCGTCCGATCGATCTGCCCTCATCATCTCTCCCCTCACACCAGCCGGGTTCCGTCACGCACCAGCGCACGACCCATGATCTCGTCCATCTCCGCCAAGCCTGTCCGCGGCACTGCTCAGGCCGCCTCGGTCCCAGCCGTCGCCGTCACCCAGGTGAACCCGTCCGGGTCGGTGAAGCGACCGACGTCGCCGAGAACGCGGATCCGGTGGGACCCGGTGCCCTCCGGGTCGACCCCGGCGTCCTTGGCCGCGGCACGCCTGCCATAGAGCGCGAGCTTGATCGTGGAGTCCGGCAGCGCGAACTCCGCGTACTTGCCTGCGAAGCTCTTCCCGACCGACAGCCCCCGCTCGAGGTAGAACTGCTTGCTCGCCTTCACATCGGCGACGCCGAGCAGCAGCACCACCTCGTCGATCTCACGGGTCCTCGGTCCCTTGTCCTTCTTGGCGGAGCTGGCGACCTTCCAGATCGAGCCGTCGGGCGCCCGCACGACCCCGCCGTAGCCCCAGAAGCTCTTGCTCGCCGGCTTCAGCGCGATCGCGCCGGCATCCAGGGCCGCACCGACGAGCACGTCGACGGTGCTCGGCTGGGACACCACGAGCGACATGGTGAACCCGCGGAAGCCCGACGTCGGCTCGTCCGAGGCACGAACCGCCAGACGCGGTCCGAGGTCGAAGGCGGAGCGGTAGAAGGTGTCGGCGGCGTCGGGGTCCGGGCTCTCCAGGACGACGCGTTCGATGGCGGCCACCTCAGCGCACCTCCTGGATGCGGACCATGTTGCCCGCCGGGTCGCGGAAGGCGCAGTCGCGCGTGCCCCACGGCTGCTCCGTCGGCTCCTGGACCACCTCGGCGTCGACCGCCTGAACCCGCTCGAAGGTGCCGTCGAGGTCCTTGGTCGCCAACATGATCCAGCCGAAGGTGCCCTTCGCCATCATCTCGCTGATCGTCCGGCGCTCGTCGTCGGTGATGCCCGGGTCAGCGGCCGGTGGCGCAAGGAGGATGCTCGTCTCCGGCTGGTCCACCGGACCCACCGTGATCCAGCGCATGGCCCCCTGGCCCACGTCGCTTCGCACCTCGAAGCCGAGGACGTCCCGGTAGAACGCGAGTGACGCGTCCGCGTCCTGGTGGGGAAGAACGGTCGTGTGAATCGTGATGTCCATGCCGCTCAACCTAGATCGAGGGCGGCCAGTGGTGCTTCTCGATTCCTGATCGGTCTGGTCACCTGCTTGACCACGCACGACGGTATGCCGTCCGCCCCCTCGGCGACCCGGCTGCGGTAGGTGCTGGGCGGCATACCGACGAGCTCGGTGAAGCGGCTGCTGAAGGTGCCCAGGGACTGGCATCCCACCGCGAAGCAGACGTCGGTGACGCTGAGGTCGCCGCGGCGCAGGAGGGCCATCGCACGTTCGATCCGCCGCGTCATCAGGTAGGAGTAGGGCGACTCCCCGTAGGCGAGGCGGAACTGGCGGCTCAGGTGCCCGCCGGACATGTGCACGCCGCGCGCGAGGGCCTCCACGTCCAGCGGCTGCGCGTAGTCCCGGTCGATCCGGTCGCGGACGCGACGCAGCCGGGCAAGGTGGCGCAGGCGCTCGGCGTCCCCCTCCGCAGTCGGACGTTCGGCAACCACCTGCCCAGTCTCCCGAGCACGCTGGTTCCCCATCAAGCCCTTTCGGCCGGGGCGAAGTGGACATCCGCGGTGTCCACCGTGCCTGCGGTTCGTCCCGGGGCGGCCTGGTGCTGCCAGTAGAGGTTGGTGTGCGCGACGACCTTGTCCGGAGTGGGCACGCCGTACGGCGAGAGGTCCTCGGTGGTGTGGGCGTCGGCCACGAGTGTGGCGTCGTAGCCGCGGACGAAGGCGCCGTGGAGGGTCGAGCGGACGCACTGGTCCGTCTGCGCCCCCGCGACGTAGAGGTGCCCGACCGCGCGCTCGGCGAGCACGTCGGCCAGGTGCGTCGCCTCGAAGGAGTCGCCGTACTCCTTGGAAACGACTGCCTCGCCGTCCTGGGGCACCAGCTCCGGGACGTACTGCGAGGCGTCGGTGCCGGGCTCCAGGTCCGCTGCCTGGTGCTGGACCCAGACCACGTCGGCGTCCGAAGCGCGGGCCTTCTCGACCAGCGCAGCGATGTTGGCGACGACCCGCTCCCGGTCATGGGTCCCCGTCATCACTCCCTCCTGCACGTCGATGACGAGCAGGGCGGTGTTCGGGCGGTTCGCGAGCGTGGTCATGGTCCCTCCGAGTCTTCGTCGACGGTGGCGCGGACCACGCTAGAGCGTCCCACCGACAGCCGGCTCCCACTCGACCGTGCACCCTCGATGATGTCGCGCCGGAGCATCGAGAGAGCCTCGTCCCGCGCTCCCACCAACGCGGGCTCGGAGGTGACCGTCGGCGGCAGCAGCGGCAGGTGCCGCGGGTGGGGCGCGAACGCCTCGCTCAGCGGGGCCACGAACGCCGGTTCGGCTCCCCAGTCACCGCTCACCACCACCATGTCGGGGTCGGCCAGTGCGACGCACGCGGCGAGGATCCCACGCACCGCCCGGGTCAGGACGTTCGCGACGTCGCGGTCGGGCGCGCTCAGGGCGGCGACGAGCTTCGGCACGTCGATCGCGGTGGAGCCGGGCCGGCGCAGGTCGAGCGCTGCGAACACGTCGGTGAACGGCATGGCGACATCTCCCGGCCCGGCGACGACCACGTGGGCGATCTCGCCGGCCAGCCCATGGCCACCGCGTTGGACGACCCCGTCGTTCACCAGTGCGACGCCCAGTCCCTCGCCCAGGTGCAGGTAGACGAAGTTCGTGGAGCCGTCCGCTCGCCCGGACTTCGCTTCGGCGCGCGCCGCCCAGTTGACGTCGTTGTCCACGCACACCGGACCGGACACGAGCGGCGTCAGCACCCGGCACGGGTCCAGGTCGCCGACGAGGAACGGTGCGTCCGGGAGGTGCACGAGCCGCCCGCTCCCCCGGTCCACCGGGTCGGCGGCACTCACCGCGGCCACCCCGAAGCCGCCGCCGGCGCCCAGCTCGTCGGCGAGGGCCGAGCCGACCGACGCCAGCGCGTCGGCCACCTCGCCACGGCTCGTCGGACGGGACAGCTCGGCGGCCTTTCGCGCCCGCACGTCGCCGAACGCGTCGAGCGCCTCGGCCACGATGCCCTGCGGCGCGATGGTGGCGACCAGGGCGTGGCCGACGTCGGGGTGCAGCGAGTAGTACGTCCCGGCGCGGCCGCGACCGGTGCTGCGCTCCCCCGTCTGCACCAGTGCACCGGACTCGGCGAGGCGGCGCACCGCGTCCGAGACGGTGGGTTTCGACAGCCCGGTCAACGAGGCCAGCTCGGCGCGGGTGGCGCGCCCGTGGTCCATGACCGCAGACAGCACCTGCTCGTCGGTCATCCCGCGGAGCAGGTCGAGGCTGGGCAGCTCGGACATGGCACCCACTTTAGTCAGGAGCTCTTCCCAAATCGCCCACCACGGCCTACGCTATTCGTAAGACCTCCTAACAAAGAACCGAGAGGATCGCTCCGGTGAACCCCACCAGCCCCGACACGGCCACCACCGCCACAGGCTCCCTGCCGCCGCTCCCCCACTGGCAGGAGGCCCCCGAGGACCTGGCCGCCGCCATCCGCGAGGTCAAGCCGGCCCTGCGCGCCCGCATCGCCGCCTCCGGACGCACCGTCGAGGAGGTCTTCGCGGTCGTGGAGGAACGCGTCCGGGCCCGCGTCGCGGAGATCACCGCGGCACGGGACTCCGGTGAGGAGGTCTGGCCGGCCATCGACTACGCCGACATCGCCGCCGGCACCGTCCCCACCGAGCAGGTCGACAGGCTGCGCACCCGCGGCTGCCTCGTCGTGCGCGGCCACTTCGAGCGCGAGCAGGCCACCGGGTGGGACGCCGACATCGTCGACTACGTCGAGCGCAACCGGTTCTTCGAGAACTACCGCGGGCCGGGCGACGACTTCTTCGGCAGCGTCGGCTCGAAGCCGGAGATCTACCCCGTCTACTGGTCGCCGGCCCAGATGGAGGCACGCCAGTCCGACCGCATGGCCACCGTGCAGTCCTTCCTCAACTCCTTCTGGAGCCACGAGTCCGAGGGCGTCCGGTGGTTCGACCCGGACCGGGACTCCCTCTACCCGGACCGCATCCGGCGCCGCCCCCCGGGTGCCGACTCCGGTGGCCTCGGTACCCACTGCGACCCGGGCACGCTCGACCTCTGGATGACCGAGGAGTACCAGCGCGCGTTCCGGCACCTGTTCGACGGCACCCCCGAGCACTACGACCCGTGGGACGCCGCGCACCGCACCGCCGGCCCGCAGTACCCGGGCTCGACCATGTGCTCGGCCTTCCGGACCTTCCAGGGCTGGACGGCACTGTCCGACATGGACCACGACCAGGGCGTCCTGCACACGATCCCGATCCCCGAGGCCATGGCCTACCTCATGCTGCGCCCGCTTCTGCCGGACGTGCCCGAGGACGAGATGTGCGGCGTCACCACCAACCGCGTCCTCCCCGTCAGCGAGAAGTGGCACGGCCCGCTGCTCGAGGCGCTGTCCGGCATCCCCGACGTCAAGGCCGGCGACTCGGTCTGGTGGCACTGCGACATGGTCCACTCGGTCGCGCCGGTCTCCGACCAGAAGGGCTGGGGCAACGTCATGTACATCCCCGCCGCCCCGTGGTGCCCCCGCAACGAGCGGTATGCCGAGGGCGTGCGCGCCGCCTTCCTCTCCGGTTCCAGCCCGAGCGACTTCCCGGTCGAGGACTACGAGCGCGACTGGCCGGACCGGTTCGGCGTGGACGACCTCAACGACCAGGGCCGCGCCGGCCTGGGGCTGTGAGCGACGGCCGACCGTTCAGGTGGCGAAGACCTGCGCGTCGTCGGCGAACGCCTTGAACTCCAGGGCGTTCCCCGCCGGGTCGAGCAGGAACATGGTCCACTGCTCGCCGGGCTGCCCCTCGAAGCGAAGGTAGGGCTCGATGACGAACTCCGTGCCGGCCGCCCGTAGCCGCTCGGCCAGCCAGTGGAACTCGGAGACGGTGAGCAGGAGCCCGAAGTGCGGCACCGGTACCTCGTGGCCGTCGACCGCATTGCGGCCGCGCTCCCCCGCGGCCGACGACGGCGCGAGGTGGGTGACGAACTGGTGGCCGTGCAGGTTCCAGTCCACCCAGGTGTCGGCGCTACGCCCCTGCTCCAGGCCGAGCACCTCGCCGTAGAAGCGGCGGGCGGCGGCCAGGTCCTCGACCGGCACCGCCAGGTGGAACCGCGGCAGCGGCGACTCGGGGGCGGTCACCGCGGAGTCCTCGCCGGCAGGTGCGCGTGGACGAACGCCAGCACGTCGTCCAGCACCTCGTCCTTGGTGGTCTCGTTGAAGATCTCGTGGCGGGCCCCCGGGTAGGACGTCGCCTGAGCGCGCTTCCCCGCCAGCGTCTCCCAGCCCTCGGCGCTGCCCGCACGAGGCACCAGCTGGTCCTCCTCGCCGTGCAGCCACAGCACCGGGGTGGACTCGACGGAGCCGGCGCGGGTGATGCTCGTGAGGCAGGCGTCCAGCGCCTCGAGGGTGGGCCGCCTGAAGGGGCCGTGCCAGACGAGCGGGTCGGCGACGTAGCTCTCCCCCACGCTCGGGTCCCGGGACAGGATGGCCGGGTCGATCGGCGTGTCCGGGATCTCGTCGAGGGCGAGCAGCTGGGTGACCGTGTCCCAGCGGCCGATGACGGGCCCGGACAGGACCGCGCAGGCCAGGCGCGCGCCGTACCGCTGGGCGTAGCGGGCGGCGATCACCCCGCCCATGGAGTGCCCGATCAGCACCACCGGGAGCCCCGGGTTCCGGTGACGAGCGTGCTCCTCCAGTCCGTGGAAGTCCTCCACCACCGGCTCGAAGTCCTCGATGAGGACCCGTTCGCCCTCGCTGCGGCCGTGGCCGACGTGGTCCAGCCCATGGACGGCCGCCCCGTCGGCGGTCAGCCGCCCGGCCACCCAGCCGTAGCGGCCGATGTGCTCGCCGTACCCGTGGCAGAGCAGGGCGACGTAGGACGGTGGGCCGTCCGGGAGCCATTCCTGCGCGTGCAGGCTGCCCCCGTGGCCGGTCAGCTCGAAGTCCGTCACGGCCGCCACGCTACCTGTCCTCCTCTGAGAGGTTCAGCAGCCGAGCGCCGTTGTGCCAGAGAACCTTCCGCACCCACTCGTCGCCCAGGCCCAGACGAGCCAGCGCCTCCAGCTGGTGGGCGTAGGGGTAGGGGATGTTCGGGAAGTCGGTGCCGAGCAGGATCCGGTCCACCAGCACCGGCAAACGCTCCACGTAGTCGTCCGGCATCGGGGCGAACGCGTTGGTGAAGTCGGTGCCGACCATCGTCGTGTCGAGGTGGACGTTCGCGAACTCCTCAGCCAGGTCGGCGAACTCGTGGTACTCGGGCATGCCCATGTGGGCGATCACCAGCGGGAGGGCCGGGAACCGCTCGAGCACCCGGCGGACCGGCCCGGGACCGGTGTCCTTGCCGGGCAGTGGCCCGGAACCGGCGTGGATCACGGTGGGCACCACGCTCGCCTCGAGCTGGCTCCACACCTTGTCCAGCCTCGGGTCGTCGGGGGCGAAGCCGCCCACCTGCACGTGCACCTTGAACAGCCGCGCGCCCTCGTGCAGCGCGCGGGCCACGTAGTCCGCCGCCTCCGGCTCCGGGTAGAAGGTCGCGCAGTGCACTGCGTCCGGCACGCGCCATGCGAACGCGGTCCCCCACTCGTTCAGCCAGGCGGCCATGCCCGGCTTGTGCGCGTAGGTGAGGGCCGGGATCGCCCGGACCCCGAAGCCCCGCAACAGCTCCACGCGCTCGGCCTCGGGCAACTGGTAGTGGATCGGCCACGCCCGGCCGTAGTTGGCCTCCGCCCGCTCGAAGTAGCGCCACACCTTGCGCAGCATCGGGTCGGGCAGGAAGTGCACGTGCACGTCGGCGAGCCCGGGCAACCCGAGTCGCTCCAGGTATGCCGGGACCTCGCTGTCGATGCGCGGGCCGGCGGTCGTCTCCCGACGGTCAGGGAACGAACCGGGATGCTGGCGGGACGGCATACCCGTCACTGTGCCAGCCCTTCGCTACGGTGGGGAGGCGATGTCCCACCGCTCTCCCACGCCCGCTCCCGCCTCACCCCCGGCTGCCGGGGCGGTCGAGCGTCCGACCCGGGTCTGGTACGCGTCCTACGGATCCAACCTGCACCGGGAGCGCTTCCTGACCTACCTGTGCGGTGGTCGCCCCCCGGGCGCGTCCCGGACCTACCCCGGCTGCACGGACTGCACTCCCCCGGCGGCCGACGTCCCCGTTCGCTGGCCCGGCCGGCTGCACTTCGCGACCCGCTCGCCGGTCTGGGGCGGCGGCATCGCCTTCGCCGACGCCCTCGGGGACGAGGACGCGCCGACCGGGACCGAGGTGCTCGGACGGGCCTACCTCATCACCGCTGAGCAGTTCGACCAGGTGGTGCACTTCGAGAACCAGGGCACGTGCGCGACCGACGCCGCCTGCACACCGCTGCTCGCGGCCGTCGCCCACGGCCGCTACGCCTGCGGGCCGGGTGCGTACGAGACGCTCTGGCACATCGGGGACCGCGCGGGCGTCCCGGTGGTGACGTTCACCGCACCCTTCACGGCGGCCGACGCCGCCCGAGGCAGCCACGAGCTGGTGCGTGACGGCCGGCGGCAGCGGGTGCGGGCCTGCCGCCCCACCGCGCCCTACCTGCGGATGATCGGCCGTGGGCTGGCGGAGACCTTCGGCCTCGACGCCGGCCAGCAGGCCGACTACCTCCGGGCCGGCCAGGGCGCGCGGGACTGGGGGCGCGAGGCGCTCATCGGCGTCCTTGCCGGCGGCACGTCCTGACCGTGGCGACACGGCTCCGGGGAACGGCGTCCGGCAGCAGCACCCCGGACGGAGCTGTGGGTGCCGAGGAGACCTCGACACCCACAGCGACAGACAACTCCAGTCACGGACCCTCCGGTTCGTGACGCGATCGGTTTGGTCTCCTCATGCAGACCTCCAATCGTCGACCTGTCGTGGTCCTTCGACGGTAGCCCCTGGCAGGGGGGACGGCAAGGGTCCGCGATGGGGGTCGCCCGTAGCCTGTGCGCGTGCCCGCAGCCTCCCTCCCTGACTCCGTGCGGGCCTGGGCGGTCACGGCCGCCGCGACCGCGGCGTGGTGGGGCGCGTTCCGCCTGCCCGGTCTCCCCTCGCCGGTCCTGTTCGGCGCCCTCCTCGGCGGTATGACGTCCGCCCTCACCCTGCCGACCCCGCCCCGCCTGCCGGCGCCCGCGTTCACCGTCGGGCAGGCGCTCGTGGGCGCGACCATCGGCGGGCTGGTCACCCTGTCGACCCTGCGGGGTGCCCTCTCGGACGCCCTGCCGATCGTGGTCGTCACCGTGGCCACGCTGCTGCTCAGCGTGCTGGCCGGCCAGCTGTTGCGACGGTACGGGCGGGTGAGCGCCACGACCGGCACCTTCGCGCTCGTCGCGGGGGGCGCCTCCGGGATGACGGCGATCGCCCAGGAGCTGGGTGCCGACGAACGGGTGGTCACCGTCGTGCAGTACCTGCGGGTCCTGCTGGTCCTGCTCGCGATGCCGCTGGTCACGGCCACGGTCTTCCACCCCGCCTCGCACGGGGGCAGCTCGGGCGCCACGGGGCCGAGCGCCGGCTGGGCCGCGGGGGCGGTGTTCACCCTGCTCGCCGTCGTCGTCGGCGTGCCCGTGGCCAAGGTCGCCCGCGTGCCGGCCGGCTCCCTGCTGGGTCCACTGGTCGTGGCCGTCCTGCTGGCGGTGACGGGCGTGTTCGGCGTCGCGGTCACGGTGCCGAGTGCGCTGGAGGACCTCGGCTACCTGCTCATCGGGCTGCAGGTCGGCCTGCGCTTCACCCGGGAGAGCCTGCGCAGCATCGCCCGGCTGCTCCCGCTCGCCCTCGGCCTCATCCTCGCCCTCATCGCGGCGTGCGCCGGCCTCGGCTGGGCCCTCTCCCGGACAGCCCGGGTCACCCCACTCGACGCCTACCTCGCCACCACTCCCGGTGGGCTGTACGCGGTGCTGGCGACGGCCGTCGACAGCGGGTCCGACGTCACCTTCGTCCTCGCCACCCAGGTGGTGCGCCTGCTCGTGATGCTGTTGGCGGCACCGCTGCTGGCCCAGGTGCTGCGCCGGGTGCGCCCCAGCCCGAGGGGTGTCCGGGAAGCGGACTGAGTACCGGTACTCAATTCCTGACCGGCGGGGCGCCGACGGCACCGCCGTGGCCGCCGCGTGTGCCACGCTCCTCACATGACCGACCTGCGGCAGGCGCCGACCGCCGATCCGGGCGCCGGGGACAGCAGCCGCCACCGACGGTCCTGGTACTTCTACGACTGGGCCAACTCGGCGTACGTGACCACCACGTCGACGGTGCTCTTCTCGCCGTACCTCACCGCGGTCGCGACGCGCGCGGCGTGTCCTGGCCTGCCCGACGGCGCCGAGTGCCACACCCCGCTGCACGTGCTCGGCATACCGGTCGCCGCCGGATCCCTGGCGCCCTACACGATCACCGTCTCCACGATCATCTCGGCGATCGTGCTCATCTTCATCGGCGCCGTCGCCGACCGGTCGCCCCGACCGACCTGGCTGCTGGGCGGCTTCGCCTGGGTCGGCGCGGTCGCCGCGGCCCTCATGTTCTTCGTCGCCGGCACCCGCTGGCAGCTCGGGGTCGTGCTGCTCATCGTGGCCAACCTGTGCCTCGGCGCCTCACTGATCGTCTACGACGCACTGCTGATCCGGATCTCGCCGCCGGACGACCGGGACCGGGTGTCCAGCCGGGGCTGGGCCCTCGGCTACCTCGGCGGCGGGCTGCTGCTCGCGCTCAACCTCGGGCTGCTGAGCGCCTACGAGCAGGTCGGGCTGTCGTACGAGACCGCGATCCGGGTGAGCCTGCTGTCGGCCGGGATCTGGTGGTTCGGCTTCACCCTCGTCCCGGTGCTCGGCCTGCGCGACCTGCGCGGGACGACGGCCACTCCCGTTGACCGGCAGGCCGGTGTCGTCGGGGGCAGCCTGAAGCAGCTCGCGTCCACGTTCCGTGAGCTGCGGCTCTACCCGCAGACCCTGCTGTTCCTGCTCGCCTACCTGTTCTTCAACGACGGGATCCAGACGGTCATCGGGTCCTCCAGCCTCTACGGCAAGCAGGAGCTGGGGTTCAGCGACAGCCAGCTGATCATCACCATCCTGCTGGTGCAGTTCGTCGCCTTCGGCGGCGCCGTGCTGTTCGGCCGGCTCGCCGGGCGCTTCGGCGCTTGGCGCGTGGTGCTCTGGAGCCTCGGGCTGTGGACCCTGGTGGTCGCCCTCGCCTTCTTCGTCCCTGCCGGCGCGTTCACGCTCTGGCTGGGCCTCGCCGTGCTCATCGGCGTGGTCCTGGGCGGCAGCCAGGCCCTGTCCCGGTCGCTCTACAGCCAGCTGGTCCCCCGCGGGCGCGAGTCGGAGTTCTTCAGCCTCTACCAGGCGATGGAGCGGGGCACGAGCTGGTTCGGCACCCTGCTGTTCGGGTTGGTCTACCAGTTCGGCCACTCCTACCGGTGGTCGATCGTGGCGCTGGTGGTCTTCTTCGCCCTCGGCGGCCTGCTGCTGTCGCGCGTGCGCATGCGCGAGGGCATCGTCGCCGCCGGCAACACCGTGCCGGCGGTCGTCTGACCCCTGCCCGGCACTGTCCGGCAGCACGCCCCGATGCTGGGAGCAGGCTGTGGACAGGCTGGGTGGATGCCGCCATTACACCCGTTCGGCGCGTCGATGGTGTGATCCCCGTAACACTTGGGTACATCTTTGCCAGATCGGAACATCGGCCCCCCACGCGTCGTTGTGCGGGGTGAGAGCCCGGGCAGGGAGGCCTGCCGGGGTGTCGCCCGGGGCGGAAGGCAAGGAGACCACCATGGCAGAACGTTCACTTCGCGGAACCAACCTCAGCATGCTGTCGATGGAGAGCGACGAGAACGTCGTCTTCTCCGAGCGGCGCATCTCGCGCTACCAGTGCTCCGAGGGCCACATCAGCGAGCTCCCCTTCTCGGTCGAGGCCGACGTGCCACCGCTCTGGGAGTGCCGGTGCGGCCGCGAGGCCAAGCTGATCGACGGCCCGGAGCCGGAGCGCAAGGCGACCAAGCCGGTCCGCACCCACTGGGACATGCTGCTCGAGCGCCGGTCCATCCCCGAGCTCGAGGAACTGCTCGAGGAGCGCCTGACGCTGCTTCGCGAGTCCCGCGGCGAGAAGCCGCGCGGCAAGCGCACCGCCTGAGCGGCTGCCGCTCGACGGCGCCACCCGCGGCCCCCGTTCTGGTTTTCCCCTCCCGGAGCGGGGGCCGCCTCATGCCAGGCTGGAGGGTGCCCGGCCAGAGGGTGGTCGGCTACAGGGTGTCGCCCCGGATGATGCCGGTGCGCCGCCACAGCTGCCGCTCGACGGAGGCCTGCAGCCAGCGCCGGGTGAGCGGCCGGGTGAACGGCAGGATGAGGAACAGCCCGACGGCGTCGGTCACGAAGCCCGGCGCCAGCAGCAGGGTGCCGCCGATGAGCACCAGGGCCGCATCGGCCAGCTCGCGGGCCGGCATCTGCCCGGTCGCCAGCGCCTCCCGCAGCGCGGCCCAGGTGCGTGCCCCCTCCCTCCTGACGAGGTAGGCACCGACCAGCGACCAGAAGAGCAGGAGCAGGAACGTCCACCAGCCGCCGATGGCCTGGCCGATCGCGATGATGACGACGATCTCCACCAGCGGCACCACGAGCAGCGCCGCGAAGACGTAGCGCACCCAGCGCGGTCGGCGGCGACGCGGCCCCGGGGGCGGTCCACCCGGCGGCCACCCGGCCTGCCCGCCCTGCCCCCCGGGCCCCGGGCCGTGGGGTTCTAGCGGTCCAGTCGGTGCCACGTGGGCTCCCTCCGGGCCGAGCGGACGAGGTCGGTCAGCTGGCCGGCTCGGCGGCGCACTCCCCACGCGGTGACCCGCAGCAGCGACTCCTGCACGACGTCGCGGCTCATCTTGGACTCGCCGAGCTCGCGCTCGACGAACTGGATGGGCACCTCGAGGACGGTGAGCCCACGGCTGACCGCTCGCCACACGAGGTCAACCTGGAAGCAGTACCCCTGGGACGCCACGTCGTGCAGGTCCATCGCACGCAGGGCGGAGGCCCGGTAGGCGCGGAAGCCGCCGGTCGCGTCGCCGACCGGCATCCCGAGCAGCAGCCGGACGTAGACGTTGGCACCCCGGCTGAGCAGCTCGCGGCCCAGCGGCCAGTTCACCACCGAGCCGCCACGCACCCACCTCGAGCCGAGGACCACGTCCGCGGACTCCAGCCCGCGCAGGAGCGGGGGCAGCTGCTCGGGCTGGTGGGACCCGTCGGCGTCCATCTCGACCACGACCTCATAGCCGTGGTCCAGGACCCACCGGAACCCCTCCAGGTACGCGGCGCCGAGGCCCTCCTTGGCGGCGCGGTGCAGCACGTGGAGCCGGTCGTCCCTCGCCGCCAGGTCGTCCGCAAGGGCCCCGGTGCCGTCCGGGGAGCCGTCATCGATGACGACGACGTCCACTGTCGGCACCGCGGCGCGCAGCCGCTGCAGGATGCGCGGCAGGTTCTGCCGCTCGTTGTAGGTCGGCACGAGGACGGCGACCCGCCCCAGCGACGGGAACACGGCCGCAGCCGCCGCGGTGCTCGTCTCCGTCATGCGGACCGATCACCTCTCGTGCGTCGCGGACGACCGTTCCGCACCAGCCTATCCGTGCGGCCGTGGGCCAGGGCGAGCAGGACGAGCAGGGCCCCGAGCAGGGAGGCCGCCGCCTCCGGCCAGGGCCCGAGCCGGTCGGCCACGGTGAGCTCGGTGCGCAGCGGCAGCGTGCCGGAGAGCACCGCGGAGGTGAACAGCGAGGAGCGTTGGTGCGCCTGCCCGTCGGGCGTGATGAGTGCACTGACGCCGACGGTCGAGATGTGCACGACCGACCGGCCGTGGGCGATCGCCTCGATCCGGGAGATCGCCAGCTGCTGCTCGGACTCGTCGGTGTAGCCGAAGGTGGCGTTGTTCGTCTGCACCAGGAGCAGGTTCGCGCCGGCCTCGACGACGTCGCGCACGAGCGGGCCGTAAGCGATCTCGAAGCAGATCACCGGGCCCGCCTTGATCGGTGTGCCCGAGCGCGAGGGCACCTCGAACACGCCGACGTGCTTCCCGGCGGTGAACGGCCGGCGCACCAGGTCCACCTTGTCGGTGAAGATCCGGAAGAACGACTTGTACGGGATGTACTCGGCGAACGGCACCGGGTGCCGCTTGACGTAGCGGTCGGTGAGCCCCTCGCCGGGGCGGTAGAGCAGGCTCGCGTTGCGCACGTACCGCCCGGGGCCCTCGAGCACCGCCCCCACGACCACCGGCGCGTGGACGTCCTGCACCGCCTCGTGGATCTCCGCGGCTGCGTCCGGGTTGCGCAGCGGGTCGATGTCGGAGGAGTTCTCCGGCCACACCACCAGGTCCGGCTGCGGCAGCGAGCCCTGCCTGACGGAGCGGGCCGCCGCCTGGGTCACCGACGCGTGGTTGTCCAGCACCGCCCGGCGCTGGGCGTTGAAGTCCAGGCCGGCCCGGGGCACGTTGCCCTGGATCCCCATCACTCGCGCCTCGGGGCCGTCGGTCGGCAGCGTGATCAGTGCCGGGGCGAGGACGAGCACCACGGCGACCAGCAGTCCGGGCAGGGCTGCCCACGGCCGCCACGACCGTATGCCGAGTGCGTGCGGCGCCTGCCCCTGCTGCCGGTGGGTGCGCGCGACCGCCGCCGCGGCGACTCCACCGACGAGGGCGACGGCGAAGGTGACGCCGGGAGCGCCGGCCCAGGCCGCCAGGTGTGCCAACGGGGAGTCCGCCTGGCTGAATCCGAGGCGGGCCCAAGGGAACCCGCCGAACGGGACCCGAGCGCGCAACCACTCCTCCCCCACCCACAGCAGGGCGACCGCCACCGGGCGGACCCGGTCCCGGCCACCGAGGGAGGGGGCGCCCTGGACGAGCGCGCAGGCGAGCCCCAGCAGGGCGACATACAGCGACTCGAACAGCGCGAGGGCGAGCCAGGGCAGGTTGCCGACGTAGACGCCGCTCCAGTGGAGCAGCGGCAGGAAGCAGGCCGCCCCGCTCAGGAAGCCCAGGCCGAGTCCCTGCCAGGGCCGGGCGCCGCGTGTGGCGAGGGCGAGCAGGGCCACACCGACGATCGCCAGCGGCCACAGGTCGAAGGAGGGGAACGCGAGCCAGATCGCGACGCCGGAGAGCACGGCGAGCAACGATCGGGGCAGCACCACGCAAGGTTAGGCCACGCACGTGGGCGCCCGGACGGCCACCGGCCCCGGCGCAGCGACAGGGCCCGCGGCGCCGTTGGGTCCAACCCTGGGCCGACCGGGTGCCGGCACACGGCTGTTGTCTACTGAGCGTGCGGGCCCTGCCGTTGCCCGTCTCCGCCAACTCGGCGGACGACACGGGAGCAGCCCCGGCGGATCTGGCTGCACGGCGGCTGCGCGCGCAAGCCGCCCTGGATCCCGGGCCCACACCCGCCAGGTCCACGAGGATGCCGGGGAGCCGTGACGGACAACGGGCTCGAACTTACCCGGCAGCGCTGCCCTGTCAACCGGCGCCTGACCTGCACAAACGCACAAAGCCGCAGGTCAGCGGGGGGCCGCATCGCGACAGGTTCCGGGCAGAAATCCACGGCCGGGCGGCG
>DASSKF010000134.1:0-7435 GCA_035690725.1 Segeticoccus sp.
GCCCCGACCAGCGACACCTTGCCGATCTGGTCGTCGTAGAGCAGGTGCGAGAAGCCCAGCCGCTCCTGACCCCGCTTGAGGGCCTGGACGGCCTTCTGCCCCTCGGCTTGGGGGCAGGTGAAGGAGATGTCGGTCAACCCCGTCTCCACCGCGGAGACGTTCTGCACGATCATGTCGACGTTGACCTCGGCCTCGGCGACCAGCTGGAAGATCGCGGCCGCGGCCCCCGGCAGGTCCGGGACGCCGACGACGGTCACCTTCGCCTGGCTGCGGTCGTGCGCCACGCCGACGATCAGCGGCTCTTCCACTTCGGCTCCTTCAGCTCCGTCTCGGATGGCGGCGTCGTAGGCGTCCTGCGGCAGCACCCACGTGCCCTCCTGCTGGGAGAATGACGAGCGCACGTGGATCGGCACCTCGAACCGCCGGGCGTACTCGACACACCGCAGCATCAGCACCTTCGCGCCGCTGGCGGCCATCTCGAGCATCTCCTCGCTCGAGATCCGCTCCACCTTGCGGGCCGAGGGCACGATACGCGGGTCGGCGGTGAAGACGCCATCCACGTCGGTGTAGATCTCGCAGACGTCCGCCTCGAGCGCCGCCGCGAGGGCGACGGCCGTGGTGTCCGACCCGCCCCGGCCGAGGGTGGTGATGTCCTTGCTGTCCTGGCTCACGCCCTGGAAGCCGGCCACGATCGTGATGTCGCCGTCGTCGAGCGCGTGCTCGATCCGCCCCGGGGTGACGTCGATGATCCGCGCCCTGCCGTGGGTGGAGTCGGTGATCACACCGGCCTGCGAGCCGGTGAACGACCGGGCCCGGTCGCCCAGGTTGGCGATCGCCATGCTGACCAGCGCCATCGACATCCGCTCGCCGGCCGTCAGCAGCATGTCCATCTCCCGCGCCGGCGGCAGCGGCGTCACCTGCTCGGCGAGGTCGAGCAGGTCATCAGTGGTGTCCCCCATCGCCGAGACGACGACACACACCCGGTGACCGGCCTTGCGGGTCTCGACGATCCGGCGCGCGACCCGCTTGATGCTCTCGGCGTCAGCGAGGGAGGACCCGCCGTACTTCTGGACGACAAGACTCACGTAGGTGCTCCGGACGGACGACAGCGGGAGGCCAGCAGTCTATCGGCGTCCGGTCCGCGGACCGCAGCCGCCCGTATGCCGGACCCCCCCGGCCCCGGGGTCCCCCGGCCCCGGTGCCCCCGGCCGGACTGTTGCTGACGGTTGCCTGCTCGAGGAGACCGCGGATCCTCAGCAATTTCCCCGCGGGCCAGGGGGCCCTCAGGGGCGGGGCGCGGGTCTCAGGGGTGGAGGGCGTCGAACTCCGCGTCCGCGACGGTCTCGTCGTCGGCGTCGAGCCGCAGGTGGGACAGGAGGGTGTGCAGGACCCGCAGCGCGCTCGTGGCCCGCTCACCCCAGGAGGAGAGGTAGCTGAACTGCCACCACCACAGCGCCTCGGTCAGCCGGCCCTCGTCGTAGTGGCGCAGCCCGTGGCCCAGCCCCTCGCACACGAGCGCGACGTCGTTGGAGACGGCGCCGCGGGTGACCTCGAGGGAGGTGACCGGGTCGACGAGGTCGGCGTACTCGTCGATGCCCTCGAACAGGTTGGCCAGCCCCTGCCGGACCGGGTCCAGGTCGTCCTCCGGACCGGTGTCCGGCTCGAACCGGTCGGCCGGCACCACGTCGGTGATCGCCCCGAGGCGGGTCCCGGTGACGAGGACCTGGGACAGGGCGAGCAGCAACAGCGGGATGGCGCTCTCCGGGGCGGACCCGGAGGCGACCTCCTGGACGGTGGTGACGAACGTGCGGGCCTCGCGCGCCGTCTCGTCGGCGAGCACGCGCAGGTCCCCGGTGTCGGTGGGACCCGTGGAGCCGTCAGACATCGAGCAGCCTCCTCCCCTCGAACGCCCGCCCGAGGGTGACCTCGTCGGCGTACTCCAGGTCGCCGCCGACCGGGAGGCCGGAGGCCAGACGGGTGACCCGCAGCCCCATCGGTCCGAGCAGCCGCGCCAGGTAGGTGGCGGTCGCCTCGCCCTCGAGGTTGGGGTCCGTCGCGATGATGATCTCGGTGATCTCGCCGTCGGACAAGCGGCTCATCAGCTCCTTGACCCGCAGGTCGTCCGGGCCGACCCCCTCGATCGGGCTGATCGCGCCGCCGAGCACGTGGTAGCGGCCGCGGAACTCGCGGGTCTTCTCGATGGCCACGACGTCCTTGGGTTCCTCGACCACGCAGACGGTCGACGGGTCACGTCGCTGGTCCTGGCAGATGCGGCAGAGCTCGGCCTCGGCGACGTTGCCGCACACGTCGCAGAAGCGCACCTTCTCCTTGACCTCCGAGAGCGCGTCGACCAGCCGCTTGACGTCGGCGGGGTCGGCCTGCAGCAGGTGGAAGGCGATGCGCTGGGCGCTCTTGGGCCCCACGCCCGGCAGCCGGCCGAGCTCGTCGATCAGGTCCTGGACCACGCCTTCGTACACACCGCAGACCCTATGCCCTCTCGCCCGGCGGATCGCCCTCGTGGTGGCCCGACCCCGGCCTCAGGCGGAGGCGCCACCCACCCGTGCCGGCCGTTCGTTGTAGACGCCGGCCAGCTCCTGCCCGGACAGCGCGTGTATGGCGTCCATCACCTCGTCCGTCAGCTCCCTGCGGGCCCTGCCCTGCGGCACGGCGTCGAAGCGACCGGTCACCTCGATCGGCTTGCCGAACCGGACGCTCACCTTGCGCACCCGGGGCACGCGGGTGCCGACGGGCTGGATGTCCTGGGTGCCGGTGAGCGCGGTCGGGACGATCGGGCAGCCCGTCCTGAGGGCCAGCCACGCGACACCGGTCTTGCCGCGGTAGAGCCGGCCGTCCCGCGAGCGGGTGCCCTCGGGGTAGATGCCGAACGCCTTGCCCTCACGAAGGGCGCCGTGGGCCACGTCGAGGGAGGCCTGGGCGGCCCGGTGGTCGTCCCGCTCGACCGGGATCATGCCGATGGACTCGAACCACCACCGGCTGAGCGCACCCCGCGCGCCGGTGCCGGTGAAGTACTCGGCCTTGGCGAGGAAGGCCACCTGGCGGGGCGCGACGAGGATGATCGCCATGCTGTCGATGAAGGACAGGTGGTTGCTGGCGATGATCACCGGCCCGGTCGGGGGGATGTTCTCGGTGCCCTCGACCGTCGGCCGCCAGACGGCCCGCGCGAGCGGGGCGAGCGCCGAGCGGCTCACGCTGTAGAGCACTACTGCTCCCGATCCTCGATGACCGTTCCCCCGAGCACGCTCTCGATGACCGGCCGGCCGACCGAGCTGCCGTCCTCGATGTCCTCGTCATCCGCGCTGGCACCGCCGTCGGCCGGCTCCGGGTGCGGCGCCGGCCGGTCCGGACCGCCACCCTGCGTTCCCGGGTGGGCCGCCGGCTGCGGTGCCGCGGTCGGGCCGGTCGACGTCGCCCAGTCCGGCGGCGGCGCCGAGGACGTCTGCCACCCCTCGCCGTCCGACCCGCCGCGACCGGCAGCCGGGCCGCCTGCCGCGACACCCACGTCCTGCGGGCGCCGACCGCCCGGGGCGGGACTCCCGGGACCCGGCGAGCCGGGCGGCTGCGGCGCCCGGCCGGGGTCCGGCGCGTCCTGGGCGGCGGGTCGGCCCGCCGGACCGGGTCGGGAGCCGGACGGGGCAACGTCACCGGGCTTCATCGGCTGGCCCTCGACCCGAGCGTCGACGCCGAGCACCTCGACGAGGGCCTGGCGCACCACCTCGGCGTGGTTGCGGCCCCGGAACGTGCTGGCCAGCGCCTCGTAGCCGAACCCGAGCAGCAGCCGGTTGCCGTCGAAGTCGAGCACGGTCGCGTTCTCCGAGACCAGGGACCAGGTGACCCGGGAGATCTTCGACACCCGCTGCAACACGTCGGACCAGGACCGGCGGATCGCCTCGGTGTCGATCCCGCCGGGCACCGGATGGGACGCCCGCGCCGCCTCGCTGTCCGCGACCGCCTCCGACGGAGCCGCCGGCCGCGGCGGGCGCTCCGACGGGGCCTCCGGTTCGGGTTGCGGGGCCTCGGAGGTCGGCTCCGGCCGGGTGGGCTGCGGGGCGGGCGACCGGCGCTCGGGCTGGGCCGGCGGTGCGGCCTGCTCCGGCTGCTGGAACCGGGGCCCGGGGGCGGCCTCCTGCTCCGGCGACGGTCCCCCGGGTGGCGCCTGCCTCGGCCCGGCCGGCTGCGGCGGGGCCTCCCGGCTCCGCGCGCCCTCGGGCGAGGGCGGCCGCTGGGTGGGGGACGGCTCCCGGTGGGCGGGGGCGACCGGGCCGCCCATCTCGAGGCGACGTTCGAGGCGGTCGAGGCGGGCGGCATACCCGCCCTCGCCGGAGGCGGTGGGCAACAGCACACGCGCGCAGATCAGCTCGAGCTGCAGGCGGGGCGCGGTGGCACCGGTCATCTCGGTGAGGCCGGCGTTGACGATGTCGGCGGCGCGGGACAGCGTGCCGGCGCCCAGGGACGCCGCCTGCTGACGCATCCGCTCGAGCTGGTCCTCGGGCAGGGTGCGCAGCACGGAGGCCGCCCCGTCGGGCACCGCGGCGATGATGATGAGGTCGCGCAGCCGCTCGAGCAGGTCCTCGACGAACCGGCGCGGGTCGTGGCCGGACTCGATGACCCGGTCGACCTGGCGGAACACCGCGCCCGCGTCACCGGCCGCGATGCCCTCGACGGTGGCGTCGAGCAGCTCGCCGTCGGTGAAGCCGAGCAGCGCGGCGGCGCCGTGGTAGGTCAGTCCCTCCGGCCCGGAGCCGGCGATGAGCTGGTCGAGCACGGACAGCGAGTCGCGGACCGAGCCGCCGCCGGCCCGCACGACGAAGGACAGGACGCCCGGCTCGACGGCGACCCCCTCGGCCGCGCTGAGCTGCTCCATGTAGTCGGTGAGCCGCTGCGGCGGGACCAGGCGGAAGGGGTAGTGGTGGGTGCGCGAGCGGATGGTGCCGATGACCTTGTCCGGCTCGGTCGTCGCGAACACGAACTTCACGTGCTCGGGCGGTTCCTCGACGATCTTGAGCAGGGCGTTGAAGCCCTGCGGCGTCACCATGTGCGCCTCGTCGATGATGTAGACCTTGTAGCGGGACTGGGCCGGGCCGTAGGAGGCGCGTTCACGCAGGTCCCGGGCGTCCTCGACACCGCCGTGGCTGGCGGCGTCGATCTCGATGACGTCGACGCTGCCCGGGCCGCCGCGGGCGAGCGCCACGCAGGAGTCGCAGGTGCCGCAGGGCTCGGGCGTCGGGCCCTGCTCGCAGTTGAGGCACCGGGCGAGGATGCGGGCACTGGTCGTCTTGCCGCAGCCGCGCGGACCACTGAACAGGTAGGCGTGCCCGACCCGCCGCGAGCGCAGGGCCTGCATCAACGGCTCGGTGACGTGCTCCTGGCCGATGACGTCCGCGAACGTCTCCGGGCGGTAGCGGCGGTAGAGCGCGGTGGTCACGGCACGACACTAGTCGGCCCGCCGGACAGGGCCACAGGCCCTGTGGAGGACACTGGCCCTCGTGCCGATGATCCGCGCGACCGACGTGAGCAAGGCCCTCGGGGACTCTCCCCTGCTGGCCCCGGTGGACCTGGAGGCCCGCCCCGGGGAGTGCCTCGTGCTGCGCGGGCCGAACGGCAGCGGCAAGACCACGCTGCTGCGGATCCTCGCCGGCACGGTCCCCGCCAGCACCGGGGAGGCGCGGCTGGACGGTGAGCTGCTCGACGAGCGCACCCAGCACACGCGCTCGCAGGTCGCGGCGCTGCTGGGCCCGTCGACCACCTACCGCGACCTGACCCTCGGCGACCACCTCGTCCTCGTCGACTCGACCTGGGGCGGCGACCCCGCCGGCGCGTGGGCCCGCGCCGAGACCCGGCTCGCGTCGCTGGAGATCGGCCACCTCGCCAAGCGCTTCCCGCACGAGCTGTCCTCGGGGCAGCAGCAGCTGTTCCAGCTGGCGCTGGTGCTGCACCGCCCCTCCGCCGTGCTGCTGCTCGACGAGCCCGAGCAGCGCCTCGACACGCACAAGCGGGAGCTGTTGACCGCGCTGCTCGGCGAGCGCCTGCAGGCGGGCACGGTGCTCGTCATCGCCTGCCACGACCCGGTGATGACCGAGGAGCTCGCCGACTACGTGCTCGACCTGGGGGAGGAGTGAGCGGGACCAGCGCCGCCCCCGCCGTGCCGGCTCCCCCGGACCGGCGCGAGGGCCGCGAGCGCCTGGACCGCGCCCGGCAGGTGATCTTCGGGGACCACCGGGACCGCTCGACCAGCAACGCGGTGTATGCCGTGTACGTCGCCGTGATCGGCGCCGCCGGCTACGGCGTCCCCGCCGTCCAGGCGCTGCTGGCCTTCGTGGACCCGGCCTGGTTCGCCGCCCACGTCACCGTGGCGACCGGCACCGCGGCGTGCGTGGCCCTGGCCGTCGGTCTGCTGGCGTTGGCGTTCTGGCTCGGGCCGGTCCGCGGGCCGGTGGTGCCCCAGCTGGCCTACCTCGACCTGGTGGCCACGAGCCCCATCGACCGGGGCACGAGCCTGCGCAAGCCGTGGCGGCTCAGCCTGTTCGGCTGCCTCGCCGGCGGCGCCCTCGTCGGCCTGGTCCTCGGCACCGGCATCGCCGTCGCCCAGCTGGCCGGACCGGTCGCCGCGGCGGTCGGTGCGCTGGCGGGGCTGCTCGTGGGGCTGCTGTGCGCCGGCTTCTGGCTGTGGGGGCAGGTCCGCTCCGCCCCCGGAGGCCGCCGCGGCCCGTCCACCTTCCTGCACGCGGGTCGTTCGTTGCGGCAGCTGCACCTCGCCGGGCTGCGCGAGCAGGCGGCCAGCTCGATCGCGAACGGCGGTGCGCTGCTGGCCGGCGACCTGCGGTCGGTCCGCCTGAACATCGCCTCCCGGTCCGCCCGGGCCCCGCGCGCGAGGAATGTGCGGCTGCGACCCGGCAGCCCGTTCGGCGTCGTGGTCCGGCGGGACCGGCTCGGGCTGCGCCGGGCGCCGCGCTCGGTACTGCCCGGACTGCTCGCCTGCGCCGTCGGTGTGGCGGGCCTGGCGGCGACGGTCGACTCGCCCGGCACCCCCAGCCTGCTCGCGCTCGTGAGCGCGGTCGTCGGCTACCTCGGGTTCGGGGTCTTCGCGGAGGGGCTGCGGATCCAGGCCGACAACGTCGGCACCACGCCACTGCTGGGGATCGACCCGGACCACGAGTCCCTGGCCCACCTCGTCGTCCCGCTCGTGTGCTATGCCGTCGTGACCGTGCTGGTCGGTGTGGCCGTCGTCCTGCTCGCCGGCGTGCACGTGCTCGCGGTGGTCTGGACGATGGTGGCTGGCGGCCTGTTCGCCGGCGGGCACCTCATCGCCGCGTTCCGCGGCCGGGCCCCCGAGGCGACGCTCCGGCAGGGAATGGGCCCGGCGGTCATGGTCCTGTGGCTGCTCTACCCGGTGCTGGTGGTCGCGATCGCGGCGACG
>DASSKF010000135.1:0-2305 GCA_035690725.1 Segeticoccus sp.
GGGTGGACTTGCCGGCACCGTTGCGCCCCATCAGGGCGGTGACCGAACCGGGCGCGAGGTCGAGGCTGACGTCACGCAGTGCGGTGACCGAGTCCCGCTGCACGAGAAGGCTGTCCACGTGGACGACCTGCTGCCGCGACACGCTTGCCGGTGCTCCGTCGGTCCGGGCCGGTCGGGGGTCGGGCTCGGGACGCGCGGCGAGGCGGGCCCGCAGGTCCCCGGCGCGGCGGCGGGCGTCGCGCACGGACAGCGGCAGGGGCGACCAGTGGTTCAGCCGGCCCAGCCCGATGACCGGGGGATAGACCCGGGAGACCTCCATCGCCTGCTCGGGTGCGAGCATCGGCGAGACGTGGCCGTCGTCGACGAGCAGCACCTGGTCGGCGTGGTGGATGACCCGCTCCAGCCGGTGCTCGGCGAGGACGACCGTCACCCCGAGGTCGTGGACGAGGCGGTTCAGGGCGGCGAGCACGTCCTCGGCCGCGACCGGGTCGAGCGCGGAGGTCGGCTCGTCGAGCACGAGGACCCGGGGTCCGGAGGCGAAGACCGCGCCGATCGCCACGCGCTGCTGCTGCCCGCCGGACAGCTCGCCCAGCGGCCGGTGCCGCAGGTCGGCGAGGCCGAGCACGTCCAGGGTCTCCTCGACCCGGCGCCGCATCGCCTGCGGACCGAGCCCGAGCAGCTCCATCCCATAGGCGATCTCGTCCTCCACGGTGTCGGTGACGAAGGAGGACGCCGGGTCCTGGCCAACGAGGCCCACGAGGTCGGCGAGGTCGCGAGGACGGTGCTCGCGGGTGTCCCGGCCGGCGACCACGACGTGGCCTGCGAGGCGACCGCCGGTGAAGTGGGGGACCAGCCCGTTGAGGCAGCGCAGCAGGGTGGACTTCCCACTGCCCGTGGGTCCGACGACGAGGACGAGCTCGCCCTCGGGGACGGTGAAGCCGACCGAGTCGAGGGCCGGCCGGTCGCGTCCCTCGAACCAGACGCTCACGTCGTGCAGCTCGATCACGGGGTGGCCACCGCCTTGCGCCCGGCCCGCGCCCGGGCGTCGTGTCGCAGCTGCGCGCGCCGCGGCGGCAGCGGGGTGAGCAGCGCCGCGAGGGCGCCCACGCCGATGCCGACGACCGCGAGCACCGGGACCGAGGGCACGGTGAGCGGCACCTGGACGGGGACGATCCCCGGCCAGGCACGGGCCCCGCCGACGAGGAGCACGGCGGCCGGGACGGCCCCGCACAGCAGGACCGCCCACTCCGGCACGCCCCACGGGTCGCGCCGGTAGGAGCTGCGCCGGTCGCGCCGGGCCCCGGCCCACAGCGCGGCGCCCGCCACGAGGACGCCGGCGGCGAGCAGCGGCAGGCCGAGCAGCTCGGGGGTGGAGCCGTCGAGGAGGCCGTACAGCCCGGCGACGACGCCGAGCAGGCCGACCATCGCCAGGGCGCTCGCGCGGCGCCGGCTGCCCTCGTCGCGGACCACCGCCCGGCCGTAGCCGCGGGACTCCATCGACGCGGCCAGCTCCATCGACCGCTCGAAGGCGTTCTCCAGCACCGGCACGAGCAGCCGGGCCAGCTCGCGCGGGCCGCGGCCGGAGTGCCCGCGCAGCCTGCGGGCGGCGCGCACCCGCACGGCCTCGTGGGCCAGCTGCGGCGCGAAGGTGAGCCCGACCACGACAGCCGTGCCCACGTCATACAGGGTCGCCGGGAGGTAGCGCAGCAGCCGCCGCGGGCTCGCCAGTGTGTTGGCGGCGCCGAGGCAGACGAGGATCGCGGCCAGGCGCAGTCCCTCGTAGGCGGCGGCGACCAGGCCCTCGGCGGTGACGGCGCCCCCGAGCCGGACGCCGGAGGTCCAGGCGGGCAGGGGGACCTCCGGGAGCCGGAACAGGACGATGCGTCCTGTCACGCCACCGCCGAGCAGTGCCGCCATGACGACGCGCAGCACGACCGCGAACAGCGCGATCCACAGGAACATCGCGAAGGTGCCGGAGCGACCCGCCTCCCGCCGCTCGAGCACGCACCAGCTCGCGACGGCGATGACGAGCAGGAGCAGGACCGGGTTCGTGGTCCGTGAGGCAGCCGTCGCCAGCCCCAGCCCCCAGGCCCACCACGCGACCGGGTGGAGGAGGCGGGGGAGGTCGGTGCGGTCGGCGGCGCGCACGACGAGCCGGTCCGGTCCTCAGCCCTTGCGGCGGCGCTGGGCCGCGACCAGGGCCAGGGCGGCCACGATGAGGATGGCGATCCCGAAGCCCACCCAGGTGGCGTTCGAGCTGCCCGAGTCCTCCTGCGCCGCCGCCGAGCTCGCGGCGGCCCCGTCG
>DASSKF010000136.1:0-2946 GCA_035690725.1 Segeticoccus sp.
GAAGACCACGGCGAACAGCGCCTCGGTCAGCCCGACGAAGGAGGCGACCCGGCTGCCGAGCCGCTGGACGGCGGCGATGCCGGTCAGGTACGCGGCCACGGTCGCCACCAGCACCACCACGGCGGCCGGGACCAGCCAGGAGGTCTCGAGCCCGGCGAAGCGGACCCGCTGCGAACCGACGTGCAGCGGGAGGACCCCCAGGGCGCCGACCACGGCCAGGGTCACGGCGCCCACGGCCGAGCCCGCCCCGGCCATCACCACTGGGTGGACCCGGTCACCGGCGTGGGCCGACAGGGCGAAGTAGGACGCGAGGCAGCAGGCCGCGAAGAACGCCCACGCCAGCCCGACCGGGTCGACCGCGACGCCCCCGGTGAGGTCGATGACGAGGACGAGTCCCACGAGGGCGGTGCCGGCACCGACGAGGCACGTGCTGCCCGGCCGGCGGCCGGTGCGCCACCAGGTCCACCCGAGCAGCAGCACCGGAGCGAGGTACTCGACCAGCATCGCCACCCCGACGGTCAGCGTCTGCACGGCGTTGTAGAAGCCGAGCTGCACCCCGGCGATCGACGTGACGCCGTACAGCACCGTCGTCCGCCACCCCGCGACACGCGGGCCGCCGCTACGGGCGAGCAGGACCAGGGTCGGCACGAGCAGCACCACGGCGCCGCCACCGATCCGCAGGAGCGTCACGGTGAGCGGGCTCCAGCCGGCCTCGAGCAGCGACTTGGCCGTGGGGCCGGACAGGCCGAAGGTCGCCGCGGAGCCGATCGCCAGCAGCGTCCCGACCGCCGCGGCCCGCCGACCGGCCGGCTCGACCGCACCCGACGCGCCCCCGGACGACACCCCCGCCGGACGCCGCTCGACCACGCTCACCGACCCACCTCCTGTGTCATGACCAAAAACTGACTACACTCGTGACAGGTCGACAGAGTACGGGAGCAGGAGATCAGGAGTCAACGTGTTCTTTGCCCATGACACCGAGGTGGCTCTCACCGCGGCCGCCTCCCTGGTCAACACCCGTCGCGGCGGTCAGGAGCGGCTGGCCGACCAGGCCGCGCTCGAGGCGTGGCTGGAGGAGAACCGCTTCAGCGGCAGCCGCGAGCACGACGACGCCGAGGTCGCCGCCGTGCGCCGGGTACGCGAGCGCATCCGGGCCGTCTGGGAGGCCCCGGACCGCGATGCCGCGGCGGAGGCGACCAACGAGCTGCTGCGGCGCACCGCCTCGACGCCGTGGCTCACCCGGCACGACGACTGGGACTGGCACATCCACGCCTCGGCACCCTCCGACCCGCTCGCCCACCGGATCGGCGCCGAGGCGGCGATGGGCCTCGTCGACCTGGTCCGCACCGACGACCTCGAGCGCCTGCGCACCTGCTCGGGCGAGGACTGCGACGCGGTGCTCGTCGACCTGTCCCGCAACCGGTCCCGCCGCTACTGCGACACCGGCAACTGCGGCAACCGGGCGCACGTGGCCGCCTACCGGGCACGGCGCGCGGCCGCCGGGGACTGAGACCGGGGGCGAGGGGCGGCACCAGATGCACGTGCCCGGCATACCGAGTGGTATGCCGGGCACGCACCTCCCTGCGGAGGCGGCGGGATTTGAACCCGCGAGAGGCTTCAAGACCTCAACCCGCTTAGCAGGCGGGCGCCATAAACCGGACTAGGCGACGCCTCCACCCGCACCGGCCCCCGGACGCGACGTCGACGTGACGTCAGCGGGAGCACGAGGTGGCGACGCAAGGGTACCGGCGGGTGCCCGCGCTGGCCAAAACCACCCCGAGGGGCGAACCTTTTGGGCGGTTCGCGCGTCAGACAGGTGGACAGCACCGCCCTGCCTGTCATGATGTGCGCCGCGGACCCCTGCCGCTCGTCCTGTTCGTCCTGCCCCCGGTGGGAGGGACGGGAGCGCCCGAACAACCTGCCGGAAAGGCTCTGGATGTCGTACCTGCCGCCCGACGACTCGGGCGCGCCCGTACCGGGCAGCCGGGTCCAGCGCCGCGAGCAGCAGAAGCACGGTGTGCGCCGAGCCGTCGGCCTCACCGCGCTGGGCACCGTGGTCCCCGGGGCGGGGCTGTCCTTCACGCGGGCGCGGGCACTGGGCCTGGCCCTCGTCGGGCTGTTCGTGGCCGGGCTGGTCGCGGCGGGGGTGTACGTCTGGCGCGAGGGGGCGCTGCAGACGGTGCTCAACGTCGCCGTGCGGCCGTCGGTCCTGGTCGGCCTGACGATCGGGGTCATCGTGGTGGCCCTCGTGTGGGTGGCCCAGATCGTGTGGACCGCGCACCTGGCGGACCCGGGCGGGCTCAGCATGACCCAGACCCGCGTGCTGCGGCTGTCGACGCTCGTCCTGTGCCTCGTCGTCATCGTCCCGACGATCCAGGCGGTGCGCTACATCGGCATCCAGCGGGACGTCGTGCACACCGTCTTCCAGGGCGAGTCGGGCGGGGACAACGTGGGCAGCAACCCCACCTACGCCCGGCCGGACACCTCCAAGGACAACCCCTGGGAGGGTGTGCCGCGGGTGAACATCCTGCTGCTGGGCTCGGACGCCGGGAAGGACCGCACCGGGGTGCGGACCGACTCGATGATCGTGGCCAGCGTGGACACCCACACCGGGGACACCGTGCTGTTCAGCGTGCCGCGCAACCTGGAGAACGTGCCCTTCCCCCGGAAGAACCCGCTGCACAAGCTCTACCCGCGCGGCTACAACTGCGGTTCCCAGTGCCTCATGAACGCGGTGTGGACGCTCGCCGAGCAGCACCGGCGGCTCTTCCCCGAGACGGTGGAGAACCCGGGGCTGCTCACGACGCGGCAGGTGCTCGAGCAGGTCCTCGGCCTGTCGATCGACTACACGACGATCATCGACCTGCACGGGTTCACCGAGCTGGTCGACGCGATGGGCGGCGTCACCATCGACGTGGAGCAGCGGCTGCCGATCGGCGGCGTGGC
>DASSKF010000137.1:0-19501 GCA_035690725.1 Segeticoccus sp.
GCTGGCCGCCGCCGACCCCCTCCACGCGCCCTGCAGGGCGTTGAGCTCGCCCATCATCACCCGGACCTGGCTGTCGATCTCGCCGGAGACCTGCTGGATCTTGCCGGATGCGGCGCGGATCCGCTCGGTGTCCACCTGGAAGATGCTGCTCATGTGACTACCTCCCCTTCGTGGTGCTGCTCGAACGGGCCCGACGCTAGGCGCCGCCGGACGCGCCCCGCAGAAGTTGTCCACAGGGGTCGGGCGCCGACGACGGGACCGGCTGGCCGGGAGCGCGCTTCTTTGTTGCGTGTCGGTCGCCCCAGCGACCGACACGCAACAAAGAAACGCAGGGAGTGCGGCGCGGATAGGCTCGCGGGGTGACCGTCTGGGTGGACCCGCCGCGCTGGCCCGCACACGGCCGGCTGTGGTCCCACCTGATCAGCGACACCTCCTACGGCGAGCTGCACACCTTCGCGCACGGGGCCGGCATCCCCCGCCGTGGGTTCGAGGGGGACCACTACGACATCCCCCAGGAGCGGTATGCCGAGGTCGTCGCCGCCGGTGCCCACGAGACCGAGGGCACCACGCTCGCCCGGATCCTGCGGGACAGCGGGCTGCGCGTGCCCAAGCGCAAGGGGGAGCGGCCGCTGGCCTCGTGGGACGACCCCTGGCCGCACATCACCGGCCCGCACCGCGTCGACATCATCGCCTCGCCCCTGCCGACGCCGGACGCCAGCACCACGGCGGCCGCCGTCTTCGTCCTGGACGGCGGACAGCGACTGCTGCTCGTGCGGTCGGTCGTCCGCGGCACGTGGGGCGCCCCGGCCGGTGGTCGCGAGCTCGGGGAGAGCCCGGCCGAGTGCGCCGTCCGCGAGGCCTGGGAGGAGACGGGGCTGCGGCTCGACCCGAGCACACTGCGGCCCTGCGGCTACGAGCGGGTCAGCCTCGACCCGGTGGCGCACCCGCAGGCCCGTCCCCGGCTGTGGCCGCACCGCAAGAACCACATCGCCTGCTTCCGTGCCGACCTCGGCGGCGCGGGTCCCGACGTGGCGCCCCGGCTGGACGACGTGGACGCCGCCGGCTGGTTCGTCCTCGCCGAGGCCCGGCGCCGCTGCCGGCAGGAGCCGTGGTGGCCCCTGGTGGAGGACCTGGTCCTCGGGGACCGGTAGGCGCCCGAGGGCCGGGGGCCGAATCAGGGGCCGCTCAGGGGAAAACCGGAGGCCGGCGCCGGCGGTGCTCCCCTAGAGTTGCGACAGCCGCGCCGCCACCGGCGCAGGCGTCCACCACATCATCTCGGGGAGCTCGACCCATGCACCAGGACATCTCGGGGACCACCCTGCCCACCGGGGCCCGCGCGGCGGCACGGACCGTCGGCCTGACGAAGGTCTACGGAACGGGAGAGGCACAGGTCGTCGCGCTCGGCGACGTGACCGTCGAGCTGGGGGCCGGCGCGTTCACCGCGATCATGGGCCCGTCGGGATCGGGAAAGTCCACGCTGATGCACTGCGCCGCCGGGCTGGACACCCCGAGCTCCGGGGAGGTGTGGATCGGCGACATCGAGCTGGGCCACCTCAAGGACAAGGCCCTGACGGCGCTGCGGCGCGACCGGGTCGGCTTCATCTTCCAGGCCTTCAACCTGTTGCCGACGCTGAGCGCGGAGGAGAACATCCTGCTGCCGCTCGCGATCGCCGGCCGCAAGCCGGACCAGGCGTGGCTCGACACCGTCGTCGACACGGTCGGGCTGCGGGACCGGCTCGGCCACCGGCCCAGCCAGCTCTCCGGTGGCCAGCAGCAGCGGGTCGCCTGTGCCCGCGCGCTGGTCAGCCGGCCCGAGGTGATCTTCGCCGACGAGCCCACGGGCAACCTCGACTCGCGTTCGGGCGCAGAGGTGCTCGCGTTCCTGCGCCGATCCGTGGACGAGTTCGGCCAGAGCATCGTCATGGTCACCCACGACCCGGTCGCCGCCAGCCACACCGACCGGGTGCTGTTCCTCGCCGACGGCCGGATCGTCGACGAGATGCGCGAACCGACCGCCGAGCGGGTGCTCGAGCAGATGGCGCACCTCGACCGCGCCGGGGCGGCGGCGGCGACCGGCGAGCGTTCGGGCCTCGTCACCGAGGGGGTCTGACGGTGTTCCGCGCCACGTGGCGCAGCCTGCTGGGACGCAAGCTGCGCCTGCTGATGAGTGCCGTCGCCATCGTGCTCGGCGTCGCCTTCGTCGCCGGCTCACTGATCTTCACGGACAGCCTGGGCCGGACCTACGACTCGATCATGGCCGGCACCGTGGGCGACGTCGTCGTGCGTCCCGCCGGCAGCGCCGGTGAGGACACCGTGCAGGTCGACACAACGCTGCCGTCCTCCCTCATCCCGAAACTCGCCGACGTGCAAGGTGCGGCGCGAGCGGACGGCAACGTCACGGCATACGGGGTGTTCCCGGTGGGCAAGGACGGCAAGGTGATCGGCGTGCAGGGGGCGCCGGGCATCGGCGTCAACTACACCGACGCCCCGGCCGGCCACGGCCTCGACGGCCTGTCGCTGCAGCGCGGCCACGTCCCGCAGCACCGCGGCGAGGTCGCCCTGGACTCCACGACCGCCGAGAAGTCCGGCTACCACCTCGGCGACCGGATCCGGCTGGTGACCTCCGGCGGACAGGCCACGACGACAGCGACCTTCGTCGGTGTGGTCGGGTTCGCCGACGGCGGCGGGCTCGGGGGAGCGAGCCTGGCGGTGTTCGACACGCACACCGCGCAGCAGCTGTTCGAGGGCGGCCGGGACGTCTTCACTGACGCCTGGGTGACCGCCGAGGACGGCGTGAGCCAGACCGAGCTGCGCGACCGCGTCGCCGCGGCGCTGCCCGCCGGCTACGAGGCGGTCACCGGTGACACGGCCGCCGAGGAGGCCGCCAGCGACATCAACGAGGGCCTGTCGTTCATCAACACCTTCCTGCTGGTCTTCGCCGGGATCGCCCTCGTGGTGGGCAGCTTCCTCATCGTCAACACGTTCTCCATCCTCGTGGCGCAGCGCAGCCGCGAGCTCGCCCTGCTGCGCGCCCTCGGTGCCAGCCGCCGCCAGGTCCGGCGCTCGGTCATCATCGAGGCGCTGGTGGTCGGGCTGGTCGGTTCCACGATCGGTCTCGCGGCCGGCGTCGGGCTGGGCGCCGGCATCAAGGCCCTCATGGGCAGCATCGGGATCGACCTGTCCGGCTCGGACCTGGTCCTCGCGCCGCGCACCGTGCTGGCGGCCTACCTCGTGGGCGTGGTCGTGACCGTGGTGGCCGCCTACCTGCCAGCACGGCGGGCCAGCCGGATCGCGCCGGTCGAGGCGATGCGCGACGAGATCGCCCTGCCGGAGTCCTCGATCCGGCGCCGGGTCGCGGTCGGCGGGTCCATGCTCGTCCTCGGCGTCGCCGCGGTCCTCGTGGGGCTGTTCGCCGGTGTCGCGCACGGCACGGCCGTGATGGGCGGCGGCATGCTGCTCGTCCTGCTCGGCGTGGCGCTGACCGCGCCGGTGCTGGGTCGACCCCTCATCGCCCTGCTCGGCCACGTGCAGCGACGCCTGTTCGGCACGGTCGGGCGACTGGCGGAGCAGAACTCCCGGCGCAACCCGCGGCGCACTGCGGCGACGGCGTCGGCGCTCATGATCGGCCTCACGCTCGTCTCCGCGATGTCGGTCATCGGGGCCTCTGCGTCGAGCAGCATCGACAAGCTCATCGACGACGGGCTCGCCGCCGACTACGTCGTGTCCAACGCCGTCGGGAGCCCGTTCTCGCCCAGGATCGCCGAGCAGCTCGCCGACGTGGACGGGGTGCAGTCGGTGGCGCAGATGCGGATGGCCCCGGCGACGGTGCGGGGCGACAGCGCCCAGCTGATGGCGGTCAGCCCGACGTTCCCGGACATGGTGGACCTGCCGGTCGTCGCCGGCTCCACCGACGACCTGAACGGGCGCACGCTGCTCCTCGGCCGGGACAGGGCGCAGCAGCTCGGCGTGCACGTGGGCGACACCGTGCCGGTGCAGGTGGCCGGCCAGCGCAGCCCCTTCCGCGTGGTGGCGATCATGGACGACACCCCGCTCACCGGCGACACGGTCACGACCCTGACGGCGCTGACCGGCCTGGGCATCAAGCCGGCCGACTTCGCGGCGTTCGTGCTGCGGTCACCCGGTGCCGACGCCGACCGGGTGCACCACGCCGTGGAGGCGGTCGTGCAGGACATCCCGACCGTCACCGTGCAGGACCAGGGGCAGTTCGCCGAGCAGCAGCGCGGCGCGATCGACCAGCTGCTGGGCATCATCTACGCCCTGCTGGCGCTCGCCGTCGTCATCGCGATCCTGGGCATCGTGAACACGCTGTCGCTGTCGGTGATCGAGCGGACCCGCGAGGTCGGGCTGTTGCGGGCCGTCGGGCTCAGCCGGCGCCAGGTGCGCCGGATGGTGCGGCTGGAGGCGGTCGTGATCGCCCTGCTCGGGGCGGTGCTCGGCGTCGTGCTCGGCCTCGGCTTCGGTGTCGCGCTGCAGCACTCGCAGGTGGAGAACGGCGTCGAGGTGCTGGCCGTGCCGTGGCTGCGGCTGTCGGTGTTCGTCGTGCTCGCCGGGCTCGTCGGGGTGCTCGCCGCCTGGTGGCCCGCCCGCCGCGCCTCCCGGCTGGACGTGCTGCGGGCGATCACGTCCGAGTGAGCCGCTCCAGCTCGCGGGCCAGGTTCACCCGGGCCGGCCGCTCCCACTGCCGGTGGGCGTGGCCGGTCCGGTAGAGCCGGTCGCGGCGCAGGAACGGCTCGAGCACCGCCCGCCGGCCCGCACGGTATGCCGGGTCGCCCACGTGCGCGTACTCCTCCCGGACCTGCGCGCAGTACTCGTCGAACCGCGCCTCCGGCGCGGAGAGGATCCACAGGTCGCTGTCCTGGAAGGCCGCCGTGAGCGGGTCCGTGGGGCCGTCGTGGCCGTCCGTCAGCCGGACGAGGGCGACCACCGCGTCGACGTCGTCCGGCTGGGCGCCGAGCTGGCGCAGCGAGGCCGCCGCGAGGTCGGCACTCTCTGCCTCGTTCGCGCCGGGCGCGGCCGCCGGGTCGTACACCGCGTCGTGGTACCAGGCGGCGACCCGGGCCAGGCCGGCGTCGCGCTCGCCGACCTCGCCGGCCTCCTCCAGCTCCTCCAGCGCCCAGAACACCTCCACCAGGTGCGCCGTCGTGTGGTAGCGGCGCCCTGGCGACGCCCAGCGCTGCAGCAGGTCCTCGCCGTGGCGCGCCACCGCGTCATCCGGTGGGTCCTCGAGCAGCAGGGCGAGGTCCAGGGACCAGGCGGTGAGGAGCGCGGGCACCGGGACAGTGTGCCAGCCGGTCAGCCCGCCAGCTGCTCGGGCAGGTCCTGCGTGTGCACCACGGTGAGCGTGGAGACAGCCCGTGTCAGCACGACATACAGCCGGCGCAGCCCCGTGCGCACGTCGGGCTCGGCGGCGGCGATCGCGGCCGGCTCGAGCACGACGACGTGGTCGAACTCCAGGCCCTTGGCGACGGTGGCCGGCACCAGGTCGACCCGGTGCTCCACGTCGCCGTGGTCGGCCCCGAGCGTCCCGTGCTCGAGGCCCGCGTCGGTGAGGGCGCGCGACCACCGGGCGACCTGGTCGTCCGGCACGACCACGCCGACCGAGCCGGGCTCGCGCAGGGCCGCCTCGACCGCGAGGACGACGTCGCGCCGCAGCTGCGTCGGGGCGTGCTGCAGGACCAGGCGTCCGGGGTTCTCCCGCACCGAGACCGGGGCGCCGAGACCGGGCGCCATGCTCGGCAGCAGGCGGCCCGCGAAGTCGATCACCGACGCCGGCACCCGGAACCCGCGGTCGAGGACCTCCAGGTGGGCAGCCGGCTTCCCGAGGTGCTGCAACGACTCGTCCCAGGACGACGTGGCCCAGGGGGTGGTCCCCTGGGCGATGTCGCCGAGGACCGTGGCCGACCCGGTGCTGCACCGGCGCCCCACGGCGCGCAGCTGCATCGGCGAGAGGTCCTGTGCCTCGTCGAGGACGACGTGCCCCACGCTCGGTTGCCGGCGCAGCAGGTCCCCGACCTCGTCCAGGAGCACGCCGTCCTGGGTCGACCAGCGTGCGGCGCCCTTGCTCCGGGGCGGCCGGTCCCAGCGCAGCCGGGCCTGCTCGTCCTCGTCGAGCACGCCCGCCGCGTGCCGGGAGAGGGCATCGGGGTCGGCGAACAGCTCGAACAGCACCGTGGCCGGGACCAGGGCCGGCCAGACCCCCTGCACGTAGCGCTTCACCGGGGCCGACCGCGCCACCGCGTCCTGGACCCGGTCGTCGGGGGAGTCACCGGCCCGCTCCATCTGGACGAGCACCGCGTGCGCCAGCCGCTGGGGCAGCATCGCCCGCGCAGCGTCGTAGCGGACCCCGCGCCCGACCAGCTCCTGCACGATCTCCCGGACCTCGTATGCCGGCACGCGCCACCTGCGTGCCCCGCGCGGGACCACGAGCGGCTCGGTCGGGTCGGTGACGTGCGACCAGACGGCGCGGCGCAGGACGGTGGCCATCCGCGGGTCCCCCTTGAGCACAGCCACCTCGACGGGGTCGGTGCGGCGCACGCGCACCGAGCCGAGCAGGTCCTCGACGGTGGTGTGCTGGACCGCGACCTCCCCGAGGGCGGGGAGGACGGCGCCGATGTGGTCGAGGAACGCCCGGTTCGGACCGACCACGAGCACACCGCTGCGCGACAGGCGGTCCCGGAAGGCGTACAGCAGCCACGCCGCCCGGTGCAGCCCGACCGCGGTCTTGCCGGTCCCGGGCGCTCCCTGCACGCAGATCGTGGTGCCGACGTCGGCGCGGACGATCTCGTCCTGCTCGGGCTGGATCGTGGCCACGATGTCGCGCATCGGCCCGACCCGGGGCCGCTCGATCTCGGCGGCGACGATGTGGCTCCGGCCGCTGGCGGTGTCGTCCGCCTCCGGCTGGGTGAGGTGCTCGTCCTCGTAGGCGGTGATCCGGCCGTGGTCGACCCCGAAGCGGCGGCGCAGGCGCACCCCCATCGGCTCGGTGGGGGAGGCGCGGTAGAAGGCGGTGCTGACGTCGGCCCGCCAGTCGACCACCACCGGGTCGCCCTGGCGGTCGGAGACGTGCCGCCGCCCGATGTACCAGCGCTCCTCGCCGGTGCCGGTGTCGCCGGCGCGGCGGGCGCCGTCGGATGCTCTGTCCGGGGCGGTGTCGATCCGGCCGAAGAACAGCGTGGTGGTCGGGTCGTCCTCGAGGGAGCGGGCCCGACGGGCCAGGGTGATCGCGAGGAACTCGCTCGAGACGGTGTTGCCGCCGTGGGAGTCCAGCGCCAGCGTCTGCTCGCGCATGCGCGTCAGCTCGGTGCGGGCCCGCACCAGGTGCGCCTGCTCTCGGGCCAGCTCGCGGTCGGCAGGGGTGGTGTCGGGTCGGTCGGCCTCGGGTTGGTCGGCGCCGGTTTGGTCGGCGTCGGGTTGGTCGTCGGGATGGTCGGCGTCGGCGGTGGTCGAGGATCGGGGCGGAGCAGGCATGACGGCACGGCCCTTTCAGGCGGAGGACGTCGGGGGAGAAGGGGGACGAGCCTAGCGCACGGCACACCGGCCCCGGGACTCCTTTTCCCGAGGAGTCCCGGGGCCGGTGGGCGAGCGGTCGGTGGCGCGGCGGGTCAGCCGTTCGGGCTGGACCCGAACGTGATGTCCACCTGCTGCTTCTGGCCGTTGCGCACGACCGTCAGGGTGGCGCTCTCCCCGACGGACCGCTCGTTCACCTGGGCCTGCAGCGACAGGATGCTGTTCACCGACTCCCCGTCGATGGCGATGATCGCGTCGCCCTTCTCCAGCCCCGCCTTGTCGGCCGGCGTGCCGTTCACCACGCGGGTGACACCGGCGGCCTCGCGCGTGGCCGAGCCGATCTTGACGCGTGTGTCCTTGAGGTACACGCCCATGTAGGCGTGCTCGGCGTGCCCGTCCTTGATCAGCTGCTCGGTGATCGTCTTGACCTCGGAGACCGGGATGACGAAGCCGATGCCGATGTTGCCGCTCTCCCCGCCCATCGACTGCCCCACGGTGGCGATGGAGGAGTTGATGCCGACCAGGGAGCCGGAGGCGTCGACCAGGGCACCGCCGCTGTTGCCCGGGTTGATCGCCGCACTCGTCTGCACGGCGTTCGTGACGACGGGTCGCTGGTTGTTGCCCGAGAACGGGTTGGCGGGGCTGCCGCCACCGCCTTGCTGCTGCGTGGTCACCGGACGGTCGAGGGCGCTGACGATGCCGGTGGTCACGGTGCCCGCGAGGCCGAGCGGGTTCCCGATCGCCATCACCGGCTGCCCCACCTTCAGGCTGTTGTCCGAGGCGAGGTGGACCGGCTGCAGGTCGTCCGGCGGGTTGTCGATCTGGATGACCGCGAGGTCGGTCAGCGAGTCGGTGCCGACGACGTGCGCGGTGTAGGTGCGGCTGTTGTTGAGGGTCACCCGCAGGCGCACGTCCGGGCCCAGTCCGGAGACCACGTGGTTGTTGGTCACGATGCGGCCCTCGCCGTCCAGGATCACGCCGGACCCCTGGGCGCCTCCGCGACCGTTCGTGACGGTGATCGCGACGACGCTCGGCGAGACCTTGTCGGCGACCGCCGTCCAGTTCGGCGCGGCGTCCGCGGCGGTGGTGACCGGCGGGGCGGACTGGCTGTTGCCCTCCTGGGTCTGGTTGCTGCTGGTCGGTGCCGCGGACGCCGAGTCGTCGTGCACGACCGCGTAGGTGCCGCCGCTGGCGAGGGCGGCCGCCAGCACGGCGGCGACCGGCACGGCCAGCCAGCGGCTCCGGCCGCTCGAGCTGCCCTTGCCCTTGCCGCCGCCCCCACCGCCACCCCCGGTGGGGCCGGTGGGACCGGACGGGCCCCCGGAGCCGTAGCGCGGGTCCTGGCCGGCACCGCCCCAGCCGCCGGAGTAGGGGCCGGTGTTGCCGTACCACTGCGGCGCGGTCGGCTCGTTCGGGCCGGGGCCCGGCCCACCCTGCTGGCCCGGCTGCCCGCCGTGGGGCCAGCCCTGCTGGCCCGGCCGGCCGTGCTGGCCCTGGCGCGCCCCCGTGCCCTCGTGGCCGGCCTGCTCGCCCCACGGGGACGACGGGCGCTGCCAAGCGGCGCCGGGGGACGCGTACCACCGGGTCTGCTCACCGGTTCGGGTCGTGCCGGGCTCCCGGGAATCGTCGCGCCGGTCGGGGTGCTCGCTCATCGCTGGCTCCTTGTCGTCGTCTCCTGGCTTCCTACCCTCTCGTGGCGGCGTCAAGAGTCGCTGGACGGTTCCTGAGTGTTTGCTGGGGGGAGGGCGACGACGAACGTCGCACCCCCGCCGGGGGTGGGCGCCAGCCCGACGTGACCCCCGTGGCTACCGACGATGGCCGCCACGATCGCCAGCCCGAGCCCGGTGCCGCCCCCGCCGCCGCGTGCCCGGGACGGGTCGGCCCGGTAGAAGCGCTCGAAGACCTTCGACGCCTGCTCGGGGGCGACGCCGTTGCCGTGGTCGCGCACCTCCACCTGCGCGGTGGCGGCGACCCGCCCGGAGCCCGCCGGTCCGGGGACGGTGCCGACGGCGATCTCGATGGGGGAGCCGCTCGGGGTGTGGTGGATCGCGTTGGCCATGAGGTTGGTGAGCACCTGCCGCAGCCGGGCGTCGTCGCCCTGCACGACGGTGGGCCGCAGGGTGCCGCCGTCGAGCCCCACCAGGCGGATCCGCCGGTCCGGCGCCAGGGCACGGGCGTCCTGGGCCGCGTCCCCGGCGAGCACGGTCAGGTCCAACCGGGCGAACCTCGTGGGCCGCTGGGTGTCCAGCCGGGTGAGCAGGAGCAGGTCCTCGACCAGCTCGCCCATCCGGCGCGCCTCGCCCTCGATCCGCTTCATCGCCCCCTCCACGTCCTCGGGGTCGCGCACGGCACCCTGGCGGAACAGCTCGGCATACCCCCGGACGGTGGCGAGGGGCGTGCGCAGCTCGTGCGACGCGTCGGCGACGAACCGGCGCATCCGGTCCTCGGAGGCCTCGCGCACGGCGAAGGACTGCTCGATCTGGGCGAGCATCACGTTCAGGGAGCTGGCCAGGCTGGCGACCTCGTCCCGCGTGGGGCTCGGCGGGATGCGGCGGGCGAGGTCGCCGGCGGCGATCGCCGCGGCGGTGTCCTCGATCTGGGTCAGCGGCCGGAAGGCGCGGCGCACGGCGTACCACCCCAGTGCGGCGCACGCGAGGGTGAGGCCGACCGCGAGCAGCCCGGTGTAGAGCCACAGCTGGTCCACGGTGCGCTCGACCGTGGTCAGCGGGGCGGCGACGGCGAACGTGGCGCTGCCGTCCCGGGTCGCGCCCGCGACCACCCGCCAGCGGGTGTCCACCCCCTCCTTGCTGCCGACGGTGAAGGGCTGGTGGGTCCGCACGTGCTCGTCGCCGAGGTCCAGCTGGGGGATGGCCGGGTGCTGCCTCGGCTGCCGGGACGACGTGGACAGGTACTCCGGCGAGCCGCCCCGCGGCATGATCACGATCGTGTAGGGCGAGGTCAGGACCGCGTCGACACGCGCCTGCCGGTCCGGTGCCTGCAGCGCGTCGAAGGCCGCGGCCACGAGCTGGTTGCTGACCTGCTCGAGCTCCTGGTCGGTGCGGTCGACGAGGTAGCCGCGCAGCAGGGTCGTCGTGGCGAGGCTGGTCACGGCGAGCGCGCCGAGCATGAGCAGCACGACGACCGCGACCAGCCGCAGGCGCAGCGGGAGCTGGTGCAGGTGCTGCTTCAACCGCGCCGAGGACGCGGCCGGCCAGGTGCGGTATGCCGTGTCGGTGCGCGACGTCATACCGTTCCCCGGCGCTGGGGCGGGCTCACGCGGGCTGCGGCGGCTGGCGGAGCACGTAGCCGATGCCGCGGCGGGTGTGGATCAGCCGCGGCTGGCCGTCGGTGTCGATCTTGCGCCGCAGGTAGGAGATGTAGGACTCGACGATGCCCGACTCGCCGCGGAAGTCGTAGTCCCAGACGTGGTCGAGGATCTGGGTCTTGGACAGCACTCGGTTGGGGTTGAGCATGAGGTAGCGCAGCAGCTTGAACTCGGTGGGGGACACGTCGATCACCCGTCCGGCGCGGCGCACCTCGTGGGTGTCGTCGTCGAGCTCGAGGTCGGCGAAGCGCAGCGTCGCGTCGTCGTCGACCGGCTCGTGCCGCGTGCGCCGCAGGACCGCTCGGATGCGGGCGACGACCTCCTCCAGGCTGAACGGCTTGGTGACGTAGTCGTCGCCGCCCACCGTCAGGCCCTTGATCTTGTCGTCGACCGAGTCGCGGGCGGTCACGAACACGATCGGCAGGGCGCGGCCGGAGTCGCGCAGCCGGCGGGTGACGGTGAAGCCGTCCATGTCGGGGAGCATCACGTCGAGCACCACCAGGTCGGGCTCGCACTCGCGGGCCAGGCGCAGGGCGGTGTTGCCGTCCGGGGCGACGTGGACCTCGAAGCCGGCGAAGCGCAGGCTGGTCGCCAGGAGCTCACGGATGTTGGGCTCGTCCTCGACCACGAGGAGCCGGGCCTCAGGTGTCTGGCTGCTCACGGTCCTCAGTGTCTGCGCTGAGTCTGGGAGTTTCCTGAGCATGCCCTGAGCAGCGCCTCCACCGGTCACGGCGGGGGTGGCTCCTGCGTGGCGCGGCCGGGGGGACGGCTGCGGGCGATCTGCTCCCAGTCGGCGTCGCAGAGGTCCTCCAGGCCGTCGGCGACGAGGACCGCCCCGGTGCCCTCGAGCTCGTCGACGCCGAAGCCGCCGGTGCGGATCGCGACGCACGGGGCGCCCATGCGGGCGGCCGACGTGACGTCGTAGGTCGAGTCGCCCACGACGATGCCGCTGCTGCCGCCGGCACGCTGCAGCGCAACCTGGAGGATGTCCGGCGCGGGCTTGGAGGAGCCGACGTCGTCCGCGGTCGTCACCGCGTCGACCAGGTCCCCGACGCCGGCGAGCTCGACCGCCTGCCGGGTGTGGTCGGGCTTGCCGGACGACCCGAGCGCGACGATGAAGCCACGGTCCTTGAGCCGGGCGACGAGCTCGTGCGCCCCCGGCAGCGGCTCGACCTCCGCCCGGAGCGGCTCGTACTCGCGCTGCCACGCGGCGCGCAGGGAGTCGCCGAGCCGCTCCTCGACGTCGTCGCCGGCGAGCGTGCCGACCAGGCGGTCCCCGCCCATCCCGATGGCCCGGTGCACCCGCCACATCGGCAGCTCGATGCCCTCGTCCCGGAAGGCGCGGTGCCAGGCGATGGCGTGGTGGTAGGTGGAGTCGACCAGCGTGCCGTCGACGTCGAGCAGCACGGTGTCGTGCGCAGGGTCCCGGGTGTCGGCGTTCATGCCCCCGTCCTACCCGCCCGCGCTCGTCCCACGCCGCCGGTCAGCGGGTCGGGGGCTGCAGCACCTCGTCGGCGTCGATGATCCGGTAGGCGTAGCCCTGCTCGGCGAGGAACCGCTGCCGGTGGGCGGCGAACTCCGCGTCGACGGTGTCGCGGGCCACGACCGTGTAGAAGTGGGCGCTGCGCTGGTCCCCCTTCGGGCGCAGCAGGCGGCCGAGGCGCTGGGCCTCCTCCTGCCGGGACCCGAACGTCCCCGAGACCTGGACCGCGACGCTGGCCTCCGGCAGGTCGATCGAGAAGTTCGCGACCTTGCTGACCACGAGCAGCCGGATCTCGCCCTCGCGGAACTGCCGGAACAGCCGCTGCCGCGCGGTGACCGTCGTCTCCCCGGTGATGAGCGGGGCGTCGAGCCGGCCGGCGAGGGACTCCAGCTGGTCGAGGTACTGCCCGATGACGAGCGTCGGCTCGCCCCGGTGCTGCTCGACGAGCGCCTCGACGACACGGTCCTTCGGCCCCGCGGAGGCGGCGAGCCGGTAGCGCTCGTCGGAGCCCGCCGTGGCGTAGGCCATCCGCTCGCCGTCGGGCATCGTCACCCGGACCTCGACGCAGTCGGCCGGCGCGATGTAGCCCTGCGCCTCGATGTCCTTCCACGGCGCGTCGAACCGCTTCGGCCCGATGAGGCTGAACACGTCGTCCTCCCGGCCGTCCTCGCGCACCAGGGTGGCGGTCAGGCCGAGCCTGCGGCGGGCCTGCAGGTCGGCGGTCATCCGGAAGATCGGTGCCGGGAGCAAGTGCACCTCGTCGTAGACGATGAGGCCCCAGTCGCGGGCGTCGAGCAGGTCGAGGTGCGGGTAGACGCCCTTCCGCCTGGTCGTGAGCACCTGGTAGGTCGCGATCGTGACCGGCCGGACCTCCTTGCGGGCACCGGAGTACTCGCCGATCTCGTCCTCGGTCAGGCTGGTCCGCCGCACCAGCTCGTCGCGCCACTGCCGGGCCGCGACGGTGTTGGTCACGAGGACCAGGGTGGTCGAGCGGGACCGGGACATCGCGCCGGCGCCCACGAGGGTCTTGCCCGCGCCGCACGGCAGCACGACCACCCCGGAGCCGCCGTGCCAGAACCCGTCGACAGCCTGCTCCTGGTAGGGCCGCAGCGCCCAGCCGTCCTCGACGAGGTCGATCGGGTGCGCCTCGCCGTCCACGTAGCCCGCGAGGTCGTCGGCGGGCCAGCCGACCTTGAGCAGCTGCTGCTTGAGGTGGCCGCGCTCGGAGGGGTGCACGGCGACCGCCCCCTCGTCGACCCGGGCGCCGAGCAGCGGCTGAATCTTCTTGTGCCGCAACACCTCCTCCAGCACCGGCCGGTCGGTGCTGCGCAGGACGAGGCCGTGGGTCGGGTGCTTCTCGAGACTCAGCCGGCCGTACCGGTCCATCGTGTCGGCGACGTCGACCAGCAGGGCGTGCGGGACGGCATACCTGCTGTGCGTGACGAGCGCGTCGACCACCTGCTCCGCGTCGTGCCCGGCGGCACGGGCGTTCCACAGGCCCAACGGGGTGAGCCGGTAGGTGTGCACGTGCTCCGGGGCGCGTTCGAGCTCGGCGAAGGGGGCGATCGCCCGCCGCGCCGCCTCGGCGCCGGGGTGGTCGACCTCCAGGAGCAGGGTCTTGTCGCTCTGGACGATGAGGGGTCCGTCAGTCATGGCTCTCGACTCAACGCCCCGCGCCGACGTCGTTGTTCCCCTCGATGCCCGTCGCCGAGCCGTCCGGGCGCCGGCTCCGGGCCACCGTCAGTAGCTGTTGCCGTAGTCGTAGGAGCCGCCGCCGTCGAAACCACCGGCGGCGGCGATGATCCCGACCACGATGCCGCCGATCACGATGATCGCCCACGCGACGGCGAAGAGGATCCAGCCCAGCTTGGTCTTGCTCCGTGCGTCCTGCGGCTGGGTGTTGTTGCGGGTCAGCCCGAGGATGCCGAGCACGAGCGCCGGGATGATGAAGATGTTGGCGCAGGAGAGCAGGGACAGCGCGGACAGCACGGTGAGGACGATGGCCGAGGTGTTGGTCGGCGGGGTGCTGCGGTAGGGGCTGCCGTAGGCACCGTAGGGCTGGCCCTGCGGCGGTGGGGGAGCGCCGTAGCCACCGGCGCCGTACCCGCCCTGGTCGTAGCCTCCCTGCCCGTAGCCGGCCTGCCCGTAGGGCTGCTGGCCGTACGCCTGCTGGCCGGGGGTGCCGTACTGCCCGTAGGCGCCGGACTGGTCGTAGGGTCCCGGCTGCCCCGACGAGGACGGCTCGTAGGACGGCGGGCCGTAGGAGGACTGGCCGTACTGCTGCTCGTCACCGGTGGCGCCGTACTGGCCGTAGCCGTACTGCCCGTAGCCCGCCTGGTCGTACCCGGGCTGGCCGTACGGCTGCTGGCCGTACGGCGGCTCCTCGCCCGGCTGCCCGCCCCCGGCAGGGGGCTGGTCCTGGCCGGAGGCACTTCCGTAGTGCCCGGCATACGGTCCGGGCGGGGGAGGCGGTGCCGACTCCTCGGACTGCGGCAGGACGCCCGTCGGCTCCTGCTCGATCGCCGACGTCGGGTCGCTGTCGGCGTCCGGCCCGCGCCACGGGTCGTCGCGGCGGTCGTCGTCGGCCCGCTTGTCGTCGTCGCTCACGGTCACCCCTCCCAGGTCGGCGTCACGTCACCCTACCTGTCCGGCGTTCGCGACTTCGCAGCACGAGCCGGTATGCCGGGCACGCACCCGGACGGCCGGTCGTCACCGGCCTGCGACCATGGTGTGGAGACGGTGCACAGGAGGACCAGCAGATGCGACGAGCACAGCGCGAGCCGATGGCGGGCATGCCCGAGAAGGTGACGATCTACGAGGTCGGTCCCCGGGACGGACTGCAGAACGAGAAGTCGGTCGTGTCGGTCGACGTCAAGGCGGAGTTCGTGCGCCGGCTGCTCGCCGCCGGTCTGCAGACGGTGGAGACGACCTCGTTCGTCAGCCCCACGTGGGTGCCGCAGCTGGCCGACGCCGAGGAGCTCATGGCCGAGCTCCGCGGTGCGGCGCTCGGGCCTCAGCGGCCGGTGCTCGTCCCGAACGAGCGGGGACTGGACCGCGCCCTGGGTCACGGGGTGTCCGCGGTCGCGATCTTCGGCAGCGCGACCGAGACGTTCGCGCGGAAGAACCTCAACCGCAGCGTCGCCGAGTCGCTCGAGATGTTCGCGCCGGTGGTGGCGCGGGCGAAGGAGGCCGGCGCCTGGGTGCGCGCCTACGTCTCGATGTGCTTCGGCGACCCCTGGGAGGGCGACGTGCCGGTCGAGCAGGTCGTCGACGTCGCCTGCCGGATGATGGAACTCGGCTGCGACCAGCTCAGCCTCGGCGACACGATCGGCGTGGGGACGCCCGGGCACGTGGCCCACCTCCTGGAGGCCTTGGACGGCAAGGGGATCGGCGTCGAGCGGATCGGCGTGCACTTCCACGACACCTACGGGCAGGCGCTCGCCAACACCGTCACGGCCCTGCAGCACGGCGTCACGGTGGTCGACGCCTCGACCGGTGGCCTGGGCGGGTGCCCCTACGCCAAGAGCGCCACCGGCAACCTCGCCACCGAGGACCTGGTCTGGGCACTCGACGGGCTGGGCGTCGAGAGCGGAGTCGACCTCGAGCAGCTGGTCGCGACCAGCGTCTGGATGGCCGAGCAGCTCGGCCGGCCCTCGCCGTCGCGGGTCGTCAAGGCGCTCGCCGGCTGACCGTCTCCGGCTCGCCCGGGCACCCGGCCCTGCGCTCCCGCTGGGGCGCGGCCCCCTCCGACCGGACACGGCTTGCGCGAGCGACCTCGGGGGAATCGGCCGACGACGCCGACGGAACGCGTGTCCGGTCGGGCCCGGAGGGCCGCGCCGCTCCGAGCAGCACGCCGGTGACCACCACGGCGCCGCCGAGGACCTCGACCAGGTCCAGCTGCTCGTGCAGCAGCAGCCAGGACGCCGACATGCCGATGACCGGAACGAGCATCGAGAAGGGCGCGACGACTCCGGCGGGGTGCCGCGACATCAGCCAGGTCCACGCCCCGGAGCCGACGACCGTCGCGATGACGACGGTGTAGAGCAGGCCCAGCACGGCGGGCACGGCCGCCGCGGACAGCGACGTCGCGAGCGAGTGCCCGATGCGCTCCGGCCCCTCCACCGCGAGGGACAGCGCGAGCATGGGCAGCGGCGGCACCACCGACATCCACAGGGCCAGGTGCAGCGGGTTCGAGGGGCGTGCCTGCCGATTCGCGAGGTTGCCCAGCGCCCACCCGAGGGCGCCGGCGAGCGTCAGCAGGAAGGGCACCACGCTGGCGACGGCGGCCTGGTGCGACCCGACGACGGCCAGCCCGCCGACCGCGACCACGATGCCCAGGACCCGCCGTCGTGTCACCGGCTCACGAAGCAGCAGCGCCCCCAGCACCAGGGTGAACGGCGCGGAGGCCTGTAGCACGAGCGAGGCGAGGCCGGGCGGCATACCGGCGTCCATGCCCCAGTAGAGGAAGAGGAACTGCAGCGTCCCGAACCCGAGGCCGTAGCCGACCAGCCACCGCACCGGGACGTCCGGGCGCGGCACGAGCAGGATGGTCGGCACGGCCACCAGGGCGAATCGGAGGGCCACGAGGAACAGCGGCGGGAAGTGCTCGAGCGACAGGTGGATGGCGAGGAAGTTCAGGCCCCACAGCACGGCGACGGCGCCGGCGAGGGCGCGGTGGGCGATCGGCATACCGTCCACGGTGCGGCCACCGACTGGTGAGGACAAGCGATTTGTTGTGCACCCACTGTGTAGCGTTGCTGCATGGACGTTCGCCACCTGCTGCTGCTGCGCGACCTCGCCGAGCGGGGGAGCGTGCACGCCGTCGCGGCGGCCACGCACCGGACCCCGTCGGCCGTCTCCCAACAGCTCAAGGTCGCCGCGCGCGAGCTGGGTGCCGTGCTCGTCGAGCCGAGCGGACGCGGGCTGCGGCTGACCGACGCCGGCCGGCTGCTGGCCGACAGCGCCACCGACGTGGCGGCCGCGCTGGAGCGGGCGGAGGCGGCGTGGCAGGAGTTCCGTGGCTCGCCGGCCGGCACCGTGTCCATGGCGATGCTGCCGAGCGCGGCCACGTTCCTGCTCCCGGACGTCCTCGCCGACGTGGAGTCGGTCGGCATCGGGCTGCGCTGCCACGACGTCGACGTGGCGGAGCTGGAGTTCGCAGCCCTCGTCGCCGACCACGACATCGTCCTCGCGCACAGCCTGACCGCCGACGCCCCCGCGGGCACCGGCGGGCTCGCGGCCGTGCACCTGGTGCGGGAGCCGCTGGACATCGCCCTGCCCCGGGGGCACCGGTTGGCGGGCCAGGCGGCGCTGCGCCCGGAGGAGCTGGTCGACGAGGACTGGATCGGGGTCCCGGCTGGGTTCCCGTTCGACACGGTGCTGCAGGGGATCGAGCGGCGGACCGGCCGCACGCTGCGCGTCTGCCAACGGCTCAAGGACAACCGACTCATCGAGGCGCTCGTCGGTGCCGGCCACGGGGTCGCCGTGCTGCCACGGTTCACCACGCCGACCGACGGCGACGTCGTCCTGCGCCCGCTGCGGGAGGTCCCCACCGGCCGGCACGTCTTCGCGGTGATGCGCCGGGACCGGGCCGAGCGGCGCGCCGTCCGGTGGGTCCGGGAGTCACTCGTGCGCGCCGCCGACCGCGCCGCATAGAGTCGGCCGCAAACGAACGAGGGCAACCCCAGCACGAGGAGCAGCAGATGAAGTCAGGCATCGACCTCGCGGCCATGGACACCACCGTGCGGCCGCAGGACGACCTGTTCGGCTACGTGAACGGCACGTGGGCCGCGCAGACCGAGATCCCCGGCGACCGCGGGCGCTACGGCACCTTCGACGTCCTGCGGGAGGCCGCCGAGAGCGACCTGCGCGACCTCATCGAGGAAGCGGCGGCCGCCGAGGACGCGCAGGCCGGCACGGCCAAGCGCAAGGTCGGCGACCTGTTCGCCAGCTTCATGGACGAGGGCCGGGTCGAGCGCCTGGGCATCGACCCCGTGCGGGAGGACCTCGACGCCGTCGCGGCCGTCCAGGACAAGCGCGAGCTGCTGGGGTTGCTCGGGCGGCTGCAGCGCCACGGGGTCGACGGCTTCGTGCAGGTCTTCGTCAGCACCGACGACCGCGCCTCGGACCGCTACGTCGTCTACCTGGAACAGGACGGGCTCGGCCTGCCGGACGAGTCCTACTACCGCGAGGAGCAGTATGCCGACACGCGGGCTGCCTACCTGCGTCACGTGGCCGCCGTGCTCGGCCTCGCGGGAGTCGAGCACGCCGAGGGGACGGCCGGGCGGATCATGGCGCTCGAGACCCGCCTGGCCGGCTTCCACTGGGACACGGTCACGACGCGCGACGCGGTGAAGTCCTACAGCAAGCTCACCCGCGCCGAGCTGGCCGACCTGAGCCCCGGCGTGGACTGGGCCGCCTGGCTGGAGGGGCTCGGCGCCCCCGAGGGGTCCTTCGACGAGGTGATCGGCCGGCAGCCGACCTTCCTCACCGGCTTCTCCGAGGTCCTCGACGAGGAGTCGCTGGAGGACTGGAAGGACTGGCTGGCCTGGCAGGTCCTGCACAGCTACGCGCCCTACCTGTCCGCCGACGTCGTCGACGAGCACTTCGCGTTCTACGGCAAGACGCTGTCCGGCACCCCGCAGCTGCGCGAGCGGTGGAAGCGCGGAGTCGCCCTGGTGGAGCAGGCCATCGGCGAGGCGGCCGGGCAGCTCTACGTCGAGCGGCACTTCCCGCCCGAGGCGAAGGCCCGGATGCAGGAGCTCGTCGCGAACCTCGTCGAGGCCTACCGCCGCGACTTCCAGTCCCTACCCTGGATGGGCCAGGGCACCCGGGAGCGGGCGCTGGAGAAGCTGGAGACGTTCCGGCCCAAGATCGGCTACCCGGACGCGTGGCGGGACTACTCGGCGCTGACAATCGAGCCGGACGACCTGCTCGGCAACGTGCGCCGCGCCTCGGCGTTCGAGACCCACCGGCACCTGTCGAAGATCGGCCGGCCGGTCGACCGGGACGAGTGGTTCATGACCCCGCAGACGGTCAACGCCTACTACAACCCCGGCATGAACGAGATCGTCTTCCCGGCCGCGATCCTGCAGCCGCCGTTCTTCGACGTCGAGGCCGACGACGCCGTCAACTACGGCGGCATCGGCGGCGTCATCGGCCACGAG
>DASSKF010000138.1:0-12194 GCA_035690725.1 Segeticoccus sp.
GGCGCCGACGCTGGTCATCCTCGACGAGATCCACCACGGCGGCGACAACCGCTCGTGGGGCGACGCCATCCGGGAGGCCTTCGAGCCCGCGACCCGGCGCCTCGCGCTCACCGGAACCCCCTTCCGCTCCGACACCAGCCCGATCCCTTTCGTGCGGTACGAGCAGACGGACGGCGTACGTCGCTCTGCGAGCGACTACACCTACGGGTATGCCGAGGCGTTGCGTGACGGGGTCGTGCGGCCGGTGCTCTTCCTCGCCTACGGGGGAGCGATGCGGTGGCGCACCCGGGCGGGCGACGAGGTCGCCGCGCGCCTGGGGGAGCCGCTCACCAAGGACGCCACCGCGCAGGCGTGGCGGACCGCGCTCGACGCCAAGGGGGAGTGGATCCCCGCCGTCCTGCGCGCCGCGGACCGCCGGCTCACCGAGGTGCGCCGCGGCGTCGGGGACGCCGGCGGGCTGGTGATCGCGTCCGACCAGGCCCAGGCGCGCGCCTACGCCCGGCTGCTGGAGCAGATCGCCGGGGAGAAGCCGACCGTCGTCCTGTCCGACGACGCCGGCGCGTCGGCGCGGATCGAGCAGTTCGGCGCCTCCGAGGACCGGTGGATGGTCGCCGTGCGGATGGTGTCCGAGGGCGTGGACGTGCCCCGGCTGTGCGTCGGGGTCTACGCGACGTCCACCTCGACGCCGCTGTTCTTCGCCCAGGCGGTGGGCCGGTTCGTGCGGGCGCGGCGTCGGGGCGAGACCGCCTCGGTGTTCCTGCCCAGCGTGCCGCTGATTCTCGAGCACGCCGCCCGGCTGGAGGAGCAGCGCGACCACGCGCTCGACCGCCCCCGGAAGCCGGGCGAGGAGGCGGACCTGTGGGCCGAGTCGGAGGCCCTCGTCGCCGAGGCGAACCGGACCCGCACCCAGCCGGACGACCAGCTGCCGTTCGAGGCGCTGGAGTCCGAGGCCGAGTTCGACCACGTCCTGTTCGACGCCCAGCAGTACGGCCTCGGCGCCGGTGCCGGCAGCGCCGACGAGCAGGAGTACCTCGGACTGCCCGGCCTGCTCGAGCCGGACCAGGTCGCGACCCTGCTGCGGGACCGGCAGAGCAAGCAGGGCCGCGCGCCCGCACGCCGGGCCGAGGAGCCGGTCGCGGCGCACCGGGCCCTGGCCGCGCAGCGCAAGGAGCTCAACTCCCTGGTCGCGGCCTACGCCCGCAGGACGAGCACCCCGCACGCCGTGGTGCACACCGACCTGCGGCGCCGCTGCGGCGGTCCGGCCCTGGACGAGGCCACCAGCGAGCAGGTGTCCGAGCGGATCGACACGATCCGGAACTGGTTCGTCGGTCGACGGTGACGGGTCCGGTGCTGACGAGGAGGACGACGTGGTGAGCGGCGGCCGGGAACTGCCCGCGCGAGCAGACGTGGTCGTCATCGGCGGGGGTGTGATGGGCGTCAGCACGGCCTTCCACCTGGCCGAGGCCGGCGCGGGCCAGGTCGTGCTGCTGGAGCGGGACGCCTTCGGCTCCGGCTCGACCTGCAAGGCCGCCGGCGGGGTGCGCGCCCAGTTCTCCGACCGGCTCAACATCGAGCTGGGCCGGCGCAGCCTGGAGGCGTTCCAGCGGTTCGGCCAGCACCCGGGGCAGGAGATCGACCTGCACCAGGTCGGCTACCTGTTCCTGCTGGACGACCGGGACGACGTGGCCGCCTTCGAGCAGAACGTGCAGCTGCAGAACGAGCTCGGCGTGCCCAGCCGGATGCTGGAGCCGGGGGAGGCCCAGCGGCTGGCCCCGCTCCTGGAGACCGACGGGATGCTCGCCGCCGCCTTCTCGCCGACCGACGGACACTGCACGCCGGAGTCGGTGGTGCTCGGCTACGCCACCGGCGCCCGCCGGCACGGCGCGCGCCTGTATGCCGGCTGCGCCGCCACCGGCATCGAGACCCGGGGGGACCGGATCACCGGCGTGCGCACCGACCGGGGCACGATCGGGACCGACACGGTCGTCTGCGCTGCCGGGGCGTGGTCGCGGGAGGTGGGCGAGTGGGTCGGGGTCGACCTGCCGGTCACCCCGCTGCGCCGGCAGGTGCTCATCACCGAGCCGGTGGCGGACCTGCCGCCCGACCTGCCGATGACGCTCGACTTCTCCACCAGCTTCTACTTCCACCGGGAGGGGCCGGGGCTGCTGATCGGCATGTCCGACCCGGACGAGCAACCCGGCTTCCGGCTGGACCGGTCCGAGGACTGGCTGCCGCGGCTGGGCGCGGCGATGGAGCGGCGGGCGCCGCGGCTGCTCGACGTCGGGTTCGCCAGCGGATGGGCGGGGCTGTACGAGATGACCCCCGACCACAACGCCCTCATCGGGGAGGCCGAGGGCCCCGACCGGTTCCTCTACGCCACCGGCTTCTCCGGCCACGGCTTCCTCATGGGACCGGCGGTCGGGGAGGTCCTGCGCGACCTCTGCCTCGGCCGCACCCCGCCGATCGACGTCTCGCCCCTGGACGCCACCCGGTTCAGCCGGTCCGGCGGCCGACCGGAGCTGAACGTCATCTGACCGCGGTAGTGGACACTGGACCCAGGACACACCCACGAGGACACGGGAGAGAACGCGAATGACCAGCACACTGCCCACCGCCGAGGACCTGCGCGGCCGCGCGAGCGCCGCGCTCGAGCGCTGTGGCGTCGACCCGGCGTCGATCGCCGGGGACCGGGCGTCCCGCTCGCCCATCAACGGCGAGGACCTGCTGCCGGTGGCGTGGACCGACGGGGCCGGGGTGGACGCCGCCGTGGCCCGCGCGAAGGACGCCTTCCAGACCTGGCGCACGACGCCGGCACCCGTGCGTGGCGCGCTCGTGCGCCGGTTCGGCGAGCTGCTGAGCGAGCACAAGGCCGACATCGGCGAGCTCGTCAGCCTCGAGGTCGGCAAGATCACCTCCGAGGCAGAGGGCGAGGTCCAGGAGATGATCGACATCTGCGAGTTCGCCGTCGGGCTGTCCCGGCAGCTGTACGGCCGGACCATGCCCTCGGAGCGGCCCGGGCACCGCCTGATGGAGACGTGGCACCCGCTCGGGGTCGTCGGGGTCATCTCGGCGTTCAACTTCCCCTGCGCGGTGTGGTCCTGGAACACCGCCGTCGCGCTCGTCTGCGGCGACCCGGTCGTGTGGAAGCCTTCGGAGAACGCGCCGCTGACCGCCCTGGCCTGCAACGCGGTCCTGCAGCAGGCGATCGACGAGGCGGGCGCCCCCGCGGCCCTCAGCCAGGTCGTCATCGGCGGCGCGGACGTCGGTGAGCGCCTCGTCGACAACCCGGACGTGGCGCTGCTCAGCGCCACCGGCTCGACCCGGATGGGCCGCGAGGTGGGTCCGCGCGTGGCGTCCCGGTTCGGCCGCTTCCTGCTCGAGCTCGGTGGCAACAACGCCGCCGTCGTCACCTCGTCGGCCGACCTCGACCTCGCCACCCGTGGGATCGTCTTCGCGGCCGCCGGCACCGCCGGCCAGCGCTGCACGACCCTGCGCCGGGTGCTCGTGCACGAGGACGTCGCCGACGACCTGCAGGGGCGGCTCACCGCGGCCTACGAGCGGCTGCCGATCGGTGACCCGCTGACCGAGGGCACCCTGGTCGGGCCGCTCATCAACGACAAGGCCTACGACGGGCTGCAGCACGCCCTCGAGCAGGCGCAGCAGCAGGGCGGCAAGGTGCTCGTGGGCGGGGGCCGCCGGCTGGCCGACGAGGCCTCCGGTGCCTACTACGTGGAGCCCGCCGTCGTGCGGATGCCCGAGCAGAGCGACATCGTCAAGCAGGAGACCTTCGCCCCGGTCCTCTACCTGATGACCTACCGCAACCTCGACTCGGCGATCGAGCTGAACAACGACGTGCCCCAAGGGCTGTCGTCGGCCATCTTCACCACGGACCAGGCCGAGGCGGAGCAGTTCGTCAGCGCCGTGGGGTCCGACTGCGGCATCGTCAACGTCAACATCGGCACTTCCGGCGCCGAGATCGGCGGGGCATTCGGCGGCGAGAAGGAGACCGGCGGCGGCCGCGAGTCCGGTTCGGACGCCTGGCGGGCGTACATGCGGCGGGCCACGAACACCGTGAACTACTCCGGGGAGCTTCCGCTGGCGCAGGGCGTCGACTTCAGCGTCTGACCGGCTCCTCCCGGGCGGCCGCGCGTCGCCCGGGAGCCTCCGGGAGGTCCACCCCCGGCAGCCCCCCGGCGAGCAGGTGCGCCGAGGACCGCAGGGCGTCGAGGGCGCCGGCCACCGCCGGGTTGTGCCGCAGTGACCGGTGCACCGCGGCGACGTGTCGGTGCGCGGTCACGTCCGCGACCCGTGCGGCGACGACTCCCTCGCGCGGGTCGTGGCTGAGCGCCGGCACGAGGGCGATGCCCAGACCCGCCCGGACGAACGCGGACACGACGTCGTAGTCGTTGCTGCGCACGGCGACCCGGGGCTGGAACCCGGCGCCGGCGCAGAGCCGGCGCAGGCACACGGCGCCGGCGGTCGCCTCCCGCGGGGAGATCCAGCGCTCGTCGCCCAGCTCGGCGAGCCGGGGTGGCTCACCGGCCGCCCGCGGGTGATCGGAGGGCAGCAGCAGCACGAGGTCCTCGCGCAGCAGCGGCTCGACGCCGAGCCCGCGCGGCCAGGAGCGGGGCACCAGGTCGTAGCGGTAGACGAGGGCGAGGTCGATCGCGCCGTCCCCGAGGGCGGGCAGCAGCTCGTCGGTCTCGCCCTCGTCGAGGAGCACCTCCACGGCGGGACGCTCCTCGTGCAGCCGGGCGAGCGCCCGGGGGAGGAGCCGCTCGCTGGCGGTCGGGAAGCTGCCGATCCGGATGCTGCCGGCGCCGCCCGCCACCATCCCGGCCACCTCGTCCTCGAGGGCCTGCAGGCTGGTCAGGCTGTCGTGCGCCCGCCGGGCGAGGAACTGAGCCGCCGGGGTGGCCCGCACGCTGTGGGCCGACCGCTCGAACAGCGGCACCCGGACGGCCCGTTCGAGCGCGGCGATCTGCTGGGAGACGGCCGAGCCGGTGTACCCGAGCTGCCGCGCCGCGTCGGCGAAGGAGCCGGTCCGGATCACCACCACCAGGGTGCGCAGGTGGACCGGGTTGAGCACGGTCCAGCCTAACCCGCGGCCCGCAGGGCAGGGCAAGCGTTGCTGGCGCTCGCGCGGCCAGGTCTGGCCCTCACGGGCTGGCATCGCGCGTCGTCATGGGCGATCGTCGAGGGGGTGGGGCCGGTCGTGCCCCGTGGGCCGTCCGGACCGCCCCGCCCGCGAGCGACAGGGATGGGAGGCCCCTCCACCGTGAGCAGTGAGAAGCTCGACGTCGACGCCCGGTTCACCGAGGTCGTGCGCCGGATGACCCGCGCACCCGGCGCCGTTGACTCGCCGGCCGCGGTTCCCGCGCCCACCCTTCGGCGCCTGTTCGACGCCCAGCTCGGCAGCCGCCACCTCGACCTCGCCGCCCGGTGGATGCAGTCGCAGGGGCGCGGCTACTACACGATCGGGTCCTCCGGGCACGAGGGGAACGTGGCCGTCGCCGAGGCCCTGCGCCCGACCGACCCGGCGCTGCTGCACTACCGGTCGGGCGCGTTCTACCTCGGTCGTGCCGCCCAGGTGCCCGGCCACGACGGGCTGCGTGACGTGCTGACCGGTGTCGCGGCCTCTGCCGAGGAGCCGATCTCCGGCGGGCGGCACAAGGTGTTCGGGCACCCCGCGCTGAACGTCCTGCCGCAGACCTCGACCATCGCCTCGCACCTGCCGAGAGCCGTCGGGGTCGCCTTCGCCATCGAGCGCGCGAAGAAGCTCGGTGCGTCCACCCCGTGGCCGCTCGATGCGGTGACGGTGTGCAGCTTCGGCGACGCCTCGGTCAACCACTCCACCGCGCTCGGGGCGCTCAACGCCGCGACGCAGTGCACCTACCAGGGCCTGCCGCTGCCCCTGCTGTTCGTCTGCGAGGACAACGGACTGGGCATCAGCGTCCGCACCCCCAACGGCTGGGTCGCCGCGAACTGGGCGAACCGGCCCGGGCTGGAGTACTTCGCCGCCGACGGGTGCGACCTGGCCGAGTCGGTGGAGGTGGCCGCCCGGGCCGCGGACTTCGTGCGGCGCCGGCGCACCCCCGCTTTCCTGCACCTGCGGACGGTCCGGCTCCTGGGCCACGCGGGGTCCGACGTGGAGTCGGCCTACCGGACGCCGACCGAGCTGCGTTCCGACCTGGACTGCGACCCCCTGGTGCGCACGGCGCGGCTGCTGGTCGACGCCGGCGCGATGAGCACCGAGGAGGTCCTCACGGCATACGAGGCCAAGCGTGAGCAGGTGCGCGAGCTGGCCACCGAGGTGCTCGGCCACCCGCGGCTGTCCAGCCGCGAGCAGGTGGTCGCGCCCCTGCGCGAGCGCCACCCCGCCGAGGTCCGGCGGGACGCCGCGACCGCCGCCCCGGCCGAGCGGCGCCGGCAGGTGTTCGGCTCCCGGCTGCCGGAGGAGGAGGGACCGCTCACGCTGGCCCAGTCGATCAACCGCGCACTCGGGGACACGCTCGCCGCGCACGACGAGGCGATGCTGTTCGGCGAGGACGTCGGGCGCAAGGGCGGGGTCTACGGCGTCACCCGGGGGCTGGCGGGCCGGGCCGGGCAGGCCCACGTGTTCGACACCCTGCTCGACGAGCAGACGATCCTCGGGTTGGCGCTCGGTGCGGGGGTCTCCGGGCTGCTGCCGATCCCGGAGATCCAGTACCTCGCCTACCTGCACAACGCCGAGGACCAGCTGCGGGGCGAGGCCGCCAGCCTGCCGTTCTTCGCGAACCGGCAGTACCTCAACCCGATGGTCGTGCGGATCGCCTCCTTCGCCTACCAGAAGGGCTTCGGCGGACACTTCCACAACGACAGCTCGGTGGCCGTGCTCCGCGACGTGCCGGGGCTCGTCGTCGCCGTGCCCGCGCGCCCCGAGGACGCGCCGGCGATGCTCCGCAGCTGCGTGGCCGCCGCCCGGGTCGACGGCCGGGTCTGCGCCTTCCTCGAGCCGATCGCGCTCTACCACACCAAGGACCTGCACGAGGACGGCGACGGCGCCTGGCTGGCCGGCTACGCCGCCCCGGAGCAGTGGCGGGCCACCGAGGCCCCCGTCGGCCGCGGCCGCACCCACGGAGACGGCGAGGACCTGACCGTGGTCACCTTCGGCAACGGGCTGCACATGAGCCTGCGCGTCGCGAAACGGCTGGAGGCACAGGGGATCCGCTCCCGCGTGCTCGACCTGCGCTGGCTGGCGCCCCTGCCGGTCGAGGACCTGCTGCGGGAGGCGGAGGCCACCGGACGGGTGCTCGTCGTCGACGAGACCCGGCAGACGGGGGGAGTCGGGGAGGGCCTGGCCGACGCCCTCCGCCGCGGCGGGTATGCCGGGTCGCTCACCGTGGTGGCCGGCGCGGACAGCTACGTGCCCCTCGGGGACGCCGCGAACCTCGTCCTCGTCACTGAGCAGGAGATCGAGGCGGCCGCACGGGAGCTCGTCGCGCCCGGAGCGCGCTCCGCGACCTCGGGTGACGACCGCGTCCCGGCGGCCCGGGTGCCCGTCACGACGCCGGCGCCGTGACTGGGCCACACTGAAGACCGAGCACGAGCACCCTGCCGAGCACTCGGCACACCGAAGGAGGACCGACGTGAGCACCAGCAAGGGCAAGCTGCCCCCGCTCGACCCGACCGACCTGGCCGGGATCGACGACCTGTTGAGCGAGGAGGAGCGGGCGGTCCGCGCATCGGTGCGCACGCTGTGCGAGAAGCACGTCGACCCCTACGTCGCGGACTGGTTCGAGCGCGGGGAGATCGAGGACCCGCGGGGCCTGGCCAAGGAGATGGGCTCGCTCGGACTGCTCGGCATGCACCTGGAGGGTTACGGCTGCGCGGGGATGAGCGCGGTCGACTACGGCCTGGCGTGCCTCGAGCTCGAGGCGTCGGACTCCGGGATCCGCTCGCTCGTCTCGGTGCAGGGGTCCTTGGCGATGTTCGGCATCTGGCGGTGGGGGAGCGAGGAGCAGAAGCAGCAGTGGCTGCCGCAGATGGCCACGGGCGACGCGATCGGCTGCTTCGGGCTGACCGAGCCGGACCACGGGTCCGACCCGGGATCGATGCGGACCCGGGCGCGGCGCGACGGCGACGACTGGGTCCTCGACGGCCGGAAGATGTGGATCACCAACGGGTCCATCGCCGACGTGGCCGTGGTGTGGGCGCAGACCGACGAGGGGATCCGGGGCTTCGTGGTCCCGACGGACACCCCCGGTTTCAGCGCTCCCGACATCCACCACAAGCTGTCGCTGCGCGCCTCCGTGTCGAGCGAGCTGGTGCTCGAGGGGGTGCGCCTCCCGGCCGACGCCGCCTTCCCCGACGTGCGCGGGCTCAAGGGGCCGCTGTCCTGCCTCAACGAGGCCCGCTACGGCATCGTCTGGGGCTCGATGGGCGCGGCGCGCTCCTCGTTCGAGGCGGCCCGGCGCTACTCCACCGAGCGGGAGCAGTTCGGCCGCCCGATCGGCGCGTTCCAGCTGACCCAGCAGAAGCTCGCCGACATGGTGCTGGAGCTGGTCAAGGGCCAGCTGCTCGCGCTGCACCTGGGCCGGCGCAAGGACGCCGGCACCCTGCGGCCCGAGCAGGTGAGCCTGGGCAAGCTCAACAACGTGCGCGAGGCGATCGACATCTGCCGCACCGCCCGAACCATCTTGGCTGCCAACGGGATCAGCCTGGAGTACCCGGTGATCCGGCACATGAACAACCTCGAGTCGGTGCTGACCTACGAGGGCACCGTCGAGATGCACACCCTCGTCGTGGGCCAGGCGCTCACCGGGGAGCAGGCGTTCCGGTAGGCCGCGGGTGGAGCCGGACAACGATCCCGCGCCGCCGCGCACGGTGGGCGGGGAGACGTCGCAGACGCTCGACCGCGGGCTGCAGGTGCTGCAGCTCCTCGCGGAGCGCCAGCACGCCGCGGGCCTGACCGTCACCGAGCTCGCGGCCCTGCTCGGCGTCGGGCGGCCGGTGGTCTACCGCCTCCTCGGCAGTCTGGAGGCGCGCGACTTCGTCACCCGCCGTGAGGACGGGCGGATCCGGTTGGGGCTCGGGCTGACCCGGCTGTCCGCATCGGTCCTCCCGCTGCTGCGGGAGGCCTCGCTGCCGGTGCTGCGCGAGCTGGCGGACCGGGCCGGGGCGACCGCGCACCTGACCGTCGCCGAGTCGGGGGAAGCGCTGGCGATCGCGGTCGTGGAGCCGAGCTGGACGGCATACCACGTGGCCTATCGGGTGGGGACCCGGCACCCGCTCGACCAGGGCGCGGCCGGCCGGGCGATCCTCGGTGCCCGCGCCGGACAGGACGGCGTGGTCGTCACCGACTCCGAGCTGCAGTCCGGCGCCCACGGGGTGGCCGCGCCGGTGGTCGGGGCCGCCGGGCTGGAGGCGTCGGTCGGGGTCGTGGCGATGGGGCAGATGGACGAAGCACGGGTCGGTCCCCTCGTGGTGGAGGCCGCCGAGCGGATCGCCGACGCGCTGCGCTGACGGGGCCCGTGCACCCGCCCCCAGTCAGGCGCCGGCGGTCGCGGCGTGCACGAGGGGGAGGGTCCGGTGCGGGATCTGCGTCGCCAGCGCGATCACCGTCGAGGCGCGGCTCACGTGCCCGGACTCCACCACCCGGTCGATCACCCGCTGCAGGTCGGTGTTGTCCCGCGCGACGACCCGGACCATGAGGTCGCCCTGGCCGGTGATCGTGTAGGCGCTGAGCACCTCGGGGATGCGGGCCAGGTGCTCGACCACCGGCTCGTGCCCGGTGTCCTGCCGGATCTCCAGCGTGCAGAAGGCGGTCACCGGGAATCCCATCGCCGCGGGCTCGAGGTGCGGCGCGAAGCCGGTGATGACGCCGCGCCGCTGCAGCCGGTCCAGCCGCGCCTGCACCGTGCCCCGGGCGACGCCGAGCTCCCGGGAGGCGCCGAGGACCCCGACCTGGGGGCGTTCGCTGAAGAGGGTGATGATCCGGGCGTCGAGGTCGTCGAGGGCGGCGTCCGAGCTGGGCATGAACAGATTGTCCACCCGTAGGCGATGAGAGGGCAACACAGTGTGCATCATGGACAGCAGGGCCGAGCACGGTTGTCCAGCACGGCCGACCTGCTCCACAGTGCCGACATGACTGACACCTCGATCGACCTCACACCGGAAGAGCGCGCCGCGGACCTGGACGTCAACCAGCTCAAGCAGCTGGTCGGCCTGGTCGAGTACGACGAGGCCACGGACCCGTTCCCGGTCACCGGCTGGGACGCGGTGGTCTTCGTCGCCGGCAACGCCACGCAGGCCGCGCACTACTACCAGACCGCGTTCGGCATGGAGCTCATCGCCTACTCCGGCCCCGAGACCGGCAACCGCGACCACAAGGCCTACGTCCTGCAGAGCGGCTCCATCAAGTTCGTCCTCAAGGGTGGCGTGGACCCGGAGAGCCCGCTGCACGACCACGTGCGCGCCCACGGTGACGGCGTCGTCGACATCTCCCTCGAGGTGCCCGACGTCGACAAGTGCATCGAGCACGCCCGCTCGATGGGTGCCACCGTCCTGCAGGAGCCGGAGGACGTCAGCGACGAGCACGGCACCGTCCGCATCGGCGCCATCGCCACCTACGGCGACACCCGCCACACCCTCGTGCAGCGGGGCGACTACCGGGGCCCCTACCTGCCGGGCTACGTGGAGCGCAACTCGGACTACGTCAAGCCGGAGGGCTCCCCGAAGCGCTACTTCCAGGCGCTCGACCACGTCGTCGGCAACGTCGAGCTCGGCAAGATGGACGAGTGGGTCGCCTTCTACAACAAGGTGATGGGCTTCGTGAACATGGCCGAGTTCATCGGTGACGACATCGCGACCGACTACTCGGCACTCATGTCCAAGGTGGTGGCCAACGGCAACCACCGGGTCAAGTTCCCGCTCAACGAGCCCGCCGTGGCCAAGAAGAAGAGCCAGATCGACGAGTACCTCGAGTTCTACCGCGGCGCCGGCGCCCAGCACCTCGCGCTCGCGACGAACGACATCATCCGCACCGTCGACCTGATGCGCGCCCAAGGTGTGGAGTTCCTCGCCACCCCGGACTCCTACTACGAGGACCCGGAGCTGCGCTCCCGCATCGGCGAGGTGCGGGTGCCGATCGAGGAGCTGCAGAGCCGGGGCATCCTCGTCGACCGCGACGAGGACGGCTACCTGCTGCAGATCTTCACCCGGCCGGTGCAGGACCGCCCGACCGTGTTCTTCGAGCTCATCGAGCGGCACGGGTCGCTCGGCTTCGGCAAGGGCAACTTCAAGGCCCTCTTCGAGGCCATCGAGCGCGAGCAGGAGCAGCGCGGCAACCTCTGACCGCAGGACTTCCTCGACGGCCCGTCCCACCCCGGGGCGGGCCGTCGGTGTCGGTGGCGCCACCCGTGCGACGCTTGAGCCATGAGCCAGCAGCCTTCCGGGTGGTACGACGACCCGCACGACCCGAACCAGCTCCGCTACTGGGACGGCGTCATCTGGAGCGACCGGACGGCGCCGAAGCGGCCCGCGAACCTGGACCAGTCCACGATCGGCTCCCCTCCTCCCGCCCCACCCCCGAGGCCGTATGCCGGGCACGCGCCCGGTCATGACCCGCGCCACGGTGCCGGGCCGGGTGGGCGGCGGCCGCCGCAGGGGCCCCCGCCGCCGTGGGCCGGTGGGGACCGGGGTTACTACTCGATCGGGCAGGCGACGACTCCGGACGGCCAGCTGCTGTCGGGGTGGTGGCGGCGGGCCGGGGCCCGCATCGTCGACGGCATCCTCACCACGATCATCAGCGCCATCGTGGCGTTCCCGCTGGTGCGCGACATCTCCGCGCTCTACTCCGACTGGCTGCAGCAGGTGCTGCAGGACGCCGAGTCCGGCAGCACTGCGATGGCCACCGTCCCCTCCGAGCTGCTCACCAAGGTGGCGCTGTTCGGAGCCGTGACCTTCCTCGTCTACGGCGTGTGGGAAGTGGTCCTGCTGGCCGTCTTCGGCACCTCACCGGGCCGGCGCCTGACCGGCATCAGCGTGCGCCTGCGCGAGCGACCGGGTCCGTTGCCGTGGGGCGCCTCCCTCGTGCGCTTCCTCATCAAGGAGGGCGGCTCGCTGCTCGGGCTGATCCCGGTGGTCGGCTTCCTCGGCAACGTCTTCATCCTGCTGGACTCCCTCTTCCCGCTGTGGGACCAGAACAAGCAGGC
>DASSKF010000139.1:0-2640 GCA_035690725.1 Segeticoccus sp.
GAGGTGGTTGCCCTCGGCGGTGTGGTTGTAGACGACGTCGAGGATGACCTCGATGTCGGCCTCGTGCAGGGCCTTGACCATGGTCTTGAACTCGGTGACCTGCTGGCCCAGGGTGCCGCTGGCGCTGTAGCCGTTGTGCGGGGCGAGGAAGCCGATGGTGTTGTAGCCCCAGTAGTTGGCCAGGCCCTGGTCGACGAGGCTGGTGTCGTTGACGAACTGGTGCACCGGCATCAGCTCGATCGCGGTCACGCCGAGGTTGCTCAGGTGCTCCACGATCGCGGGGTGGGCGACCGCGGCATACGTCCCGCGGATGTCCTCGGGCACCTCGGGGTGGGTCATGGTCAGGCCCTTGACGTGGGCCTCGTAGACGACGCTCTCGTGGTACTCGTGCCGCGGCGGGCGGTCGTGGCCCCACTCGAAGAACGGGTTGATGACCACCGAGAGCATGGTGTGCCCGGCCGAGTCCTCGTCGTTGAAGGCGTCGGGGTCGTCGAACCGGTAGGAGAACAGTGACTCGTCCCCGTCGATCTGCCCGTCGATGGCCTTGGCGTAGGGGTCGAGCAGCAGCTTGGCCGGGTTGCAGCGGTGGCCCTCGGAGGGGTCGTAGGGGCCGTGCACGCGGTAGCCGTAGCGCTGGCCGGGCTGCAGGCCCGGGATGTAGCCGTGCCACACGTGGCCGTCGACCTCGGTGATCGGCAGCCGGGTCTCCTCGCCCTCGTCGTCGACGAGGCACAGCTCGACCGCGTCGGCGATCTCGGAGAAGAGCGCGAAGTTGACCCCGCTGCCGTCGTACGTGGCTCCCAGGGGGTAGGGGTCACCGGGCCAGATCTCCATGGGGTCCTTCGCTGTCGGTCGATGCTGTCGGTCGAGAAGATGAGCAGCGCCCATTGTGACCTGTCACCGCCCCGTTCCGCGCACCAGACCACGCCGGGCGGGTCCGGGAGGAGTCCGCGTGGTGCGGCCGTGTCCGGACGTTTGTGCAGGCCACGCACCGTTACCGTGGTCGGTGTGACCCTGAAGAGCCGAGTGCGCCGGGCCCTGGACGGCATCCCCGGCGCCGTGGCGCTCGTGCGGCTCACCATGGAGACCATCCGGGTGTGCCTGCGCTACCGGGTCACCGGGCTGGCCTCCGAGGCCGGCTTCTTCGCCCTGCTGTCGCTGCCGCCCCTGGTCTTCGGGCTCGCCGGCGGTGCCGGCTACATCGCCCAGTGGCTCGGGCCGGCCACCATCGAGCAGATCACCGGGCGGGTCGTCGCGTATGCCGAGCAGTTCCTGACCGCCCAGAGCGTCCAGTCGGTCATCGTGCCCACCCTGGAGGACGTGCTCGGCGGGGGCCGCTCGGGGATCATCTCGCTCGGGTTCGTGCTGTCGGTGTGGTCCGGGTCACGTGCCCTGAACGTGTTCGTGGACACGATCTCGATCATGTACGGCCAGAGCGGCGTGCGCGGGATCGTGCGGACCCGGATCCTGTCGCTGTCGCTCTACCTGCTGTCCGTGCTCGTCGGGGTCGTCGTCTTCCCGCTCGTGCTCATCGGGCCGGACCTGATCCCGCGCTACCTGCCCGACCGGGTGCAGTTCCTCGGGGCGCTCTACTGGCCCGTGGTGGTGCTCCTGGTCACCGCCAGCCTCACCACGCTGTTCCACATCAGCACGCCGCGGCGCTCGCCGTGGTGGCGGGACACCCCCGGCGCCGTGCTCGCTCTGGTCATCTGGATCCTCGCCTCGTTCGTGCTGCGCTACTGGCTGGGGGCCTCGGTCGGGTCGTCCAGCACCTCGATCTACGGGCCGCTGGCCGCGCCGATCGTCGTGCTCATCTGGCTGTACTTCCTCGCCATCGCCGTGCTCATCGGGGCCGCCCTGAACGCCGCCATCCGCCGGCTCTGGCCGGTCGACGAGCGCCCCAGCGGCACCGCCCAGCTGCTCGACTGGGTCGGCGGCGAGGTCAAGCGGCGCCGCCTCAACGGCCGCCGACGGCCCCTCACCCCGCTGCCGGAGGACGACCAGCGGGCCTCCCGGAGTGCCCGGTTGGACTCGGGCTCGGACAATCGGTTAATGTCGGTCCGCACGCGGAACGGGTGAGACCGACGGTCGGCCCGGATGCGGTCGTGCGGACGTGGCTCAGTTGGTAGAGCATCACCTTGCCAAGGTGAGGGTCGCGGGTTCGAGTCCCGTCGTCCGCTCGGAGGCCCTCCCGGAGGACCCCTCAGGGAGGACAGCCTCGCGGTGGAGTGGCCGAGAGGCGAGGCAACGGCCTGCAAAGCCGTGTACACGGGTTCAAATCCCGTCTCCACCTCGCAGCACGACACCACCCAGGGCGGTTGGCGCAGTGGTAGCGCGCTTCCTTGACACGGAAGAGGTCACTGGTTCGAACCCAGTATCGCCCACCAGTTCGAAACGGCACCTGACCTGCGGAAACGCCGGTCAGGGGCCTTCTTCATCTCCTATCCGTGCAGGATACGTGTCGGACGGTCACCGATGGTGCGAGCAGGGTGCGTCGAGCACCTGCGTGGCAGTGGCCGGGTTAACGCAGCGGCTTGCCGCGCTTGCTTCACGCAGGAACTGACTCGCGGAGCAGTCAGGCGCACGGCCGAGACAGCCGAGTCCAACAAGGAGACGTGTCGGATGGCTGTGCTTCAATTC
>DASSKF010000140.1:0-18233 GCA_035690725.1 Segeticoccus sp.
GGCATCCGGCGCGTGGGGTATCGGAGAACACCTGCGGAACCGGAGAGGTTGCGGCGAGGCGGTAGCCTCAAGCACGGAGGCGTACAGGTGCCTGGTGGCCCTCCCGGTCTTCAAAACCGGTGTGCGGCGGTGTCCGTCGCAGGTGGGTTCGATTCCCATCCGCCTCCGCCAACCCATCCCCTCGGGCAGCGAGCGGGTGCCGCTCGTACGATCGGGCCATGACCGACCCGACGGCGCAGGGCGGCGTGGACCCGCGGCGGCACATCCCCCGGACGGATGCCCTCCTCGCCGAGCCGGGCGTGCGCGCTGCGATCGGGCGGGTGGGGCCGCACCTGGTGAAGTCGGCGGTCGTGGCCGCCCAGCAGCGCGCCCGCGACGGGCAGATCACCCCGCAGGCCGTGCTGGACGAGGTGCTCTCCAGCCTTCCGCCGACCGCCAGTTCGCTGCGTCCGGTCATCAACGCGACCGGCGTCGTCCTGCACACCAACCTGGGCCGGGCGCCACTGTCGGCTGCCGCCGTCGAGGCGCTCGTCGGTGCCGCCGGCTACACCGACGTGGAGTATGACGTGCACACCGGCGCCCGTGCCCGCCGTGGTCAGGAGGCGCTGGCGGCGCTGCGGGATGCGGTGCCGGCCGCCGAGGACGTCCTCGTCGTCAACAACGGCGCGGCTGCCCTCGCCCTCGCGACCACCGCACTGTCTGCCGGGCGTGACGTGGTCGTCAGCCGCGGCGAGATGGTCGAGATCGGTGACGGCTTCCGGCTGCACGAGCTCATCGCGTCCACCGGTGCCCGCGTGCACGAGGTCGGCACCACCAACCGCACGAAGCTCGACGACTACAGCGATGCGGTGGGCGAGCAGACCGGCTGCCTCCTCAAGGTGCACCCCAGCAACTTCCGGGTCGACGGGTTCACCTCTGCCGTAGAGGTTTCCGAGCTCGCGACGCTGGCGGGTCGAGGTGGCGGGCCTCCGCTCGTCGTCGACATCGGCAGCGGCCTGCTGGCCCCCGACCCGGTGCTGCCCGGCGAGCCCGACGCCGCCACGGTGCTCACCGAGGGCGCCGACCTGGTCACCTGCAGCGGCGACAAGCTGCTCGGCGGCCCGCAGGCGGGTCTGGTGCTCGGGCGCCGGGACCTGGTCGAACGACTCCGCCGGCACCCGCTGGCTCGTGCGCTCCGGGTGGACAAGCTGACGCTCGCGGCGCTGGAGGCGACGCTGCGGGGACCGGCGACGCCGACGCAGCGGCAGCTGCACGCCGGCCCGGACGCGCTGTGGGCCCGCTGCCGCCGCCTGCAGGAGCTTCTCGCCTCCGGCGACGGCGCCGTGGCCGTCGTGCCGTCGGCGGGAGCCGTCGGCGGCGGCGGCGCACCCGGCCTGCGCCTGGACGGGTGGGCGCTCGCGCTTCCCGAGTCGTGCGCGGAGCCCCTCCGGCGGGGCGACCCGACGGTCGTCGCCCGGGTCGAGCACGGAAGGACCCTGGTCGACCTGCGCTGTGTCACACCCGAGCAGGAGGAGTCGCTGGTGCGAGCGCTGCGCCAGGTCCTGTCGGGTCTGACTTCCGCGACGGAGGAACCCGGTGGGAACCCGCCCACTGACCAGATCTTTGCGACATCTCCGTCGCCAGGACGACCGACACGCCACGAAGATCGGGAGCGGTGACGTGCGCGTGATCGCGACCGCCGGGCACGTCGACCACGGCAAGTCCACCCTCGTGCGAGCCCTCACCGGTCACGAGCCGGACCGGTGGGACGAGGAGCGTCGACGCGGCCTGACGATCGACCTGGGCTATGTGTGGACCACGCTTCCCTCGGGCGAGACCGCCGCATTCGTCGACGTGCCGGGGCACCGGCGCTTCATCGGCAACATGCTGGCAGGGCTCGGGCCCGCACCCGCCGTCCTGTTCGTCGTCGCCGCCGACGAGGGCTGGAGCGCACAGTCCACCGAGCACCTCGCAGCCGTCGAGGCGCTCGGCGTCGAGCACGGCCTGCTCGTCGTCACCAAGGCCGACGTCGCCGACCCGGGACCGGCCGTCGAGGAGGCGCGAGGGCGTCTGGCCAGCTCACCCCTCGCGGGGGCGGGAGTCGCCGTGGTCTCCGCCCGGACCGGGCAGGGCGTGGACGAGCTCCGGCTCGCGCTCGACGAGCTCGTTGCCGGGCTGCCCGACCCGGCCACCGGGGCGCGGGTGCGGCTCTGGGTCGACCGGGCGTTCACGATCCGGGGAAGCGGCACGGTCGTCACCGGCACGCTCGGCAGCGGCGCGCTGCACGCCGGCGACCAGCTGGCCATCCACGCCCCCGGGGCGGACGGCACCGCACGGGCCGCCGTCCGCGGCCTGCAGAGCCTCGAGCAGCCGTGCGCCGAGGTGGCGGCCGTGGCTCGCGTCGCGGTGAACCTGCGCGGCCTCTCCCCCGAGGACGTCCCGCGGGGGACCGCCTTGGTCAGCCCCGGTGCCTGGCGACAGAGCGACGCCCTCGACGTGCGGCTGCAGCCGCTGAAGAGCCTCGGGGACGACGCCGATGCGAGCCCGCCAACCCCCCACGGTGACCTGGTCCTCCACGTCGGCACGGCGGCGGTCGGCGTGCGCCTGCGACCGCTGCAGGGCGACGTCGCCCGGCTGCGACTGCAGCGACCGCTGCCGATCGAGGCCGGCGACCGCGCCATCCTGCGCGACCCGGCCGCACAGCGGGTGGTGTCCGGGGTCGTGGTCCTCGACGTCGACCCGCCGGAGCTCCGCCGCCGCGGCGACGCCTCGCGTCGGGCGGGCGCGCTCGCCGGGGCCGCCGGCCGCGCGGAGGCCGCGACCGAGGTGGGCCGCCGCGGCGCGGTGCGGGCCAGCGATCTGGAGGCACTCGGCATACCGCCGGAGGAGCTGGACCGGGCACCCGAGGTGCACCGGGTCGGCGAGTGGCTCCTCAGCGACACGCAGTGGGAGCAGTGGGTGCAGCTCCTGGCCGCCGTGGTCGATGCGCAGGCCACGGCGCACCCGTTGGACCCGCTGCTGCCGTTGCCGGCCGCGCGGCACGACCTCGGGGTGCCGGACGCCGCACTGCTGCCGCCGCTGGCGAACGCGGCCGGTCTGGAGGTGGCGGACGGTCGGGTGGGCCGCCCGGGTGCCCTTCCCGATCTGGGGCAGGCCGAGGACGGCCTGCGCGAGCTGGAGCGCCGCCTCCAGGAGTCCCCGTTCGAGGCCCCGGAGCGGCCCGACCTGGACGGCTGGGGTCTGGGTCCGCGCCAGCTCGCCGCTGCCGAACGGGCGGGCCGGATCGTGCGGGTCGGCGACGACGTGGTGCTCCTGCCGAAGGGACCGGCGATGGCGATGCGAGTGCTGTCGGGGCTGCCGCAGCCGTTCACGACGAGTGAGGCGCGGCAAGCGCTCGGCACGACCCGGCGGGTCGCCATCCCCCTGCTGGAGCACCTCGACCGCCGCGGATGGACCCGCCGGATCGATGCCGGTCACCGCGAGGTGGTCCGCTGACGTCGCTCCCCCGAGAAGCCGCCCGCTCGGTCATCTTTCAGGTCGACACGGTCCGCCCGGCCCGAGAAGCCGCCCGCTCGGCGGCACACTGCGCCGCAATGTCGACGAGTTCGAGGTAGCCCCGGACGTCCCAGGCTGCGCGACCGACGAACAGGCCGTCCGCGCCGCCTTCGCCCAGGAGCCGTGCCGCGTTCGTCGAGTCGACGCTCCCCCCGTACAGGACTGCGCGGCAGCCGCCGCCGGCACGACGGACCGCCGCCCGGATGTCGTCCATCACGGGAGCCACCTCGGACGGCAAGGCCGGCCGGCCGTGCTCTCCGATGGCCCACACCGGCTCGTAGGCGATCAAGACCGTGGACGCCTCCTCCCGCCGCAGTCGCGCCAGGGCAGCAGCGACCTGCTGCCGCACGAACGGGGAGACGTCGCCGGCGGCACGGACGGCGTGCGGCTCGCCGACACACACGAGCGGGACGAGTGAGGCGTCGGTGGCGGCCCGCACCTTGCGGCCCACACTGTCGTCCGTCTCGTTGTGCTGTGCCCGCCGCTCGGAGTGCCCGATCTCGACGAGCCGGGCGCCGGCGTCGGCAACCATCCGCATCGAGACCTCACCGGTTCCCGCACCCTCTGCCGCCCAGTGGGCGTTCTGCGCCCCCAACATGACAGGAGACCCCTCCGGCAGCCGGTCCCGCACGGACGCAAGCGCCGTGTGAGCAGGCAGGACAAAGGGCTGGACACTGTCGGGAAAGGCGACGTCGGCCAACGTGTCGACGAAGGCAGTCGCCTCGCTGATCGTCTTGGTCATCTTCCAGCTGGTCCCGATCCACAGTCGCTGGGACGCGCCGTCAGGGGGCTGCGGCATGGTTCAGCAGGATCCCCCGGAGATCGCTTCCGTCTCCGACGTTCCCTCGTACTCGGTGATCGCGTCCACCTTCTCCGCCGAGGTGGAGGCGGGGTCGAAGGTGTAGGTCAGCCACTCCCGGGCCAACCGACGGGCGAGGGCCAGGCCGATGACCCGCTCCCCCAGGCAGAGCACCTGCGCGTTGTTGCTGAGCACGCCACGTTCCACGGAGTAGCTGTCGTGGGCCGTGACGGCGCGGATGCCACGGATCTTGTTCGCACTGATCGCCACGCCGAGTCCCGTGCCGCACACCAGGAGCGCTCGATCCGCCCTGCCGTCGGTGATCATCCGGGCGGCCGCCACGGCGATGTGCGGATAGTGCGTGTCATCGTCATCGACGACCCCGACGTCGATGACTTCACTGACCCGGTCGTCGCCCGCGAAGTCGGCGGCGATGGCTGTCTTGTAACGCAACCCTGCGTCGTCACTGCCCACCACGACCCGGAATCCACTGTCACTCATCTTCATCGTCCTTCGTCAACATCGTCACTCGCTGCAGCCGCCTCGTTGAGCACCTGCGCCACGGCCTCCACGCACAAGGCCATGGACAGGGCGCCGGCATCCGGCGTCCCGATGCTTCGCTCGGCCAGCGGGCGGGCTCGGCCGACCTTCGGCCGCATCCGCGCGGTCGCCTGGGCGGCATCCCGTGCCGTCTCCGCTGCCCCGGACCACGCCGCGGGCAGCCGCAGCCCCCGCTCGGTCGCGGCGCTGAGCTCCTCGCTGAACGGCAGCAGCGCGTCCACCATCGTCTTGTCGCCGGGCCGGGCTCCGCCGAGACGCACGAGGGCCTCGCACGCGGCCCGGACCGACTTGACCACGTCGTCCGCCGACGGGTGCCCTTGGTCGCTCAGCACGGTCGCCATGGCATTGAGCGCGGCGCCCCAGAGCACGCCCGAGGTCCCGCCGGCACGCGCAGCCCAGGCGTCGCCCGCGGCGGCCAGCGTGGACGCGGGACCCAGGCGGCGGGCCGCTGCCTCACGTGCGACGACGAGAGCCGCGCCGACCCCGCGCACCATGCCTCGGCCGTGGTCTCCGTCACCGGCCACCGCATCGACGCGGCCCAGCTCGTCCTCGGCCTCCTCCATGGCGCGCGACATCCGGTCCAGCGCCGCGCAGACCGCACCCGTCACGGCGCGGCCGTCCTCGTCCGCCTCCACGGCTACCGCCGCGACCTGGTCGACCAGCAGGTCGTCGGACCGCCTCGGCTCGCCCTGTTCGAGACCGGCCGCGCTCCCCTTGGTGTAGGCAGGGGAGTCCGCCGGTGCCCGCCAGAGCTGCTCGAGCTCGTCGTCGAGCCACGTGAGCGTCAACGAACAGCCCGCCATGTCCAGGCTCGTCACCAGCTCTCCCACCTCCGGCTCGATGAGCGTCAGGCCGGACTCCCGGAGCATCTCGCTCACCGTGCCCCACACGACGAACAGCTCCTCGTACTTCGTGCTGCCGAGGCCGTTCAGAACGACTGCCACGCGGATCCCTGCCCCCTCGGGTGCGTCCGCGAGCACGCCTTCCACGAGTAGGCGCGCCAGATCGCGCGCCGTGGGGAGCGGACGCTCCTCGACTCCCGGCTCACCATGGATCCCGAGGCCGAGGCCCATGTGGCCGGGCTTGACGGTGAACAGCGGGCCGGTTCCTCCGGGCAACGTGCACCCGTCGAAGGCGACGCCAAGGGTGCGTGTCAGGTCGTTGGCCCGTTCGGCGACTCGTTGTACCTCGTCCAGGCGACGGCCCGCCTCCGCTGCGGCACACGCCACCTTGAACACGGTGAAGTCACCGGCGATGCCTCGTCGGCTGGCCCGGTCGTCGGCGGGCGCGCTGGCCACGTCATCGGTGACGAGCACGTATCTCGCATCGATCCCGTCCTGTTGCAACCGCTCGACCGCCTGGTTGAAGTTCAGGACGTCACCGGCATAGTTGCCGGTCAGGAACAGCACACCGGCCCCACCCTCCGCGGCGCGCGCCACCGAGGCGGCATCCGCCGCCGAGGGAGAGGTGAACACGTTGCCGACGACGGCCCCGTCCGCGAACCCGGGGCCCACGGTGCCGCAGAAGGCCGGGTAGTGACCGGAACCACCACCGAGGACGACCGCCACCTTTCCTGCCCTGGTCCGTGTCGCCCGCGCGACACCACCCGGAACCGCGACGACGTAGTCTGAGTAGGCGTCAACGAACCCCTTGAGCATGTCGTCGCTGAAGCGGGCAGGATCATTGAACAGGCGGGTCATCTGGAGTCTCCAATCACAAGGCGCATGGCTCGGGGACGGGTGAGCAGGGCTCAGGCAGGGATCAGGCTGACCTTGATCGACTTCGCCCCGTCCGCGACGAGGTCGAGGCCGTCCTGGAACCTGGAGAGCGGCAGCTGGTCTGAACAGATCTCATTCATCGGCAGCGCACCGGACTCGATCATCCGGATCGCAGCCGGCCAGCAGTGGGGCCCGAGGTGCGCGCCGAGCACGTCCAGCTCCTTGTCGTCGCTGATGATGCTCCAGTCCACGGTGACGTCGGAGCCGAACACGCTGTACTCGACGTACCGCCCGAGCTTGCGGAGCAGGTTCAGGCCCTGCCTGACCGCGGCTGGGTGACCCGTTCCCTCGAGGTAGACGTCCGCGCCATACCCCTCGGTGAGGTCCTTGACGTACTGGACCGGGTCCTCCCGGGTGATGTTCACAGTTCTGGTGGCTCCGCACTTCTTCGCGAGCTCCAGCTTCCGGTCGGACATGTCAAGGGCGATCACCTCGGCCGGCCCCTTGGCAACGGCGCCGGCCACCATGCCCAGCCCGATCGGACCACAGCCGGCGACGACCACCACGTCCTCGAACTGGAGACCGCCCCGCTCCACCGCGTGCAGCGCACAGGACAGCGGCTCGGTGAAGGCTGCGTGTGCCGCTGGCAGGTCCTTGCTGATCTGGTAGACCCGCGCCTCGGGTGGGTAGACCATGTAGCTCGCCATCCCCCCAGGGGTCCGCCGCTTGAACCCGTACATCTCGTGCGGCGCACACATCCAGTACTGACCTCGCACGCAGTAGCGGCAGCGTCCGCAGGGAACGATCTGCTCCGAGACGACCCGATCCCCCACCTCGACTCCCCATCTACGTGCCGCCTCGTCGTCCAGCCGGACGACCTCGCCCACGAACTCGTGGCCGGGAATGACGCCTGTCTCTGCCCACGCCGGGCGACTCTCGTCCCCCCAGAACTTGGCGGCGCCGTGGTAGCACTTCACGTCACTGGCGCAGATGCCCACGGCCTCGACACGCACGAGGGCCTCCCCCGGACCGGCTGTGGGGACAGGGACGTCCTCCAGACGGTAGTCCTCAGGGCCGTGGCACACGACGGCTTGCATGGTGTCCGGAATCGGCTTGGCACTGTTCATGTCTCGTTCCTCTCTATCGCAGTCTGGACCGGCGGGCTCGGCAGCCCCGGGCACTCATCGACGCCGCTGCCTGGCCGAACCATCGCGCTTCGAGCGCGATCCCGATTGGGCAACATCCACGTTGATTCCCTCGCCGCGAAGTCGGGTGACGAGCGCCTTCGGCGTCCGGGCATCCACCACCACGACGTCGAAGTCCGCCAGCGGCACGATGGCGTGCAGGGCCCTCCGCTGAAACTTGGTGTGGTCGACCAGCAGGATCCGCTGTTCTGCCGCGGAGAACATGGCCCGCTTGGTCTCCGCGGTCACCGATGCCTGGTGGAAGGCCACATCGTCGGTCACCGCCGCCGTCGACATGATGGCGACATCGGCACGCAGGTGTCCGATCGACTCCGTGGTCACCGCACCCATGAAGGCGTTGCACCAGTTGTAGTACTCACCCCCGAGGGTCAGCAGGGTCAGCCCCCGTACGTCGGTCAGCTCGTTGATCAACGTCAGCGAGTTGGTGATCACCGTGAGGGGTGCCTTCGTCCCGAGCAGCGCAGCCATCGGGAGCACCGTGGTGGAGTCGTCCAGGAAGATCGCCTGCCCGGGCTCCACGAACTCGAGAGCCCGCTGCGCAAGTGCCTCCTTCTCCTCGGCCTGGCGGCTGGACCGGTAGAGCTCGCTGGACTCCATGAGGCTGGTCGCGGTGGCAGTGGCCACACCCCGGCTCTTGCGCAGCAGACCTCGCTTCTCCAGCTCGTCGAGGTCACGATGAACCGTCATGAGACTGGTGTCGAACCGCTCCACCAGCTGCTCGATGCGCACGGTGCCCTCGATGACCACGGCTTCCGTGATGGCCTGCTGCCGAGCTCGCTTGCGCGATGACCGGTTCTCCGCGTCCGACGGCGCGGTCATGGTGTGCCCACTGCCGTGCTCAGGGCTTGCCGACCAGCGTTCTGCATCACCATGGCTCATTCCCTTCGGGAGACGCGTGAGGACACCTGGGGCGCCCTGCGGCCGCCTCGGAGCGGCCGCAGGGTCAGTGAATCACTGCTTCTTCAGGGTGAAGGGTGCTACGAAATCGTCGACGTTCTTCTTGGTGATGAGGATGCAGTCGAAGGCCTGCTTCTCCGTCTTGGCGCCGGTCTTGCCAGTCTTGAGGAAGTGGTCCGCCTCCTGCACTGCCTTCTTGGAGAAGACCGCCACCGGCTGGAGCACCGTGTACTGCAGCTCGCCCGCCTTGATGGCGTCGATCGCGTCCGGGCTACCGTCGAACCCGCCAACCTTCACCTGGTCGAGCTTGCCTGCCTCCTTCAGCGCGGCGATCGCCCCGAGTGCCATCTCGTCGTTGCCCGAGATGACGCCGCTGATCTTGGGGTGTGCCTGGAGGAGGTTCTGCATCTTGTCGTGGCCTTGGGTGCGATCCCAGTTCGCCACGTCCTTGCCGACCTTCTTCATCTCCGGGAACTGGGAGACGACCGTGGTGAAGCCGTTCGAGCGCGTCTGCGCGTTGTTGTCCGAGGGCGCACCGAACAGCTCCACGTAGCTGCCCTTCTGGTCCATCACCTTGACGAACTGCTGGGCACCGAGCGCGGCACCCTGAGCGTTGTTGGACACGAGCTGCGCCTTCGCCAGGCCCTTCTTGTTGATCTCGGCGTTGACGAGGAACACCGGGATACCAGCCGCATCCGCCTTCTTGACGGCGCCGACCGAGCCACTGGCGTTGGCGGGGTCGAGGATGATGGCGGCTGAGTCGTTCGTGATCGCCGTGTCGATGAGCTGGCTCTCGGTGTTCGTGTCGCCCTTGTGGGCCGCCACATGCGCCTTGTAGCCCAGCCGCTTTGCCTCGGCAGCCGCGACCTTGCCCTCCGTCTTCCAGTACGGATTGGAGGGGTCGTTGACGATGATGGTGATCAGGCCACCCTTGCTGGAGTCGCCGCTGTTGCCTGCGGCTTCCGCGGAGGACCCGCCGTCCGAGCCACACGCCGACAGGGCGAGGGCGATGGCGAGGGAGGATCCGACGGCAAGGGTCAACTTCTGACGGGACATGAGGAGTTCCTTACGTGGTGGGACTGGCAGGGTTCGGATGATGTCTGGCCTCAGGTGGCACCTTGGCTGACGCGTGGCGGGTCCACGTCGGTGTCCTGGCTCCGGCTTGAAGCTGTCGTGCTCGTGCCACCTCCTGATGAACCGCGCTTGCGGCGACCGCGGTACTGAATGGCATTCAGCAGAACAGCGAAGATGATCACGGCGCCGGTGAAGACCGTCTGCCAGTACGCGGACACCCCGACGATGACGAGCCCGTCCGAGAGGAAGCCGATGACGAAGGCGCCCAAGAGTGTTCCCCGGACATTGCCGCGTCCACCCATGAGTGAGGCGCCACCGATGACCACGGCCGCGATGGCGGTCAGCTCGTAGGTCGTCCCCGCCGTGGGACCGGCGGATGTCAGCTCTGAGGAGAGGATCAGTCCTGCGATCGAGGCGCAGATGCCCGATACGACATAGACCCAGATCTTGACCCGCTTCACCGGGACACCCGAGAGCTCCGCGGCGCGCTCGTTGCCGCCGGAGGCGTAGAGCCAGCGGCCGAAGGTGCTGCGGTTGAGGACCAGACTGATCACGAGGGCGACGACCACCATGACGAGGACCCCCACCGGTACGTTGGCGAGCCGATTGAAGCCCAGCCATGCAAATCCGGTGTTGCCGAGCTCAGGGCGACCCTCCAGGTTGTTGTACGTGAGCCCGTTCGTCATGAGCAGCGCGATCCCCCGCACCACGTAGAGCATGCCCAACGTGGCGACGAAGGGCGCGACGTTGAACCGGGAGATCAGGACCCCGTTGACGAGCCCGACGAGCGCACCGACCGCGCAACAGAGGATCACCACGACCCAGACCGCGGGGAAGAGGGTCACCCCGAAGGCGTCGATCGGCACGCCTTCCATGAGGAAGCCGGCCACCACCCCGGACAGGCCCAACATGGATCCGACCGTGAGGTCGATTCCCCCGTTCAGGATGACGAGCAGCATGCCCAGCGAAAGCAGCGCATAGACGGCCACGTGGGAGGCCATCGTGAGCAGGTTGTTCACCGACAGGTAGTTCGGCGACAGGATCGAGAAGACGACGATGATGGCGACCAGAGCCAAGAACGCCCTGCCTTCGAGCAGGAGCTTGGCCGTGTCGAATCGACCGCTCATCCCCTTGAAGCGGGCCCGGGCACCCGGGCTCTCGGTGGAGGAGGTCATGGCGACTGTCCGTTTCCCTAGGTTCCCTGGTTCTCTGTGCCCACTGCCTCGCCGGAGGCAGCCATGATCTGTTCCTTCGCCGCGCTGGCATCGAACTCCGCCGAGACCAGGCCACGACGCATGACGATCACCCGGTGCGAGATGCTCAGCGCCTCACCGACCTCCGAGGTGGAGAAGACGACGGCCAACCCGGACTTGGCGCGCTCGGCCAGCAGCCGGAACACCTCGGACTTCGCCCCGACGTCGATTCCGCGGCTCGGTTCGTCGAGCAGGATGACCCGGGGGTTCGTGGCGAACATCTTTCCGATCACGACCTTCTGCTGGTTCCCGCCGGACAGGGAACCGATCGCCGCCGCTCCACCCGACGACTTCACGTGGACGTCGCGGATCGCGTCCTCCACGCGTCGACGCTCGAGGGTGCGGGAGAGGAAGAACCCCTTGAGCAGGGAGCTGATGCTCGCCAGAGTCAGGTTCCGCCCCACGGTCATCGTCTGGACCAGGCCGTCACGCTGCCGGTCCTCGGGTACCAGGCACAGGCCCGCATCGATCCGCTCACCGATGGACAATCGGGACACGTCGTGCCCGTCGAGCTGGACCTGCCCGTCGGCAAGCGGGACTCGTCCCGCCACCGCTTCGAGGAGCTCGGTCCGTCCCGCGCCCATGAGGCCGTAGAGGCAGACGATCTCACCTGCGCGCACCTCGAGTGACAGGCTGTCGACGGCCAGGCGCTGGGGATTGTCGGGGTCCGCGACCCTCACGTTCTCCAACGTGAGGGCCGGCGCACCGAAGTCGTGGCCGGACGGCGGACGGCCGAGGTCGAAGTGCTCTCCCACCATGTGGCGGACGATCCAGTCGAGATCGATGTCGCCGGCCTCGGCGACTGCAGTGATGCTGCCGTCACGCAGGACGACCGCGTGGTCGGTCACCTGGAGGGCCTCTTCCAGGTGATGGGAGATGTAGACGATCGAGACGCCTGAGCTCGTCAGGTCCCTGATGACCTTGAAGAGGACCGCGACCTCCGCCGCACTGAGCGCCGACGTCGGCTCGTCCATGATCAGGATCCGTGCGTCCACCGACAGGGCGCGGGCGATCTCGACGATCTGCTGCTGCCCCAGCCGAAGGTCGGACACGGGCGTCAGCGGGTTGATGTCCTCTTCCAGCCGCTCGAGGAGCTGCCTCGTCTGCCGCGTCTCCTCGGCGTAGTCGACACCACCACGCGCCTGGATCTCCCGGCCCATGAAGATGTTGTCACGCACGTTCAGGTTGGGCGCGAGACTCAGCTCCTGGTGGATGATCGAGATGCCACGCTCTCGTGCCTCGACCGTGGAGTCGAAGACAACTTCCTCGCCGTCGAGGACGATCCGGCCGGAGGTCGGTCGCTCCACCCCGGACAGGATCTTCATCAGCGTTGACTTCCCGGCGCCGTTCTCGCCGAACAGCGTCGTCACGGCCCCCCGGTGGATGTCGAAGTTGACGCCCTTCAGTGCGTGCACACCGCCATACCTCTTGACGACGTCACGCGCCGCCAGAACGGTGTCGCCCGTCTCGGGCACGACCTGCGTGGGCGCCGGGGTGGTCACTTGACCTCCAGCTTCACCGGCGTGATCAACCATGCGTCCGGGTTGATGAGCTGGAAGGCGCCGACGACGTGGACCTTCTTGCCGGTCAGGCTGTCGGTGTCGATACCGCTGAGGACTTGCTTCTTCAGCTGCCTGTTCAACTCAGCGCCGGCGTTCTGGTACTCGATCTGGTTGCGGAAGTCGCCGAAGGAGATGGTTCCCGGGGCGTCGCGCAGGTCGGTCCCCGTGATCGCTGGTCCGGTTTGGATCCGGATGAGGATGCCCTTCGGGACACCGGGCACCGACACCTCGTAGATGCCCTTCGACCCCGTGCCGACCGTGCCGTTGAACGCGATGGACACCACCGGCCCCGCTCCGGTACCACTCGCCACCCCGTACTTCTTCCCCGCGGCGGTGGGGTCCTTCTTCACTGCCCTTGCCAGCGTCGCCGCAGGGACGGCCTTCTTCTCAATCTGCTTCTGCACCTTGGGGAAGGTCTCCGTGCCCCACGCGGCCGGGTCGAAGGACTTCTGCGGTGCAGCGGCGGTCGAGCTGCTGGACAACACCTTCGTGTCCAGACCCATCGCCACGAGGAGCACGACCACGACCGCCGCGAGCACAACGTGCTTGCGTTGCCACGCTCCCCGCCCGGACCGGAGGACGGGACGGGCCGAGCCGGTCACAGCGCTCCCCTGTCCGCACGGTGCTGGACCGACCGCAGGCAGTCGGGGCGAACGACCTCATACATGGTGCTGCTCCTGCAGATGGAGACGGCTTGGTCTTGGGAATGACCGGACGGATCCGGCCCTGCTTCCTTGTGTGATAAGTGTGTGATCTTCCTCGTTCGGAACGAGAGGTCTAAGGCAAGCATCCGGCGGGTGTGCTGTCAACCGTTCTGAACGAGAAAAATCACATGAGTACTTCACAACTGCCAGCCGATGCCGAATCCCGTCCAGGACGGTGCTGACGGACAGGCGTCCCCGACCGCGGCCTCAGACCGAGACGCGCTCGAGCCGCTGGCCGGTGGCGGCGGGACCGACGAGCGCGACGAGGCCGGCGAGCAGCCCGGTCACGCCGATGGCGGCGAAGCCGACGAAGAAGGAGAACGAGCCGACCACGATCGGCAGCACCAGCGCACCGAGCGCGCCGCCGGCGTGGCCGATGCCGTCGGAGAAGGCGAAGCCGGTCGACCGGGCCCGCGTCGGGAAGCTCTCGGCCGTGAAGGTGTAGGCGACCTGCAGGTAGGACCCCAGTGCCAGCGAGGCGAGGAACGCTCCCACGTAGATCGTCGCGCTGGAGGCGAACGACCCGATGAGCAGCATGCCGACCAGCCAGACGACGGTCGCCCCCAGGATCAGCAGCCGTCGCTCGACCCGGTCGACGAGGCCGATCATGAGCGCGGCCCCGACCGGGTAGCCGATCGACCCGATGGCCAGGTAGAGGATCGAGCCGCCGACGGCAGCCCCGTGCTCCTCGATCAGTGAGGCGGCATCCCCGAGGAAGCCGTAGTTGCCGATGTACCAGAGGAACCACATGCTCATGAAGACCGCGAGCCGTCCGGCGTAGGGCTGGTGCAGGAGGAACCGCAGTGGCACACCCCGCTGCAGCGAGACCTCGGACGGCTCCGGCTCGGGCAGGTCGATGCCCTTGTCCCGGCAGTTCCGCTCCATCCGGGCGACGGTCTCCTCGGCCGCGTCGTCCCGGCCGTGCAGCACCTCCCACCGCGGCGACTCGGGGAGGACGAAGCGCACCGCCAGGCCCATCGCGGCGATCACACCGCCGATGACGAACAGCAACCGCCAGCCGAAGTCGAACGTCGGCACCAGTGCCAGTGCCACGAAGGGAGTCACCGCCTGGCCGACGATCCCGACGAGGAACGTGTAGACCGCGATGCGGCCTCGTTGCCGTGCCGGCGCGAGCTCACCGAGGTAGGTCGACACCAGGTTGAGGTCGGCGCCGACACCGACGCCCGTGATGAACCGGAAGAGGATGAGCGTCGTCAGCCCCTGGGCCGCGGCGTCACCGAACGAGCCGATCGCGGTGAGCGTGATGGTCAGGATCAGCATCCGGTAGCGGCCAAAGCTGTCCGCCAGGGTCCCGATGACGAGCGATCCGACGATGTAGCCGACCAGGCCGACGGCGAGCGCCACGAACAGGCTCTCCGACCCGGACAGGTTGAACTGCTCGTCGATGGCCGGCATGGCGAAGCCGATGTCCGTGATGTCGTAGAAGGTGAAGAAGTAGCCGATCCCGATGATCGCCAGGTAGCGGTACGGCAGTGCCCACACCGGGATCCGGTCGAGTCTGGCGAGGACGTCCACCCCGCGGTCGTCGACTCGCTCGTCGTCCGTTCGGACACCGGTGCTCACCCGAGGCCACCACCTCTGCTGCTGATGACCTCAGGCTAGGAACGCGTCGGGAGCCGCGCAGGTCGAGCACAGCCGGTATGCCGGCCACGCCCCTGCCGTGAGTGCTCCCCGACGTCAGCGCTTGAGCAGCTGGCGGGCCATCACCATGCGCTGGATCTGGTTGGTGCCCTCGTAGATCTGCGTGATCTTGGCGTCGCGCATCATCCGCTCGACGGGGAAGTCCTTGGTGTAGCCGTAGCCGCCGAGCAGCTGCACCGCGTCGGTGGTGACCTCCATGGCGACGTCGCTGGCGTAGCACTTCGCCGCGGCACCGAAGAACGGCAGGTCCGCGTCGCCCCGCTCGGACTTCGCGGCGGCCGCGTAGACCATCTGCCGGGCGGCCTCGAGCTTCATGCCCATGTCGGCGAGCATGAACTGCAGCCCCTGGAAGTCGGCGATCGCCGTGCCGAACTGCTTGCGCTCCTTGACGTAGCCGAGCGCGAAGTCCAGTGCGCCCTGGGCGATCCCGACCGCCTGCGCGCCGATCGTGACGCGGGTGTGGTCGAGGGTGCGCAGGGCGATCTTCAGGCCCTCGCCGGGCTTGCCGATGATCCGGTCCTCGGGTATCCGGCAGTCGTCGAAGTGCAGCTCCCGGGTGGGGCTGCCCTTGATCCCGAGCTTCTTCTCCGGCTCGCCGAACCCGAATCCCTCGTCGGACCTCTCGACGACGAACGCGCTGATGTTGCGGCCGCGCTCCCCGTCCGGGTCGGTGACCGCAAGGACCGTGTAGTACTCGGAGATCCCGGCGTTGGTGATCCACGACTTCTGCCCGTTCAGGACGAACGACCCGTCGGCCTGCTGGATCGCCTTGCACTTCATCGATGCCGTGTCGCTGCCGGACTCGCGCTCGGACAGGCCGTAGGAGAACATCGCCTCCCCGCTGGCGACCGGCGGGAGGTACCTCGCCTTCAGCTCGTCGGACGCCGCCAGCAGCAAGGGCATGGTGCCGAGCTTGTTCACCGCCGGGATGAGCGAGCTCGAGGCGCAGACGCGGGCGACCTCCTCGATCACGATGCAGGTGGCGAGTGCGTCGGCGCCCACGCCGTCGTACTCCTCCGGCACGTGCGGTGCGTGGAAGTCGGCGGCCCGCAGCGCGTCGTACGACGCCTGGGGGAAGGTGCTGGCCGCGTCCACCTCCGCCGCGTGCGGGGCGACCTTGTCCTCGGCCACCGCGCGGACGGCCTCGCGCAGGGCCTGGTGGTCCTCGGAGACGGCGAACAGCGGGTACTCGTTGGTCGAAGCGCTCACGTGCTGGATGTTACCCGTCGGTTCGCGCCGGCTCCGTCCCCCTGCGCTACGCGAGCTCGGGCATCACGAACCGCTCGAACAGGCTCATGCTCGACGGGTCGTACGCGGCGTCGAGGAAGTAGGTCACGGCGTAGGTCATCCCGGCCTTCTCCAGCCCGCGCAAGGTCTCGACGATCTGCTCGGGGGTCCCGACCGCCGGCCCGGAGGCGAGCATCTCGCGCTGCCGGTCGGCCTTGTGCTGGGGCACCCCGGCCTCGAGGTAGTGCTGGTGCGCCCAGTCGAGCCGGTCCTGCACGTCCTTCTCGGTCTCGCCGATGACCACGTTGTAGTTCGCGCTGCGGACGATCTCGTCGAAGTCGCGGCCCACCTCCCGGCAGTGGTCGCGCAGCACCTCGCTCTTGTGCTCGAACACCTCGGGGGTGCCGTCGAAGTTGGTGTAGTCGGCGTACTCCGCGGCGATCCGCAGCGTCTTCTGCTCACCGCCGCCCGCCACCCACATCGGGATCCCGTTGCGCGGCGAGCCCTCGAGGGAGGTCCCCTGCAGCGGCCGGGGCGCGCAGAGCGCACCGTCGACCTGGTAGTGCTTCCCGTCGAGCGTGGCCGACCCGGTCGTCCACATCTGCCGGAAGATCTCCACGCCCTCGTGCAGCCGGCGGAGCCGGTCGCCGGCGCTGGGGAACCCGTAGCCGTAGGCACGCCACTCGTGCTCGTACCAGCCGCCGCCGATGCCCATCTCCAGCCGCCCCTCGGACACCATGTCGACGGTGGCGGCGACCTTCGCGAGGTACGCGGGGTTGCGGTAGCTCATGCAGGTGCACATCTGCCCCAGGCGGACCCGGTTCGTCACCGCGGCCAGCGCCGCCATCAGCGTCCACGCCTCGTGCGTCGCGTGCTCGGAGGGCTGCGGGACGGTGTGGAAGTGGTCGTAGACCCACACCGACTCCCACGCCGGCAGGTCCTCGATGCGCTCGGCCAGGCCCGCCAGCACACCCCAGTGCTGGGCGGGGTCGATGCCCACCAGGTCCATCCGCCAGCCCTGCGGCAGGAAGGTTCCGAAACGCATGCGCCTGCTCCTCCTCGTCCGGCGTGCACGGCTCGTGCACCGGTGTGACGTTACTGTCTGCGCATGGCGTTGAGCATCTCGGTGATCGGGTTGGGTCCGCTGGGCGCGGTGCACGCGGCGTGCATGGCCGAGCTGGGGCACGAGGTCGTGGGCATCGACGTGAGCATGCCCGAGCGGGCCCAGGACCTGGCGGCCGGTCGGACCCCGTTCTACGAGCCGGGGCTGGCCGAGCTGCTGGAGAAGGTGCTGCCCACCGGCCGGTTGCGCTTCGCCACCGACTACGCCGCCGCCGCGGAGGCCGACGTGCACTTCGTGTGCGTGGGCACCCCGCAGAAGCACGGCGAGTATGCCGCCGACCTCACCTGGATCGACGCGACCCTCGCCGGGCTGGCCCCGCACCTTGCCCGGGAGAGCCTGGTGGTCGGCAAGTCCACCGTCCCGGTCGGCACCGCCGCCCGGCTGGCCGCCCAGCTGGCCCGGACCGCGCCCGCCGGTGAGCGGGTGCGCCTGGTCTGGAACCCCGAGTTCCTGCGCGAGGGGTACGCCGTGCAGGACACCATCGCGCCCAACCGGATCGTCTACGGCGTGGCCGACTCCGGGACCTGGGAGGAAGCCGCCACCCCCTCCGGCCGGGACGTCGCCCTGCTCGATGAGGTGTATGCCGCCCCGCTGGCCGAGGGCATCACCCGCCTGGTCACCGACTACCAGACCGCCGAGCTGGTCAAGGCCGCCGCGAACTCCTTCCTGGCCACCAAGATCTCCTTCATCAACGCCATGTCCGAGGTCTGCGAGGCCGCCGACGCCGACGTCATCGCCCTGGCCGACGCCATCGGCATCGACGACCGGATCGGGCGCAAGTTCCTGCGCGCCGGGATCGGCTTCGGCGGCGGCTGCCTGCCCAAGGACATCCGCGCGTTCATGGCCCGCGCCGGCGAGCTCGGCGCCGACCAGGCGCTGACCTTCCTCAAGGAGGTCGACGCCATCAACATGCG
>DASSKF010000141.1:0-2496 GCA_035690725.1 Segeticoccus sp.
GGTCGGCGACGATCTGCGACCAGGCGGTCTCGTGCCCCTGCCCGTGCGGGCTGGTGCCGGTGATCACCTCGACCTTGCCGGTGGGGAGCATCCGGATCGCGGCGTGCTCCCAGCCGCCTCCGACGTACCCCTGCTCCCCCAGCCACCGCGACGGCGCGAGCCCGCACATCTCGGTGAACGTGGACACCCCGATGCCGATCTGCACCGGGTCGCCGGCCTGGCGGCGCTTGGCCTGCTCGGCACGCAGGTCGTCGTAGCCGAACAGCTCCTTGGCCCGCGCGGTGGCGGCCTCGTAGTTGCCCGAGTCGTAGGTCAGCCCGGAGACGGTGTGGAAGGGGAACTCCTCGTGCTTGATCCAGTTGCGCTCCCGGATCTCGATCGGGTCCACCTTCAGCTCGGCGGCCAGCTCGTCCATCATCCGCTCGATCGCGAACGTCGCCTCCGGCCGGCCGGCGCCCCGGTAGGCGTCGGTCCAGGTGGTGTTCGTGAACAGGTTGCGGCACTCGAACCGGTAGGCCGGGAACTTGTAGATCGCGTTGTACATCCGCGCGCCGAGCATCGGGATGTAGGAGGTGACCAGGCCGAGGTAGGCGCCCATGTTGGCCAGTAGCTCCACCTTCAGCCCGGTGACGGTGCCGTCCTTCTTCGCCGCCAGGGTGAGCTTCTGCCACTGGTCGCGGCCGTGGTGGCCGGACATCAGGGACTCCGAGCGGGTCTCGGTCCATTTGCAGGGCTTTCCGGTACGACGGGCGGCGATGACCGTCAACACCTCCTCCGGAGTGAACTGCAGCTTGCCACCGAAGCCGCCACCCACGTCCGGGGCGATCACCCGGACCTTGCTCTCCGGGACACCGAGCACCAGCGCGATGAACACCCGCACGAAGTGCGGCACCTGGGTGGCGCTCCACACCGTGAGCTGCTCGGCCGTCGGGTCCACCGCCACCGAGCGCGGCTCCATGAACGCCGGGATCAGCCGCTGCTGGCGGTACTCGCGCTCGATGAGCACGCCGCCGGTGCGGGCCTCCTCGATCGCCTGCTCCACCGACCCGCCGGTGCCCTCCTGCTCGGAGTCGAGCACGTAGTGCGCGGACAGGTTGGTGCCCAGGTCGGGATGCGCCAGCGACTCGTTGCTGTCGGCCCGCTTCAGGTCGAGCACCGCGGGCAGCTCGTCGTACTCCACGTCGACGAGCTCGACGGCGTCCCTGGCCTCCGCGGCCGACCTGGCGATCACCATCGCCACGATCTCGCCGGCGAACGCGACCCGGTCCACCGCCATGGCCGGGTGGCCCGGGGCGACCTGGTCGGGGGTGGTCATCCAGGCGTTCGGCAGCGCACCTTGCTCCTCGGCGATGTCCGCGCCGGTGATCACCGCGACCACGTTGGGCGCGGCCTTCGCCGCGGACGCGTCGACCGAGGTGATCCGCGCGTGCGCGAACGGGCTGCGCACCATTGCCACGTGCAGCATCCCGGGGAGCACGACGTTGTCGGTCCACCGCGTCCGGCCGGTGATCAGCCGGTCGTCCTCCTTGCGGAGCCGGGCGGATCCGACCTCCTTGGTGGGCCGCTCCTGCATGGTCGTCATGACGCCGCCCCCTCCGTCGTACCGCTCATCTCGGCCGGCTGCTGCCCGGACGCGGCCTGCACCGCCCGGACGATGTTGTGGTAGCCGGTGCACCGGCACAGGTTGCCCTCCAGCCCCTCGCGGATCTCCTCCTCGGTGGGCTTCGGGTTGTCGTTGAGCAGGTCGATGGCCTGCATGATCATGCCGGGGGTGCAGAACCCGCACTGCAGCGCGTGCTGCTCGTGGAAGGCCTTCTGCATCGGGTGCAGGTCGCCGTCGGTGGCCAGCCCCTCGATGGTGGTCACCTCGTGACCGTCGGCCTGCACCGCGAGGACGTTGCAGGACTTCACGCTGTGCCCGTCGAGGTGGACGGTGCAAGCTCCGCAGTTGCTGGTGTCGCAGCCGACCACCGTGCCCACCTTGCCGAGCCGCTCTCGCAGGTAGTGGACCAGCAGCATCCGAGGCTCCACCTCGTCGGAGTAGCTGGCTCCGTCGACCGTGACGTTGATTCGGGTCATGGGCACGCTCCTGGGCTCGACGACAACTGAGTGTGATCGTTGTCGGTTTGACCACGGCTGGCAAGGGTCCGTCGGCCCGCACCGCGACGAGCGAGCCGCGTGCTGCGGCGAACGGGCTACGGGTGCAGCAGCAGCCGGCCGCGCACACCGCGCTCGATCCGGCGGTGCGCCTCCGCGGTCCGCGCGAGCGGCAGCATGTCGGCGATCCGGGTGGTGAGCAGGCCCCTGCGCAGCAGGTCGTCGACCAGGGCGGCGGCCTCGGCCAGCTGGGGGACCGAGCGTGCTCGAGGATCCCCGACGGCGAACGGCAGCGCCTCCGACCCGACCGCGGCGACCGTGCCCACCAGGTCCCGGCCGACCACGAACGGCAGCGGGACAGAAGTCCGGTAACGGCCGGACCGTACTAGTGCGTCCACC
>DASSKF010000142.1:0-8604 GCA_035690725.1 Segeticoccus sp.
GTCGGCGAAGCCGCGGGGGCCGGTGCAGGCGTTGGCCCCGCCGGAGTTGAGGACGACGGCATCCGCCCGCCCGTCACCGACGACCTGGCGCGACCAGGTGACCGGTGCGGCGACGACGCGGTTGCTGGTGAACACGGCGGCGGCGTGGTGCAGCGGACCGTCGTTGACGACCACGGCAACGTCCTTGCCGCCCCTCGACTTCAGGCCGGCCGCGACGCCGGCGGCCCGAAACCCCTGCGCGGCAGTGACGCTCACGGTGCCACCCCCACGGCCGGCAGGCCGAGCGTCTCGGGCAGGCCGAGCGAGAGGTTGGCGCACTGCACCGCCGCGCCGGCAGTGCCCTTCGTGAGGTTGTCGACCGCAGCGACGGCGACGACCCGCCCGGCGTGCTCGTCCACGGTGACCTGGACGTGCACGCAGTTGCTGCCGAGCACGTCGGCCGTCCGGGGCCACTGTCCCTCCGGCAGCAGGCGCACGAACGGCTCGGCGGCGTAGGCGCGGTGCCAGGCCCCGCGGACGGTGGAGGCGTCGGCCTCCGGTGGCAGCTTGGCGGTGCAGGTGGCGAGGATCCCACGCGGCATCGGCGCCAGCGTCGGTGTGAACGAGACGGTGACCGGCGCGCCGGCGGCCGAGGTGAGGTTCTGCTCGATCTCGGGGCGGTGCCGGTGGACGCCGCCCACGCCGTAGGGCGACATCGCCCCCATGACCTCCGAGCCGATCAGGTGCGGCTTGGCCTGCCGGCCGGCGCCGGAGGTGCCGCTGGCGGCGACGATCACGACGTCGTCGGGATCGAGCACCCCTGCGGCCAGGCCCGGCGCCAGGGCGAGGGTGCAGGCCGTCGGGTAGCAGCCCGGGACGGCGACGCGGCGCGCACCGTGCAGCTTCTCGCGTCCCTTGCCACCGGTCGGCAGGGTGAGCTCGGGCAGGCCGTAGGGCCAGGCACCACTGTGCTCGGTCCCGTAGAACCGGGTCCACGCCTCGGCGTCGGTGAGCCGGTGGTCGGCGCCGCAGTCCAGCACCATGACGTCCTCCGGCAGTCCGGCGACGAGCTCGCCGGACGTCCCGTGCGGCAGGGCGAGGACGACCACGTCGTGCCCCGCGAGGACCTCCGGGGTGGTGGGCTGCAGGACGCGGTCGGCCAGCGGGCTCAGGTGCGGGTGCACCTCGCCCAGGGGCGCCCCGGCCCGGCTCGCTGCCGTGACGGCACCCACCTCGAGCTCGGGGTGGGCGATCAGCAGGCGCAGGGCCTCGGCGCCGGCATACCCACTGGCCCCGGCCACGGCAACGGTCGTCATGGCGCATAACTATACGCTACAGCGAGTGTTTATGCACACTCGCGCCACGCCGACCTCGGGGCTTTCCCACCGGCCTCGCGACTTTCCGGGCGCCCTCGGGGCTCTCCGGCCGGGAAAGTCCCGAGATCCGCGGGAGACTCCCGAGGTTTGGGTCGGGAGATCAGCCGCCGAGGGGGTCGTCGGGGCCCCAGCGACGCAGCCGGAGCGTGCGGGCGTCCTCCGGCAGACCTGCCGCGGCCCGGCGCTTCAGGTCCGCCACGGTGTCCGCGCCGGCCCGCACCATCCGCCCGGACCAGGCGTCCAGCTCCCCCGACGCGAGCGCGAGGGCGAGCTCGGCCACCTGCTCCGGGGAGGTCCACTCGGTGCGGTCGCGGTGCACCGGCATGGCGGCCGTCATGTCGGTGCGCACGACGCCGGGCGCCAGGTCGAAGGCCCGGATCCCCTGGTCGTAGCCGGCCTCGTGGGTGCCACCGGTGATCCGGAACAGGGCCGACTTGCTGGCGGCGTAGGCGGTGTAGACGTCTCCGTCGCGCGTCCCCGAGCCGGTGTTGATGTTGATCACCCGGCCACCGCCGTGGGCCAGCATGCGGGGCACGAACGCGTGGGTGAGCAGGAACGGCCCGCGCACGTTGGTCTCCACGACGTCCCACCACTGCTGGGGGTCGGTCTCCCACAGGACGGTCTCGGTCTCGATCCGTCCGGCGTTGTTGACCAGCAGGTCGGCCGGTCCCAGCTCGGTGGTGACCTGCTCGGCGAGGGCGGCGACCTCCTCCGGCTGGGTCACGTCGGTGGGGACGGCGAGGGCGCGCAGGCCCTCCTCCTGCAGCGCGGCTGCGGCCGAGCCCAGGCGTGCCGGGTCGCGCGCCACCAGGGCCACCGCCCAGCCGTCCCGGGCCAGGGCCTCCGCGAGGACCCTACCGATGCCGCGCGAGGCACCCGTGACGACGGCGACGCGAGGCCCTCCGGCGCTCGCGCCCGTCGGGGCGTCGTGGTCGCTCATCTCAGTTCCCCCTCAGCTCGGCACCGGTGCGTCGCGCCGCCTCGGCCACGCCGCGGTCGCGCAGCTCGTTGACCTCCTCGGTCGTGAGGGTGCGCCCGGGCGCCCGGAAGGTGAGCCGGTAGGCCAGCGACCGGTGTCCCTCGGCGACCTGGTCCCCCTCGTAGACGTCGAACAGGGCGACGACCTCGAGCAGCTCTCCCGAGCCGGAGCGCAGGGCCTCCTCGACCGCGGCCGCGGGCACCTCGCTCGGCACGACGAGGGCCACGTCGCTGTGGGCCGGCGGGCTGCTGACGACCGGCGCGGCCTGCACCGCCCGGTCGCTCGCCGCGACCAGCACCTCGAGGTCCACCTCGGCAGCGCAGGTCCGCGGGGGCAGACCGAGCGCTGCCAGTACCTTCGGGTGCAGCTCCCCCGCGTGCCCGACGGTGGTGCCGTCGAGCAGGCCGAGCCGGGCGCAGCGGCCGGGGTGCCAGGGCGCGTGGTCGACGGCTGCCACGGTGAGGTCCAGCGAGAGCGCAGCGGCCACGCGGCGGACGAGCCCCACCGCGTCGGACCAGTCGGCCGGGCGACCCGGCCCCCACCAGCCCTTGTGCTCGACGAGGCCGGTGAGCGCGACCGCGACGTGCCGGGGCTGATCGGGGACGGCGTCCCGGATCGCCTCCAGCGTGTCCTCGTCGGGCCGCCGGTCCCCGGCCGGGATGGGGGCGCGTCCCACCCGCCCACCGGGCAGGGACACGAGCCCGAGCTCGAACAGGGCGACGTCCTTCATCCCGCGGGCCACGTTGCGGCGCAACGCCTCGAGCAGGGTGGAGACGACCGAGGTCCGCATGAGCGGCGCCTCCTCCGACAGCGGGTTGGCCAGCCGCACGGCCTGCCGCCGCGCGTCGTCCTCGGGCAGCCCGAGCTGGTCGAACAGGCCGGCCGAGACGAACGGGTAGGTGACCACCTCGGTGAGGCCGGCACCCGCGAGCGTGTCCGCAACGGTCCGGCGCACCTGCTGGCCGTGGCTCAGTCCGCGGCCACCCGGCGCCTGCGGCAGCACCGACGGTATGGCGTCGTAGCCGTGCAGCCGGACGACCTCCTCCACCAGGTCGGGGCCGTCGACGAGGTCGGGTCGCCACGGGGGCGGCATGACCGTCAGGCGGCCCCCTTCGGACTCGGTCGTGGCGTCGACCGGGGCCTCGGAGACCTCGCAGCCGATCGCCTTGAGGCTGCCGACGACCTCCTCCCTCGGGAAGCTGATGCCGACCAGCCGACTGGGCAGCTCCGGGTCGAACACGACCGGCTGGCGCGGCTGCCGATCGTCGACGTCCGTGACGCCCTCGTCGATGCGGCCGCCGCCGTGCTCGACCAGCAGGTCCGCCGCCCACTGTGCGGCGGCCGCCGTCACGTCCGGGTCCACGCCGCGCTCGTAGCGCCGCGACGCCTCGGTGCTGAGCCGGTGCCGCCGCGAGGAGCGCGCGACCGTGGTCTGGTCGAAGTGCGCGGACTCGATCAGCACGTCGGTCGTCGCCGGCGACACCTCGGAGGTCTCGCCGCCCATCACGCCGGCGATCGCGAGCGGCACCTCTCCGCCGTCGGTGATCAGCAGGTCCTCGGCGTCGAGGTCACGGTCGACGTCGTCCAGGGTGCGCAACCGCTCGCCGGCCCGGGCCCGCCGGACGACGATCGCGCCGCTGAGCTGTGCGAGGTCGAAGGCGTGCAGCGGCTGCCCGAGCGCGAGCATGACGTAGTTCGTCACGTCCACGGCGAGCGAGATCGGGCGCATCCCGGCCTCCGCGAGGCGCTTGGCCATCCAGCGCGGTGATCGTGCCGACGCGTCGACCCCGCGCACCACCCGGGCCACGTAGCGGTCGCACCCCGGCCGCCCGCGCAACGGAGCCTCGTCGGCCAGGCTCACGGCATACCCGCCGTCGTTGGGGGTCGACACGGGACGGTCCGCGGGGTCAGCCGGATCTCGGTAGGCCGCTCCTGTCGACAGCGAGTACTCCCGCGCGACGCCGCGCATGCTGAAGCAGTAGCCCCGGTCGGGGGTGATCGTCACCTCGACGGTCTCGTCGGCGAGGCCGAGCAGCTCGACGGCGTCGTCACCGGGCTGCAGCTTCGCCGCCTCGTCCGCGCCGAGCAGCTCGCCCAGGACGACGATCCCGTCGGAGCCGTCGTCGCCGAGTCCGAGCTCGGCCGAGGAGCAGATCATGCCGGCGCTGACGTGGCCGTAGGTCTTGCGCGCCGAGATCTCGAAGCCTCCGGGGAGCACCGCCCCGGGCAGCACCACCACGACGAGGTCGCCCACGGTGAAGTTGTGGGCTCCGCAGACGATCCCCTGCGGTGTGCCGTCGGTGATCCACTGGCCGTGCTCGCCGACGTCGACCTGGCACCAGTTGATCGTCTTGCCGTTCTTCTGCTGCTCGGGCGTCAGCTCCAGCACCCGGCCGACGACGAGGGGGCCCCGGATGTCGCCGCCGTGCAGCGCCTCCTCCTCCAGGCCCATGCGGACCAGGCTCGCCGCGATCTCGGCACCGGTCGCCTCCGCCGGCACGTCGACGTAGTCGCGCAGCCACGCCACCGGAACCCGCATCAGATCACCATCCCGAACTGCGTGCTGAAGCGCACGTCCCCTTCGAACATCTCCCGCATGTCGGCGACACCGTTGCGCAGCATGAGCGCCCGCTCGATGCCCATGCCGAACGCGAAGCCGGAGTAGCGCTCCGGGTCGACGCCGGCGGCGCGCAGCACGTTGCGGTTGACCATGCCGCAGCCACCCCACTCGATCCAGCCGGTGCCGCCACAGGTACGGCAGTTCACGTCGTTGCCCCGGCAGACGAAGCAGCGGAAGTCCAGCTCCGCACTGGGCTCGGTGAACGGGAAGTATGACGGCCGCAGCCGGGTCGTGGTGCCCTCGCCGAACAGCTCGCGCACCATCCGGTCGAGGGTGCCGCGCAGGTGTGCCATCGTCAGGCCCTCGTCGACGGCGAGGCCCTCGACCTGGTGGAAGACCGGCGAGTGCGTCGCGTCGAGCTCGTCGGTGCGGAACACCTTGCCGGGACAGGCGATGTAGAGCGGCAGGCCGCGCTCGAGCAGGCTGCGGACCTGGACCGGCGAGGTGTGCGTGCGCAGCACGAGGCCAGCCTCGGGCGGGTCGACGAAGAAGGTGTCCTGCATCTGCCGGGCGGGGTGGTCGGGACCGAGGTTGAGGGCGTCGAAGTTCAGCCACTCCGACTCCACCTCCGGGCCCTCGGCGATCTCCCAGCCGATCCCGACGAACACGTCGGCGACGTGCTGCTGCATGAGCTCGATCGGGTGCCGGGCACCCGCCGGGTGCCGGCCCGTCCGCTGGGTGACGTCGACGGTCTCCTCGACGAGCAGCCGCGCGTCGCGCTCGGCCTCGAGCTCGGCCTGGCGGGCCGTCAGGGCCTTCGCGACCTGCCCCCGGGCCGCGCCGACCCGCTTGCCCGCCTCGGCCCGGGCCGTCGGCGGGAGGGCCCCGATCTCCCGGTTGGCCAGGGCCAGCGGGCTCTTCTCCCCCTGGTGGGCGATCCGCGAGGCCTTGAGCTCCGCCAGGGTGCCGGCGGCGGCGATCGCGGCCAGCGCCTGCTCGACGGCCAGATCCAGGGCCTCGGGTTCCAGGGTGCTCACCTCGACGGGGTCGTACTGCGTGTTGGGTCCGGACATCGCTCTCACTTCGGTGGCGGTGGACGCCCGGCGGGCGCGGCATGACGACGTCGCCGCAGGGCGTTTGCTGATTCTAGGAGCCGGTCAGGAGCGCCGGTCGGGCGCGGCCGCGTCGGCGCGGGGTCAGAGCAGGTGCTCCGGCACTCCTGCCGGCAGGGTAAATCGGAACTCGGCGCCTCCGTAGGGACCGCGCCCGACCGTGATCAGGCCACCGTGTGCCTCGATGAGCCCCCGGACGACGTAGAGGCCCAACCCCGTGCCGGCACGACGCTCGCCCTGCCAGAAGCGGCCGAAGACGAGCGGGTAGTTCTCGGGCGCGATGCCCGGCCCCTCGTCGCTGATGCTGACCCGCACGGCGGGCTGCGGCTCGGTCATCGGAGAGAGCCCGATCCGGACGCACCCGTCGCCGTGGCGGACCGCGTTCTCCAGCAGGTTGGCGAGGATCTGCTCGACCCGGTCGGGGTCCGCCCACACCTCGGGCAGGACCTCGTCGTCGCTCAGCTCGAAACGGTCGTCGTCGTGCCCGCTGGCGACCATCCGGTCAACCTGCCCGCGCACGGCCTTCGCGAGGTCGACCGGCTGCTTGTGCACGGTCAGGCGGCCGCTGTCGATGCGGGAGATGTCGAGGAGCTCGGTGATCAGCCGGGTCACCCGGTCGGCATCGGTCTCGATCGTCTCGATCATCCAGCGCTTCTGCTCGTCGCTGAAGCGCTCCCAGCGGCGCAGCAGGGTGGACGAGAAGCCCTTGACCGACGTCAGCGGCGAGCGCAGCTCGTGCGCGACCGTGGACACCAGCATGGCGTTGCTCGCCTCGATCCTGCGGCGGGCAGCGGTGTCCCGCAGCGCCAGCACGAGGGCGGCCAGCGGCCCCGACCGGCGCCGGCGCAGGTAGCTGGCGCTGACCAGGACCTCGTCACCGTCCGGGGTCAGCAGCAGCCGCTCCCGGTGCCCGGAGCGGGTGCGCAGTCCTCCCCACGGGTCGGTGCAGTCCCACCACGACCGCCCCTCCGGGTCCTGCAGCGGCAGCGCCGTGCGGATGTCGCGACCGACCAGTTCGCGGGCCACGGAGCCGAGGAGGCGCCGCGCGTGCCGGTTGACCTCGAGGACCGTCCCGTCGCCGTCGGTGACGACACAGCCGTCGGGTGCGCTGCCCGCGATGTTGGCCGCCCAGTCGCGCAGCGCCTGCGGGGACTCGGGGACAACCGGGCGCGCGCGGGCCACACCTCGGCGCGCGGACCGCGCCGAGGAGGCCGCGGCCCGGTCCCCTGCGCTCATGGGAGGACTCTAGCGAGGACGGCCGACGCCGTCGCGGGTGGGAACGCCGGCACCGGTGTCCGCGGTGTCGGCGGCACGCGTCCCGGCGAGGACGACACCGGCCGACGCGTAGAGGCAGACGGTCGCGGCCATCGCCAGGTTGAGCGACTCGGCCCGGCCGAGGATCGGCACGCCCACCACCTCGTCGCAGCGCTCGCGCACGTCCGGCGGCAGTCCCCAGGCCTCGTTGCCCATCACCCACGCGTGCGGTGCCGCGAGGTCCACGTCGGGCAGCTGTGCCGTGCCTGCGCCGTCGGCCGCGAGCAGCCTGATACCGGCGGCACGGACCTGGTCGAGCAGCTGCGGCAGCGGCGAGCCGGTGACGACGGGCACGTGGAACAGCGACCCGGCACTGGACCGCACCGCCTTGGGGCCCATGACGTCGACACTCCCGGCGCTGATCAGGACCGCTGCGGCGCCGGCGGCGTCCGCTGCCCGCAGCACGGTGCCGGCGTTGCCGGGGTCCCGCACGTGTGCCAGGACCACGAGGCACCGGGGCCGGTCCCGCAGGACGTCGTCCAGTCCCACGTCGACGGGCCGGCAGACGGCCAGCAGGCCCTGGGGGGTCTGCGCGTCGGCCATGGCCGCCATGACCTCCGCGGTCACCTCGTGGACCGCCAGCCCGCCCTCCCGGGCAGCGGCCACGATCTCGGGGTGCCGGGCCACCCCAGTCGGGTCGGCGTAGAGGTCCTCGACCAGGTCGGGACGGTGGCGCACCGCCTCGCGCACGGACTGCGGGCCCTCGGCGAGGAACCGACCTCGCCGGGTGCGGACAGCACGACGACCCAACGCGCGCACCGCCTTGACCCGTTCCGACCGGGGGTTGGTCAGCATCGGGGCGGTGGGCGTCGGGCCGGCGCTGGGTGGTGCGGGGCTCCGCGCGGCTCAGGCCGCGTCGGTGGCGTCGCCGCTGGACGGCACGTTCGCCTTCGCCAGCTCGACGAGCGCGGTGAAGGCGGCCGCGTCGTTGACCGCGAGCTCGGCCAGCATGCGGCGGTCGACCTCGACGTCGGCGGCCTTGAGGCCCTGGATGAACCGGTTGTAGGTCATCCCGTTGGCGCGGGCGGCGGCGTTGATCCGCTGGATCCACAGCCGCCGGAAGTCACCCTTGCGGGCGCGGCGGTCGCGGTAGGAGTAGCCGAGGGAGTGGGTGACCTGCTCCTTGGCCTTCCGGTAGAGGCGCGAGCGCTGGCCGCGGTAGCCGCTGGCGCGCTCGAGGACGACCCGACGCTTCTTCTGGGCGTTGACCGCCCGCTTCACGCGTGCCACGTGAGAACTCCTTGCTGCTCAGTGCTGCCCGGCGGCAGCGGGACCGCGCCGTGG
>DASSKF010000143.1:0-3904 GCA_035690725.1 Segeticoccus sp.
ACTCGCTCACGCTCGAGACGACCCTCGGGCGGGCGCTGTTCAACGACACCCTGCCCGCCGACTACCCCTTCGTGAACTACGAGGTGGGCAAGAAGGCCATGGGCGCGATCATCAACGACCTCGCCGAGCGCTACACCAAGGTCGAGGTCGCCGCGTCGCTGGACGCCCTGAAGGACACCGGCTTCCACTGGGCGACCCGCTCGGGGGTGACGGTCTCGATCGACGACGTCACCACGCCGCAGAAGAAGGCCGAGATCCTGGCCGACTACGAGTCGCAGGCCAACAAGGTCCAGAAGCAGTTCGAGCGCGGCCTGGTCACCGACGAGGAGCGCCGCCAGGAGCTGGTGGAGATCTGGACCCAGGCCTCCAACGACGTCGCCAAGGAGATGGAGCGGTCCTTCGACCGGACCAACCCGATCTTCATGATGGTCGACTCCGGGGCGTCCGGAAACATGATGCAGATCCGTCAGGTGGCGGCGATGCGTGGTCTCGTGGCCAACCCGCGAGGCGACATCATTCCGCGACCGATCAAGGCGAACTTCCGCGAGGGCCTGTCCGTGCTGGAGTACTTCATCTCCACCCACGGCGCCCGGAAGGGCCTGGCCGACACCGCGCTGCGCACGGCGGACTCCGGCTACCTGACGCGTCGCCTCGTCGACGTGTCGCAGGACGTCATCATCCGTGAGGACGACTGCGGGACCGAGCGCGGCATGGTGAAGCGGATCGGGGTCAAGGGCGAGGACGGGGTGGTCCGCAAGGACGACAACGTCGAGACCTCGGCCTACGCCCGCAGCGCCGCGGTCGACATCCTCCATCCCGAGAGCGGCGAGGTGCTGGTCCGTGCGGGCGAGGACCTCGGCGACGTCCTGATCGGGCAGCTGGTCGGGGCCGGCATCGAGAGCGTGCGCGTGCGCTCGGTGCTGACCTGCGAGGCCCGCACCGGCACCTGTGCCATGTGCTACGGCCGCTCGCTGGCCACCGGCAAGCTGGTCGACATCGGTGAGGCCGTCGGCATCATCGCGGCCCAGTCGATCGGTGAGCCCGGCACCCAGCTGACGATGCGGACCTTCCACACCGGTGGTGTGGCCGGTGACGACATCACCCAGGGTCTGCCGCGTGTGGTCGAGCTCTTCGAGGCCCGCACCCCCAAGGGTGTGGCCCCGATCGCCGAGGCCACCGGACGGATCCGGGTCGAGGACACCGACAAGACGCGCCGGATCGTGCTGGTGCCGGACGACGGCTCCGACGAGCACGCGTACCCGGTCAGCAAGCGCGGTCGCCTCATGGTCGCCGACGGCGACCACGTCGACGTCGGCACGCAGCTGGTGCAGGGTGCGATCGACCCCAAGCAGGTGCTGCGCATCCTCGGCCCGCGCCAGGTGCAGATGCACCTCGTGCAGGAGGTCCAGGCGGTCTACCGCCAGCAGGGTGTGTCGATCCACGACAAGCACATCGAGGTGATCGTCCGGCAGATGCTGCGCCGGATCACGATCATCGAGGCCGGCGACGCCGGGCTGCTGCCCGGTGAGCTCGCCGAGCGGGTGCGCTTCGAGGAGGAGAACCGTCGGGTCGTCTCCGAGGGCGGCAAGCCGGCCTCGGGTCGTCCGGAGCTGATGGGCATCACCAAGGCCTCGCTGGCGACGGACTCGTGGCTGTCGGCGGCCTCCTTCCAGGAGACCACCCGGGTCCTGACCGAGGCCGCGCTGCACGGCCGGAGCGACCCGCTGCTCGGCCTGAAGGAGAACGTCATCCTCGGAAAGCTGATCCCCGCGGGGACCGGCCTGCCGCGCTACCGCAACGTCAAGGTGGAGCCGACCGAGGAGGCCAAGGCGGAGATGTACTCGATGCCCGGCTACGAGCAGTTCGACTACCCGGGCTTCGGCCCGGGGTCGGGCGAGGCGGTCGTCCTCGACGACGCCGCGCTCGGCTTCGACCGGGACTGACCTCGGCCTCCGGCTGCCCACGGACGTGGGCAGCCGAGGTGAGGCCGGCCGGCCGAGGCCGGCACCCGGCATACCGCAGCGGAGGCGGGGCGGACCACACGGTCCGTCCCGCCTTCCGCCGTCCCCGGCGCCGCCGAGGTCAGCAAGCCCGATCTCGGGGACCGTGTGCGGGCAGGGGGCGTGGTGTCGCTCGTCGTCCCCGATCTCGGGGATCCTGTGCGCGCAGGGGGCGTGGTGCCGCTCGTCGTCCCCGATCTCGGGGATGGTGCACACCCCTGGCTCGAGCTCGTGTCGGCCGAGCCGGCCCGATCCGCCTGTGGACAACGACGGGACCGCCGAGATCGGCGGCGATGCTGGCGCCGTGAGCGTCACCGAGAAGCGCAAGCTGGATCCACGCGTCCCCTTCACCTCGGGCGAGGCGACGGCAGCCGGACTGGGCCGGCGGGCACTGGCCGGGGACCGCTACCAGCGTCTTCTCCACGACATGTATGTCGGTGCCGACGTGACCGTGACACCTCGCCTGTTGGCCCGGGCGGCTCTGAAGGTCTCGCCGGCCAACACACACGTCAGCCACCACACCGCTGCCCAGCTGTGGGGCGGCATCGTGCCGAACACCGCCGAGGTCCACGTCTGCTCGCCGCGTCGCTCGCACCGGTCGCAGCGCACCGGCATCTTTGGTCACGAGTGTGGCGAGCACGGCCCGGAGGGGATGGGCACGGATGCCTTCGGGCAGTCCCTTCTCACGCGTCGGCACGGACTACCGGTATCGTCGCCCGCCTACACGTTCCTCCAACTGGCCGGTTTCCTGGGCCTCGTCGACCTCGTCGTGCTGGGGGACTCGTTGGTGAAGGCGGGGCACCTGCGTCCGCGACAGCTGCGCGAGACGGCCGAGCAGTGGCGCGGTCGCGGCGCCAAGCGCGCCCGACGCGCGGCGGCATTCGTGCGTGAGGGAGCGGACTCGCCCATGGAGACCCGGTTGCGGATGCTCCTCGTGCTGGCAGGGTTGCCGGAGCCGGTCGTCAACCACGTCGTGCGTGACGAAGACGGTGTCCCGCTGCGGAGGTTCGATCTCTGTTACCCGGGGATTCGCCTGATCATCGAGTACGACGGCCGGCAGCATGCTGAGGACGACGCGCAGTGGGACTGGGACATCGACCGTCGTGAAGAGCTGGACCGGGGAGGGTGGCGGCTGCTGGTCGTGCGGAGCAAGGGCATCTATCGCGAACCGGAGCGGACCCTGGACCGGGTCCTCACGACGTTGCGCGAGCTCGGCGCCCCAGATGTGCCGAGATGCTTGGACCAGCGCTGGAAGCGTCATTTCCCCGGCCGGCCTGCCGGTCCGGGGGCTCGGAGGTGACGCCCCGATCTCGGGGACCGTGTGCGCGCAGGGGGCGTGGTGCCGCTCGTCGTCCCCGATCTCGGGGATCCTGTGCGCGCAGGGCGCGTGGTGCCGCTCGTCGTCCCCGATCTCGGGGAAGATGCACGCGCTGCCCGGCGTTCAACGACAGCGTGGCAGGCTCACGTCCACGATTTGGTCGCGCTCCGACCCACGCGGTAGCCTTGACCACCGTGCGTGGGCTGACCCTGCGCACGAGCCCGTCCGGAGACCAGCGGACCTGTGCGGCGACTCCGTGTCGCCGTCCCGCCCGGCGCCGGTCGGCTCGCCCCCTCGCCGGGCGCCTCGCGGCATCCTTCCAACGTCTCGACCTGGTCGGGACCGGACGCGCCGGGGGAGTGCAGGGGAGGGCTCGCCAACACCCCCGACCACGGGGGTCGAGGCGGGACACGCCAAGGAGCGGGCCCCGGTCCGCAGACCAACGACTCATGGAGACTTGAGTGCCCACGATCAACCAGCTCGTCCGCAAGGGGCGCCAGGAGAAGCGCGGCAAGGTCGCGACCCCGGCCCTCAAGGGCAGCCCCCAGCGCCGCGGGGTGTGCACCCGCGTCTACACGACCACCCC
>DASSKF010000144.1:0-9526 GCA_035690725.1 Segeticoccus sp.
CCCGGAACCGGCGCCCCGGAGGGGGAGGCGGCGACCGTGCAACGGCCGGTCACGCCGACCGGTGCCCCCGCAAACTCCCGAGGCCCCTCGCAAAGTCCCGAGGTCGGCGGGGAAGTACCTGGATCGGCGGGAGAGTCCCGAGATTCGCGCGGGGGAGGAGGCAGCCAAGGCGGGGGGAGCCGGCAGGCGGTGCTCCTCGCGGCGGCGGGCGGGGTCGTCGTCGTGCTCGTCACCGTCATCGCGGTCCTGCTCTGGCAGGGCCGCTCCGGCGGTGCCGCGCAAGCTCAACCGAGCGGGTCACCGAGCGTGGCGGCGCACCAGACCGACGACAACGCGATCGACGTCGCGCTGCCCGGCCGGCCCGAGCTCGAGGCGCGGACGGGCACGCGGCGGGTGACGTTCCGGTGGAGCTACCCCGACGCCGAGCCGGACGACACGTTCCACCTCGTCGTCGGGCGCACCACCGACGCGGTCGACGAGAAGATGCGCACCTCCTCGTTCCGCACGACCGCGAAGCCGTCCACCACCGTGAAGGCGTCGAAGGGCGGCAAGCACCGCCAGTTCTGCGCGCGCGTGCAGGTGGTGCGCCAGGGCGTCGCTGGGCCCTGGTCCGGGGCGGCGTGCGAGCGGACGAGCTGATGGGGGAGTCGAGCTGATGGGGGTCACCGTCGAGTTCTGCGGGGAGCGGTTCGCGGCGAGGCCGGGCACGCCGCTGACGATCGGTCGCACCGGCGACGTCGAGCTGGACGACAACCCCTATCTGCACCGCTCGTTCCTCACCATCAGCGACGAGGGCGGCCTGTGGTGGCTGGCCAACGTCGGCTCCACCCTCACCGCGACGGTCGCCGACCACAAGGGCCTGTTCCAGGCGTGGCTGTCGCCCGGCGCGCGAATCCCGTTGGCACTGGAGCGGTTCACGGTGTGGTTCACCGCCGGTCCCACGACCTACGACTTCGAAGTACTGGTGGACGACCCGGCCTTCGTCGCCACCACCGAGCTGGACGCCTCCCACGCCGCACCGGACGACGGCGGTGGAGAGACCACCGTCGGGCGCGTCTCGTTCACCCCTGACCAGAAGCTGCTCGTCGTCGCCCTCTGCGAGGGCTTCCTGCGCCGCTCGTATGCCGGGCAGGGCCAGATCCCCTCCTCCGCGGCGGCGGCCGAGCGGCTGGGCTGGACGGTCACGAAGTTCAACCGCAAGCTCGACAACGTCTGCCAGAAGCTCGCCGACGCCGGCACCCGCGGACTGCACGGCGGACCGGGCAAGCTCGCCAGCAACCGCAAGTCGCGGCTGGTCGAGCACGCCCTGTCGGTGCGGCTGGTGACCGAGGCGGACCTCGTGCTGCTGCCGGGCGCCCCCGGAGAAGTTGCTGAGAGATCGGGGCAGATGCACCGCGATCCCTCAGCAACTTCCGAGAAGGGGACGGGGGACTGAGCCATGTCCCTGGTCGCCCGCCGCTCGGCCATCGTCGCCTCGACCGTGGTCCTCGCCCTCGTCGCCACCCTGCTCGTCGCCCTCGCCACCCAGGCCCAGGGCGAGGTCGTCCGTCGGACCGACCTCAACGACGGAGGCGTGTGGGTCACCAACTCCACGCTGTCCTGGTTCGGCCGGCTCAACAAGCCCGCCCAGCAGCTGGACGCGGGCATCTACGCCAACGTCGCGCAGAGCTCCGGGATCGACGTGCTCCAGGATGGTGCCGCGGTCGTCGGGATCGGGCGGGCGAGCAACTCGCTGCTGATGATCGACCCGGAACGGGCCCAGCTCGCCTCCTCCACCGGCACTCCGCTGCCGGAGCTGTCCTCGCAGACCGGGACGAAGGTGTATGCCGGAGAGCGGGTCGACCTGCGCGGCGGCACCATCGCGGTTGTCGACCAGGCCTCCGGCAAGGTGTGGGCACAGCGGGTGGACACCGACGACGGGGTGCAGAGCCTCGACCGGCTCACGCCGACGACCAAGCCGCTGGCGAAGATCGGCGGTGTCGCCGCCGTCGCGGTCGGTGTCGACGGCACGGTGTACGCCGTCTCCGCCGGGACCGGCAAGCTGGTCGCCCTGACCCCGAGCGAGCGGGCCGAGGACGGTTTCGCCAAGCCACAGGTCACCGACCTCGGCTTCACCAGCAAGGCGGTCGACATCACCGCCGTCGGGGACCGCTGGGTGGTCTTCGACCCGTTCGAGCAGCAGCTGCGCGTGGCCGGCGTGGACGAGCCGATCGAGGTCAGCGGCCTGCCGGTGCAGGAGGGCCAACCGGCCTACGCCGCGCTCCAGCAGCCGGGTCCGGAGGCCGACTCGGTGCTGCTCGAGGGGCCGACCGCCATGCTCGACGTCGCGTTCGACGACACGACCGCCTCCGGGGGCGTGGAGGTGCAGGACCCGGCGGTCCAGGCCGCCGGCAGCACCGACCTGGTGATCGCCCGGCCGGTCCGCCTCGGCGCGTGCACGCACGCCGCCTGGGCCGGCAAGGGCCGGGACTACTACGGACGCAACTGCGGGCAGGAAGAGGCCCAACCGGCATACACGATCAAGAAGATCGGCAGCGGGGTCCGCCGCGACGGTGTGGCGCTGCGCGTGAACCGCGGCCTCATCGTGCTCAACGACCTGGACACCGGCGCCGTCTTCGACATCGACGACAACCCGCTGAAGATCGACGACTGGACCTCGGTCATCCCGCCGCCCAAGCAGGAGGACAAGCACGACAAGAAGGACAAGAACCTCATCGACGACCGGCAGTCGCTGAAGCCGCCGAAGGCCAACCCGGACCGGATGAAGGTGCGCGCCGGCCGGGTGTCGACGCTGCACGTGCTCGACAACGACACCGACTCCCGGGGCTCGATCCTCGCCATCGCCCCCGACGCCGTCACCCGGCCCTCGGCGAACGGCGTGGAGACGATGGTGTCCGCCGACGGGCAGGCGGTCCAGGTCGACGTGCCCGAGAACCCGAGGCAGCGGACGTTCTCGTTCACGTACACGGTGAACAACGGCAGCGCCAAGAAGAGCGCCGACTCCACCGCCCGGGTCGACGTGGTCGTGGTCGGCGAGGACGTCAACACCGCGCCGCACCTGCGCAAGGGGCACGCCAAGCTCGCGAAGGCGGTCTACCCGGCGACGCCCGGCGCCAACATGAGCATCGGGGTCGTCGCGGACTGGCGCGACGCCGAGAACGACCCGCTCGGCATTGAGGCCGTCGAGGACGGCACCAGCGTCGACGGCAGCGGCCGGCTGTCGATCCAGGCCCCGGACCAGGCCGGCAAGTCGCGGGTCACCTACCAGGTCAGCGACGGCCACGACGGCGTGACGCAGGCCGAGGTGGCGGTCAACGTCCTCGGCGACAGCGCCCGGCCGCAGCCGCCGAGTGCCCAGGCCGACGTGGTCCGCGCGGTCGCCGGCAAGCCGGTGCAGCTCGAGCCGCTCGGCAACGACGTGCCGGGTGCGGACCCGGGCGAGCCGGACGCCCCGATGCGCCTCGCCGCAGCGGTACGGGCCGGCGGCGGCCTCAAGGTCGACACCGACCTGGACAGCGGCGTCGTCACGATCACCGGGCTCCGGCCGGGCACGTACCGGCTGTCGTACGCCGCGCAGGTCGGCGCCGGCACCGACGTCGGCAAGATCCGCGTGGACATCCTCCCGCCGCCCGAGCAGAGCAAGCCGCCGGTCGCGGTCCCGGACAACGCGGTCGTGCGCGACCAGCTGCCGACGCTCACCGACGTCCTGTCCAACGACTACAGCCCCCGCAGCGACGTGCTCGTCACCCAGCAGGTCTCCAGCGAGCAGGACTGGCTGCAGGCCTCGATCGTCAAGGGCCGCTGGGTCCGGGTCTCGGCGAACCAGCCGTTCGTGGGGAGCCGGCCGCGGCACGGCACCCTCACCTACACGATCAGCGACGGCACCCACGCCGCCACCGGTGAGGTGTCGGTGACCCAGAAGCCGCAACCGGACCGCGCCGTGCGCCCGGTGGTCGAGGACGACGCGGCGGTCGTGCGCCGTGGGGACGCGGTCACCGTCCCCGTGCTCGACAACGACTCGATGGCCGGCGGCATCCCGCTGCGCCTCGACCCGCGCAGCGTCGAGGTGATCTCCGGCGACGGGCGGGCGTTCGCCTCCGGCAACGTCGTGCGCTACGTGCCGCCACCGGTCAGGAAGGGCAGCAAGGAGGCCCGGCTGCCGGCGCAGGCGGTGCTCGAGTACGCTGCGTATCCCGAGGGACTGAGCGGCCGAGCCGTGTCCGGGCGGGTCGACGTCCAGATCACGCCGCCGCCGTCGGCGAAGCAGCCGAACCAGCCGCCGGTCGCGCGCAGCTTCACCGCCAGCGTCACCGCCGGGGACGCCGTGACGCTCACCGTGCCGACGTCCGGCATCGACCCCGACGGCGACTCCGTCACCCTCACCGGGCTCTCCGGGCTCTCCGGCCAGGACCTCGACCTCGACCTGGGGCGGGTCACCAGCACGGGAGCGGTCACGATCCGCTACGAGGCGTACCCGCTCAGCGAGGGCACGGACGTCATCCACTACCAGGTGCGCGACCGCTACGGCGCCACCAGCACCGCCTTCATCCGGGTCGGCGTCGTGCCGCCCAGCGACCCGCAGCCGCCGGTCGCGGTGGAGGACGAGGTGGTGGCCCAGCCGGGGCGCGAGGTCAACGCCGACGTCCTGCGCAACGACCTGGTCAGCACCGGCGACGTCGTCAGCTACGAGGACTTCACCGAGCTCAACGACGCCGAGACCCGCCAGCAGTTCCGGCCGGAGAAGGACCACACCATCACGGCGACCGTCCCGGACGAGGGCCACCCGCTCGCGGTCACCTACGGCATCACCGACGGCCTGTTCGACCCCTCCCGCACCACCCTGCTGGTGCGCGGGCAGAAGGGATTCGTCAACCCGCCGGTGGCCGAGGACGACGTCGCGAAGTTCAAGCCGGGCACCACGCGGACCACCGTCGACGTCCTCGAGAACGACCACGACCTCGACGGCCCGACGTCACAGCTCACGGTGGTCGACGTCCTCGACAGGCGGGCCCAGGTCGTCGAGCAGGGCGACCGGCAGCAGATCCGGGTGCACGCCCGCGACCACGCCTACACCGTGCCCTACGTCATCGAGGACGGCGACGGCGCGCGGGCCATGGCGCTCATCTACGTCCCCACCGGGGACGACGGCTCGCCGTTCGTCATCCCCGGCAAGGTCATCCGGATGGACACGAACTCCACGAAGGACGTGGAGCTGGGCGACTACGTGATGGACCCGGCCGGCACCCAGCTGCACATCACCTCGCCGGACACCCTCGGGGCCTCGCCGTCGGACGACCTGTCCGCGGACGCCCCCGGCGCCAGCCAGCTGCGGCTCACCTCCTCCCACGGGTATGCCGGCCCCGGAGCCGTCACGCTCGAGGTCGCCACCACGCCAAGGGAGGGGAGCAAGCAGGAGGAGCGCACGGCATACGTGTCGATCCCGGTGCAGGTCGGGCCGCTCGTGCCGGTGCTGCGGTGCCCGACGTCCTACGAGCTGCGGGTGGTGGCCGACGGGCCCGCCCGACGGGTGGACATCCCCCGGCTGTGCCACGCCTGGCTGCCCGAGGGACTGTCGATGGCCGACGTGCACTTCACCGCCGAGTGGAAGCAGGCGCCGGAGAAGGTCTCCCTCGAGCAGCAGGGGCCGGGTGGCCGGGTCGCCGTCGTCCGGGCCGACCGCGAGGCGCCCGGAGGCAAGGGCGTGCTGACCGTCAGCGCCGAGGGGGCCAAGCAGTCGTTCGACATCGACGTGATCGTGCAGGGGCTGCACCTCGACGAGAAGGTGGAGAACGCCGGCTCGGACAGCAGGAAGAAGGACAAGTTCGAGGCACCGGCCCCGACCCTGCGGCCGATCAGCGTCGAGGCCCTGAACGCCGGGGACAGCCGCACGGTCGACGTCGGGCCCTACCTCGACAGCCCGCTGCAGGACCCGCAGTGCCGGATCACCGACGTGCGTGCCGAGAAGAGGTCCGCCGTCACCGGCCGGGCCTCCGGGTGCTCGCTCACGATCCACGCCGCGCCGGACGCGCACGGCACGGCCCGCCTCCTGCTCAAGGTGCAGGACGGACCCGGCCGCGTCGCCACCGGCCAGGTCACCGTCACCGTCCGCGGCAAGCCGGGCGCCCCGACCGCGGTCCGCGCCGTCGCCGATCGCGAGGAGGGCAACCAGGCGCGGGTCTGGTGGAGCCCGCCGAAGGACGACGGTGGCCTCGCGATCCAGCACTACACGGTGCTCTGGAAGGGCGGCGGGTCGCAGACGTGCACCGCGTCGCCGTGCACCATCACCGGGCTCGAGAACGGCGACCCCTACTCGTTCCGGGTCAAGGCGGTCAATGCCGTCGGTGCCGGCCCGGCCAGCGAGTCGTCCAACACGGTGACCCCCGACGAGCGTGCCCGCCCGGTGAACGGTGTGCACCGCACCGCCCGGGGCGACCGGACGGTCACCGTGGCCTGGCCGAAGCCGGAGAACGCGGGCAGCCGCGTCGACAGCTACCGGGTGTCCTACACCAACATCGGGACCCACCCGGGCACGAAGACGCAGATCGTGCAGGGCCGTTCGGCCCAGCTCACCGGGCTGGTCAACAACGACCAGTACTCGGTCAAGGTGCAGGCGCACAACGGCGCCGGGTGGGGCGACTACGGCGGCTCCGTGAAGGTGCAGTCCGCCGGGACCCCGGGCACCGTGCCCGCGCCGCAGCTCAGCCCGCGCACCCCGACGCCGGACTCGGGCACCGGGCAGGTGCAGATCTCGTGGAACGCGGTCGACCCGAACGGCCCGGCCCTGGTCCGCTACACCGTCTACCGCCGCGCCGGAGGCGGTGCCTGGCAGGTGCTCGGCAAGACGTCGCCGGACACCCGGACGGTGAGCGACACGATGCCCTACGACGGCACGCGCTATGAGTACGCCGTGCGGGCGACCAACGGGGCGAACAAGACGTCGCCGATGGGTGGCTCGTCGGGCTACACCGCGAACGGGGTGCCCGCGACGCCGAGCACCCCGAGTGCGTCGACCCCGAAGGCCGACTACCGGGTCCGGGTGTCCTTCAGCCTGGGCTCGTCTCGCTCGCGCGGCTACACCTCCGTCCAGTGGGCCACGACGACCGGTGCCGGTGGCACGTGGTCGTGCGGTTCCGGGTGCGCCCCGGGCACGACCCAGACGCACTCGATCAGCGGCCTCTCGGTGAACCAGAACCACCAGGTCCGGGTACGTGGACGCAACACTGCGGGCCAGTGGTCCAACTGGTCCGGCTGGAGCAACTCGGTGCGGCCGTACGGCCCGACGAAGGCGCCGAACGCGGGAAGCACCGGTGAGAGCGGTCGAACGCTCACCTACCACTGGTCGGCGAACTACAACGGCCGCCGGATCGACCGCTACCACATCAAGGACGTCGGCGACACGACCCGGACCTCGTACTCGAGGACATACAAGGGGGATGACTACCCCGGTCGGTCCCACTCGATCCGGGTGAAGCAGCACACGGCCGCGGGGTGGGGCCCCTACATCACCCTGAGCGGGCAGACCCACCCCCCGAAGCCGGCGCCACCCACCATCTACAACGTGCACAAGGGACCGAAGAAGGTCGACCCCAACGGGTCCGGGTCCTGTCGGTACGCGCCGGGCTGCCCGACCGTGAAGTTCAGCATCAAGAACTTCCCCGGCAACACGAACTGGTCAATCTACGTCAACGACCGCCCGGGGACGGGTCAGGGCAGTGGTTCCCCGGTTCAGGTGCACGGCGACGGCAACAGCTACACCTGGTACGGCTGGATCCTGCTCTCGGACTCGCACGATGCGGTGCAGGTGACCCTGAGCCGCGGCGGGAAGACCTACCGGTCGGCGTGGACACCGTGGTGAGCCCACGCCGCGCCGTGACCGGCCAACGCAAGCACACGGCATACGAAACCTCCGGAAAGGCAACGGAATGAGCGTGACGACCGAGCAGGCGGAGTGGTTCGCCAAGACGTTCGACCACCTGGTCGGCAACGTCGAGCGCGTCGTGCTCGGCAAGCAGCACGTGGTCCGGCTGGCGCTGACCTGCCTGCTGTCCGAGGGGCACCTGCTGCTCGAGGACTTCCCGGGCACCGGCAAGACCCAGCTGGCGCGGGCGCTGTCCGGGACGGTGCAGGGCAGCAACAGCCGGATCCAGTTCACGCCGGACCTGCTGCCGTCGGACGTGACCGGCGTGACGATCTACGACCCGGGGGAGAAGACGTTCGACTTCCACCCCGGGCCGATCTTCGCGACGATCGTGCTCGCCGACGAGATCAACCGGGCCTCGCCGAAGACGCAGTCCGCGCTGCTGGAGGTCATGGAGGAGGGCCGGGTCACGGTCGACGGCATCCCGCACACGGTGGGGGAGCCGTTCATGGTGATCGCGACCCAGAACCCGATCGAGCAGGCCGGGACCTACCGGCTGCCGGAGGCGCAGCTGGACCGGTTCCTCATGAAGACGTCACTGGGCTACCCCGACCACGAGGCGACCCTTGCGGTGCTCGCCGACGCCAGCGTGCGCGACCGGGCCAAGGACATCCAGCCGGTCGTCACCGGCAACGTCGTCACCGACATGGCCGGGCTCGCCGACGAGGCGCACGTCGACCCGGCGGTGCTCGCCTACGTCAGCCGGCTCGCCGAGGAGACCCGGCGGCACGGCAACGTGCGGCTCGGGCTGTCGGTCCGCGGCTGCCTCGCCTGGGTGCGGTGCGCCAAGACGTGGGCCGTCTCACAAGGGCGCAGCTACGTCGTGCCCGACGACGTCAAGGTGCTCGCCCAGCCGGTGCTGTGCCACCGGCTGCTGCTCACCGCCGAGGCCCAGTTCGCCGGCGTGACCGTCGACCAGGTGATCGGCCAGGTGCTCGACGAGGTGGCCCCGCCCGCCGAGCGGCAGGCCGCCCGCTGACGTGACGGCCACCGACCAGCAGCCCCGGGCGGCCGACACCGGCGGCAGCGGCCAGACGCTGGACGTGCCGACGACCGGCCGGACCGGTCACACCTGGAACCGGCTGCTCGACCTCACCGCGCCGCTGCGCAGCACCGAGGCGATGTGGTCCCGCGTGGGCGGGGTGCTCGGCACCGTGTCGGCGCTGGGCTGGACCGTGCTCGCCCTCGGCGTCGTCGCGTGGGTCGCCGGAGCGCTCTGGGACTGGACCGAGCTGCTCATCGTCGCCGCCGCCGCACTGGTGCTCTTCGCCTGCTGCGTGCTGCTGACACTCGGGCGCACCCGGGTGACGATCCGGACCGACGTGGACTCCCAGCGGGTCGTCGTGGGGGAGCGGGTGGCCGGCCGGGTCGTCGTCACCAACGTCGCCAAGCGGCCACTGCTGCCGCTGCTCGTCGAGCTGCCGATCGGCCTGTCCGCGGCGCGGTTCACCCTCCCGTCGCTGCGCGCCGGCAGCTCGCAGGAGGTGCTGTTCATCGTCCCGACCGAGCGCCGCGGCGTGATCGAGGTCGGGCCCGCCACCACCGTCCAGGGCGACCCGCTCGGCCTGCTGCGCGACCTCGAGGGCGACGTCACCGAGGACCTGTCCC
>DASSKF010000145.1:0-6806 GCA_035690725.1 Segeticoccus sp.
CCACGGCGCCGTTGCCGATCCGGACCGGCCGGGAGCCGGCGTAGCCGGACAGGTGGTCCAGCTCGACCTCGGCCATCTCCCGGCCCCCGTCGACGGTGTACATGATCTGCAGGTCCTTGGGGTCCCCGGCGACCGCGCGCAGCAGCCAGTTCCGCCACAGGCCGACAAGGTCCTTGCTGTAGCCGGAGCCGATGAGGGCCTCCAGCGTCAGCGAGGCGTCCCGCAGCCAGCAGTACCGGTAGTCCCAGTTGCGCACGCCCCCGAAGTCCTCCGGGAGCGAGGTGGTGGGGGCGGCGACGATCCCGCCGGTGGCGCCGTGGGTGAGGACCCGCAGCACGAGCAGCGACCGCATCACCGCCTCGTGGTAGGCCCCGGTGTAGTCGCTGCGGGAAGCCCACTCCTGGGTGCTCGCCAGCGTGTCCCGCAGGGCGGCGTCCGCGTCGGCCATCTCGGGACCGGGTTGCCAGGACGGGAACCAGGTGCACGAGAGGGTGAGGACGTCGCCCTCGGCGACGTCGAACTCGTCGCGGTGCAGCCCGTCCACCGCCTTCGGCAGGCGGTCCCCGCGCAGCAGGAGCGCGTCCGGCCCGGCCACCGCCGAGATGACGTTGCGGCCCTGCTCGTCCTTGCGGCGGCGCACCCAGGGCCGCACCTTGCCGTAGCTGAACCGGACGCACCACTCGTGCTCGAGGCGGACCGTGCCGGCCACGCCCTCGATCCGGCGCACGATGTCGGCGCGGTTGTCACCGACCGGCATGAAGTCGGTCACCCGCACCGTCCCCGCGTCCGTCTCGTGGGTCGTCTCGAGGACGAAGCTGTTGCCGACGTAGCGCCGGGTCGTGCGGGCCGGCTCGACCGGTCCGATCAGCCAGCGGCCGTTGCGCGGGTGGCCGAGGAGTGCGGCGAAGCAGGCGGGGGAGTCGAAGTCGGGCAGGCAGAGCCAGTCCACCGACCCGTTGCGGCCCACCAGGGCGCAGGTGCGCAGGTCCCCCAGGACGGCGTAGTCGGAGATCGGCAGCGCGGCAGGCTTCAGGTGGTGGCGGTGGCTCGTCGACTCGCTCATGCACAGCACCGTATTGCCTCGTCATCACCTCGTCGCCCCGGCCTGCACGAGCGGCGGCGGCGGTGTCGGTCCGGGCACTTACCATGGCTGGGTGCCCAAGACGACTGCACGGCATACCCCTGCGCCGCCCACCTCCATCCCGTCCGCCCAGCACGACCGCCTCGTCGTGCGTGGGGCGCGAGAGCACAACCTCAAGAACGTCTCCGTCGACCTGCCCCGGGACAGCCTCATCGTCTTCACCGGCCTGTCCGGCTCCGGCAAGTCCTCGCTGGCGTTCGACACGATCTTCGCCGAGGGCCAGCGCCGCTACGTCGAGTCGCTGTCCGCCTACGCCCGGCAGTTCCTGGGGCAGATGGACAAGCCCGACGTCGACTTCATCGAGGGCCTGTCGCCGGCCGTCTCGATCGACCAGAAGTCGACCAACCGCAACCCGCGCTCCACGGTCGGCACCATCACCGAGGTCTACGACTACCTGCGGCTGCTCTTCGCGCGGGTGGGGCGGCCGCACTGCCCGGTCTGCGGTGAGCCGGTCACCAAGCAGACCCCGCAGCAGATCGTCGACCAGCTGCTCGAGCTGCCCGAGCGCACCCGCTTCCAGGTGCTCGCGCCCGTCGTGCGCTCGCGCAAGGGCGAGTATGCCGACCTGTTCACCGAGCTGCAGACGAAGGGCTTCTCGCGTGCCCGGGTGGACGGCGAGGTGGTGTCGCTGGCCGAGCCGCCGAAGCTGAACAAGCAGCAGAAGCACTCGATCGACGTCGTGGTCGACCGGTTGGTGGCCAAGGGAGCGGACAGCAAGGCCACGCGTCGGCTCACCGACTCGGTCGAGACCGCGCTCGGCCTCGCCGGTGGGCTGCTGGTGATCGAGTTCGTCGACGTCGCCGAGGACTCGGCGGACGACGGCAGCGGCCTGCCCCGGGAGCGGCGCTACTCCGAGAAGATGGCCTGCCCCAACGAGCACCCGCTGTCGATGGACGAGGTCGAGCCCCGCTCGTTCTCGTTCAACTCGCCGTTCGGCGCCTGCCCGGTGTGTACCGGCATCGGCACCGAGCTCGAGGTCGACCCCGAGCTGCTGGTCCCCGACGAGGACCGCTCGATCCGCGAGGGGGCGATCGCGCCCTGGGCCCAGGGGTCCGGCTCGACCGACTACTTCCTGCGCGTGATCGGGGCGCTCGGCGACGACCTGAAGTTCTCCCTCGACACCCCGTGGAAGGCCCTGCCGAAGCGGGCCAAGCAGGCGCTGCTGCACGGCAAGGACTACAAGGTGCACGTGCGCTACCGCAACCGCTACGGCCGGGAGCGGTCCTACACCACCGGTTTCGAGGGCGTCGTGCCCTTCGTCAAGCGACGGCACGCCGAGACCGAGTCGGACTGGAGCCGGGAGCGCTACGAGGGCTACATGCGCGAGATCCCGTGCCCCGCCTGCGGCGGCGCCCGGCTCAAGCCGGAGTCGCTGGCGGTGCTGCTGGGCGGCCGCAGCATCGCCGAGGTCTGCGGGCTCGCGATCGCCGACTGCGCGAAGTTCCTCGCCGAGGTCGACTTCACGAAGCGGGAGCGGCAGATCGCCGAGCGGGTGATCAAGGAGATCGACGCCCGGCTCGGCTTCCTGCTCGACGTGGGCCTGGACTACCTGTCCCTCGACCGCCCGGCCGGCACCCTCTCCGGCGGTGAGGCGCAGCGGATCCGGCTCGCGACCCAGATCGGGTCCGGCCTGGTCGGCGTGCTCTACGTCCTCGACGAGCCGTCCATCGGCCTGCACCAGCGGGACAACCACCGGCTCATCGAGACGCTGACCCGGCTGCGGGACCTGGGCAACACGCTCATCGTCGTCGAGCACGACGAGGACACCATCGAGACGGCCGACTGGGTGCTCGACATCGGCCCGGGCGCCGGCGAGCACGGTGGCAAGGTCGTGCACTCCGGCTCGGTGGCCGACCTGCTGACCAACCGGGAGTCGATCACGGGCGACTACCTCGCCCGCCGCAGGGAGGTCCCGCTGCCGGAGGTCCGCCGGCCCCAGGACGGCCGGGTGGTGACCGTCAAGGGTGCCCGCGAGCACAACCTGCACGGCATCGACGTGAGCTTCCCGCTGGGCAACTTCATCGCTGTCACCGGTGTGTCCGGCTCGGGCAAGTCCACGCTCGTCAACGACATCCTCTACAACGTCCTCGCCAACCGGCTCAACGGTGCCCGCAAGGTGCCCGGGCGGCACCGGACGGTCACCGGTCTGGACCACCTCGACAAGGTGGTGCACGTCGACCAGAGCCCGATCGGCCGCACCCCCCGGAGCAACCCGGCGACCTACACCGGCGTGTTCGACCGGATCCGGAAGCTGTTCGCCGAGACCACCGAGGCGAAGGTCCGCGGCTACCTGCCGGGACGGTTCTCGTTCAACGTGAAGGGCGGCCGGTGCGAGGCCTGTTCCGGCGACGGCACGATCAAGATCGAGATGAACTTCCTCCCGGACGTCTACGTGCCCTGCGAGGTGTGCCACGGCGCGCGCTACAACCGGGAGACGCTCGAGGTGCACTACAAGGGGAAGACGATCGCGGACGTGCTCGACATGCCGATCGAGGAGGCGGTGGAGTTCTTCGCGCCGGTCCAGGCCATCGCCCGGCACCTGACCACCCTCAACGACGTCGGCCTGGGCTACGTCCGGCTGGGCCAGCCGGCCCCGACCCTGTCGGGCGGCGAGGCGCAGCGGGTGAAGCTGGCGGCCGAGCTGCAGAAGCGTTCGACCGGCCGCACCGTCTACGTCCTCGACGAGCCGACGACGGGCCTGCACTTCGAGGACATCCGCAAGCTGCTCGCCGTGCTCCAGGGGCTCGTGGACAAGGGCAACACCGTCATCGTCATCGAGCACAACCTCGACGTCATCAAGAACGCCGACTGGGTCGTCGACATGGGCCCCGAGGGTGGCGACGGCGGTGGCCGGCTGGTCGCCGAGGGCACTCCCGAGCAGGTCGCGAAGGACGAGGGCAGCCACACCGGCCGGTTCCTCGCCCCCGTCCTCGCGCGAGCGGGACGGTGAGCGTGGGCGGCGTGTTCGGCCGTCCCGTCGACCGGCGCGTCGTGCTGCGCGCCGCCGGCGTCATCGGGGCCGGGGTGGCTGGCCTCGGCGCCCTGGCCGGCTGCGGGGGCTCCCCGCCGAAGCCCACCGCACACAGCTTCCGGACCGGCGACGTGCCCGTCGGCGGCGGGGTGATCTCGGCCAGCGACCACGTCGTGGTCACGCAGCCCGAGCGGGGCACGTTCAAGGGGTTCTCGGCCATCTGCACGCACCAGCACTGCGTGGTGACCAACGTGGCGGACGGCACCATCAACTGTCCCTGCCACGGCAGCCGGTTCTCCGTCGCCGACGGGTCCGTGCAGCAGGGGCCGGCACCCAAGCCGCTGCCGGAGCTGCCGGTCACGGTCACGGGCGACCGGGTCACGGTGGAGTGACTGCGGCCGGTGCGCGGTCGGCATACCGCGCCGTCACCCTGCTTTCGTAGGCTGGTCCCGTGGCCGACCCGTCGACGTACCGCCCTCGCCCGGGCGAGATCCCCGTGGACCCCGGGGTGTACCGGTTCAGGGACCAGCACGGCCGCGTCGTCTACGTGGGCAAGGCGAAGTCGCTGCGGTCCCGGCTGTCCTCCTACTTCCAGGACATCGCGGCGCTGCACCCCCGCACCCGGCAGATGGTCACCACGGCCGCGAGCGTCGACTGGACGGTCGTGCGCAACGAGGTGGAGGCGCTGCAGCTGGAGTACTCCTGGATCAAGGAGTTCGACCCGCGGTTCAACGTCAAGTACCGCGACGACAAGTCCTATCCCTACCTCGCCGTCACGATGGGGGAGGAGATCCCGCGGGCCCAGGTGATGCGGGGCCGCAAGCGCAAGGGCACCCGCTACTTCGGGCCGTACGCGCACGCTTGGGCGATCCGGGAGACGCTCGACCTGCTGTTGCGCGTCTTCCCGGTGCGCACCTGCAGCGCCGGCGTGCTCAAGCGGGCCCAGCAGGTGGGCCGGCCCTGCCTGCTCGGCTACATCGGCAAGTGCTCGGCCCCGTGCGTGGGGTGGGTCACCCCCGAGGAGCACCGCAGGATCGCCGAGGACTTCGGTGACTTCATGGCCGGCAACACCACGAAGTTCGTCCGGCGCCTCGAGCGCCGGATGAAGGAGGCGAGCGACGCCCAGGACTATGAGCACGCGGCGCGGCTCCGGGACGACATCGACGCCCTGCAGAAGGCCCTGGAGAAGTCGGCCGTGGTACTCGGCGACGCCACGGACGCGGACGTGTTCGCGCTCGCGCAGGACGAGCTGGAGGCGGCCGTGCAGGTCTTCCACGTCCGCGGCGGCCGGGTTCGCGGGCAGCGGGGCTGGGTGATCGAGGGCGGCGTGGACGCCGACGCCTCCCACCCGGGGGAGCTCGTCGAGCACCTGCTGCAGCAGGTGTACGGCGGGGAGTCACCCGAGGGGGTTCCGCGCGAGGTCCTCGTCCCCGAGCTCCCGGACGACGCCGACCAGTTCGCCCAGTGGCTGTCCGGGGTGCGCGGGGCCCGGGTCCGGGTCCGGGTGCCGCAGCGCGGTGACAAGCGGGCCCTGATGGAGACGGTGCAGCGCAACGCCGGGCAGGCGCTCGCCCGGCACAAGGTGTCCCGGGCCGGTGACCTGACCCTGCGCAGCCAGGCCCTGCAGGAGCTGCAGGACGCCCTCGAGCTGCCGCAGGCCCCGCTGCGGATCGAGTGCTACGACATCAGCCACGTGCAGGGCACCGAGGTGGTCGGGTCGATGGTGGTGTTCGAGGACGGGCTGGCCCGCAAGTCGGAGTACCGCCGGTTCATCGTCCGCGGCCTGCCCGGGCTCACCCGTGAGGACGGCAGCGTCCGGCTCGACGACACCGCCGCCATGCACGAGGTGCTGAACCGCAGGTTCCGCCGCCACCTCCAGGACGGGTGCGCCGAGGGGTCCGTCGACGTGGGCGAGCACCGCGACCCCGAGACCGGGAAGCCGAGGCGGTTCGCGTACCCGCCCAACCTCGTCGTCGTGGACGGGGGCCTGCCCCAGGTCAACGCCGCCCGGGCGGTCCTCGACGAGCTGGGGATCGACGACGTCGCCCTCGTCGGCCTCGCCAAGCGGCTCGAGGAGGTGTGGGTGCCGGGGTCCGACTTCCCCGTCATCCTGCCGCGCACCAGCGAGGGCCTCTACCTGCTGCAGCGGGCCCGCGACGAGGCACACCGCTTCGCGATCACCTTCCACCGCAAGCGCCGGTCGAGGGCGATGACCCAGAGCGTCCTCGACGAGGTCCCCGGCCTCGGCGCGGTCCGCCGCAAGGCGCTGCTCAAGCACTTCGGCTCGGTGAAGAGGATCCGGGCCGCTGACGCGGAGGAGATCCAGCAGGTGCCCGGGATCGGGCCCGCGCTGGCCGAGACCGTGCACCGCGCACTCACCCGGGAGGAGGCCGAGCCGGCCGTGAACGTCACGACGGGGGAGGTGCTCCCGTGAGGAGCCTGGACACGCCCGCCGACACCTCGCCGACGCCGGGCGAGGCCCGCGGCAGCGGGGCGGCGCCGACCGAGCTGCTCATCGTCACGGGCATGAGCGGCGCCGGGCGCACGACGACGGCCAACGTCCTCGAGGACCACGGCTGGTACGTCGTGGACAACCTGCCGCCCCAGATGATCCTGCCGATGGCCGAGCTGGCCGAGCGCAGCCGCGGCGGGGTGAACCGCCTCGCGGCGGTCGTCGACGTGCGCAGCCGCACC
>DASSKF010000146.1:0-2340 GCA_035690725.1 Segeticoccus sp.
TGCCTCCGATCGGTTGTGGTTCATGGGCGCCCGCGGTTCAGTCCACCAGCGCCTCGCCGCCGTCCCGGGCGAGCGCGGTCGCGACCTCACGGGCGTGGGCGAGGCGCATCTCCTCCGGGATCGGGGGCAGCACGTCGTCCCAGAACGGCAGCATCGGCCCGCGCCCCTGCATCATCCCGAGCGGCCGGGCCAGAAACGCCAGGTGGACGTGCGCGCTCCCGTCGCCCCACCGGGAGAAGTGGGTGCGCGCCACCGAGTCGAGCGACTGGATCGCGCCGGCCAGCCGCTGCACCACACCGCCGAACGTCGCGAGCTGCTCCGGCCTCAGCTGGTCCAGCCGCAGGTGCTCGCGCGGTGCCAGGCCGGCGATGAATGGGAGCCCTGTCTGGGCGAACGCCGCCACCTGCCAGTGCTCGTCGCGCCAGATCGCGTCCTCGGCCGCGCCGGTGCAGTGCCAGCACTCGGCCGGATCACTCGCCCCGGACCGGGGCCGCTCGGGCGCGAGCATCGGCTCGAGCGGCTTGAGGTGCACATCACCGGTGAACCCGAACAGCGGCTGCTCGAGCAGCGGCGCCGCCGAGACTTCCTGCCCCACGGGCAGCCGGTCGTGGTATGCCGTGTGCACCGGCTGCTGCCCTCGTCCCGTGCCGTGGTCGCTCGCCATGCAGGGCAGTATGCCGTCCCGCTCCTGCTCGTGCGCCCCCCGCGCCTGCCCTCCCGCGCCTGCCGGGGCCGGGATCCTCGGCGACGATCTGTCGTCGCGCCCACCTACGTCGGGGCAACCGGCTGGCGCAGGATCGTCCTGAGCCGGGCCGGCTCGACCCGGCGCGCGTCGCTCAGGTAGATCTCGTGGTGCTTGCCGACCATCGCCAGCCCGTGGCTCGGGAGGAACTCGTGGTGCATCCGTCGCAGCAGCTCGGTCTCGTCGTCGTAGGAGCCGACGTGCAGGGCCTGGACGCAGAGGCCCTCCGAGAGCTGCTCCAGCCGTACGTCGTCGAGGCGTTCGGGCCGGTCCTTGGCTGCGAGCTGCTCGACGGCCGCGCCGAACAGGTCCGGTGTGATCCAGTCGGGAACCATGATCATCAGGGTCCAGTCCCAGCGCGCCTTGTCGCGGGCGCCAGTGAAGGCGGCCATGTCCTCGGCCCACCACAGCCCCTCCAGCGGCATCACGACGTGGTCGCGGCCGAGGGTCCTCTTGCTGGCGAACTTGAGCCGGTAGGCCAGGGGAAAGAGCGCCGCGGTCGCCTGGGGGAAGGCCGGGCCGTTCGGGTCCCCGTGGCCGTCGACCATGAGGTACTGCAGGTCGGGCACCCGGACGAGCTGCGGTCTCCCGTGCTTCGCCCGGTAGCAGTCGAGGTCACGCTTGAAGTCGACCTTCGTGGCCACGCGATCCTCCTTCCCGTCGCACGGCTCCGAGCCGTCGCCTGGTGCACACTGCGTCGATGGACGAGGACCTGCACGACCTGGGACGCGAGGCACTCATCGCGGAGGTCCGGCGGCTGCGTGCCGGCATCCGGGCCCACCGGGACAGCTCCGGCCACGACCTGTGCTGGCACCACCCGCAGCTGTGGGGGCTGCTGCCCGAGCGGATCGATTCCGACGTGGCCGTTCCACCGTGGCCGAGGTTCCTCCGCGGTTGTGTCGCCTACCGGCAGGCGCTCGAGCAGGAGTTGCCGGACGCGCCGGTCGCCGACGTCGAGTACGACACGGGCGCGCGCGGCTCACCGTGAGTCGGCCCGGAGGCTCATCACCCACCGCCACTTGGCAACCTTTCGGTCCCGGGTGAACCCGAACTCCTCGAACAGGCTCTCCGGGCCGGTGTGGAAGTAGGAGCCTCGCTGCGGCGCTCGGCCCTCGACCTGCTCGGGGTATGCCTCGACCAGCCCACCACCCGCATCCCGGATCGCCTCCAGGGCAGCCGCCACCGCTGCCCTGGCGACTCCGCTGCGGCGGTGTCCCTTGCCGGTGAACAGGCAGCTGATCCGCCAGTCCGGCAGCTGGACGAGCTCCTTGTCGTAGGCCTTCGCATTCTTGATCCTCGGAAGCTCCGCGGGGGAGCCGTACTGGCACCAGCCCGCACACTGCTCTCCGTCGTAGACGAGGATCTGGTGGACCGTTCCCTGGTGCACGTGGGCCTGCTTGTTCCGGCGGTTCTGCGAGACGTCGTCCCCGTCCAGCCCCTCGGCGTGGAAGCCCATGCACCAGCAGCCACCCCAGACGCCGTTGTTCGCCTCCACGAGCGCAGCGAAGTCGGGCCACGTGTCAGTCGTGAGCGGCCGGGCGGTGTAGGCCGCCTCCCGGGTGTCCTCGGACATGGTCCCGATGCTCGCAGACCTCACC
>DASSKF010000147.1:0-17212 GCA_035690725.1 Segeticoccus sp.
CGCCCGGTGCTGTTCCGGGTCGGCGGCGGCGACGCCGAGCGGGCGCACCACAGCACGCTCCGTGCGCTCGAGCGAGCCGGTCGGGCACCGGCAGCCCTCCGCGCGCTGCGGCGGCTCTCCGAACCGCCGCGGGCGCCGGCGACGGTGGCCGGGATCGACTTTCCCGGACTCGTGGGCCTCGCCGCCGGGGTCGACAAGGACGGCGTCGCCCTCCGCGCCTGGCCGGCGCTGGGGTTCGGCTTCGTCGAGCTCGGCACCGTCACCGCCCACCCCCAGCCGGGCAACCCGGCGCCGCGGCTGTTCCGGCTGCGCGAGTCCCGCGCGATCGTCAACCGCATGGGGTTCAACAACGCCGGTGCCGGGGCGCTCGCGGAGCGGCTGCGCGGCGCCGGAGCGGTCGGCATACCGGTGGGGGTGTCGATCGGCAAGACGAAGGTGACGCCGGTCGAGGAGGCGACCGGGGACTACCTGGCGTCGGTGCGGGCCCTGGACGGGCTGGCCGACTACGTCGCGGTCAACGTCTCCAGCCCCAACACCCCCGGCCTGCGCTCGCTGCAGGACGCCGGCCCGCTGCGCGAGCTGCTCGGTGCCGTGACCGCCGCCTCGTCCGCGCCGGTGTTCGTCAAGCTCGCGCCGGACCTCACCGACCACGCCATCGGGGAGGCGCTGCAGGTCTGCGCGGACACCGGCGTCCGCGGCGTGGTCGCCACCAACACCACCCTGTCCCGCGAGGGCGTGGACCTGCGCGACGCGGTCCTCGCCCGGGAGGCCGGCGGGCTCTCGGGGGCGCCGCTGACCGTCCGGGCCCGCGAGGTGGTGCGGTTCGTCAGTACCCACACCGACCTGCCGGTGATCGGCGTCGGCGGCGTCATGACCGTCGCGGACGGGCTGGCCCTGCTCGAGGCGGGCGCGTCGCTGCTGCAGCTCTACTCGGGCTTCGTCTACGGCGGATCGGGCCTGGTCTCCGGCCTCAACGCCGCGACCCGGGCCCCCCGGTAGCGGTCTAGTCTGCGGGACATGGCCGACCGACCCGCACCCCAGGACCCAGCGCGCAGCGAGTCCGACCTGCCCATCAAGGCCGTGTATGACGAGCACGACCTGGCCGGCTTCGACCCCGCCTCCCAGCTCGGTCGCCCGGGCAGCTACCCGTTCACGCGGGGGCCGTACCCGACGATGTACACCGGTCGGCCGTGGACGATGCGGCAGTACGCCGGCTTCGGGACCGCCAAGGAGTCCAACGAGCGCTACCACGAGCTGGTGCGCAACGGCACCGGCGGCCTGTCGGTGGCGTTCGACCTGCCCACCCAGATGGGCTACGACTCCGACGACCCGATCGCGCACGGCGAGGTCGGCAAGGTCGGCGTGGCGATCGACAGCCTCGACGACATGCGGACCCTCTTCCAGGGGCTGCCGCTGGACCGGGTGTCCACGTCGATGACGATCAACGCGCCGGCGTCGACGCTGCTGCTGCTCTACCAGCTGGCCGCCGGGGTTGAGGGGATCGCGGCGGAGAAGCTGACCGGCACGGTGCAGAACGACGTGCTCAAGGAGTACATCGCCCGCGGCACCTACATCTACCCGCCGAAGGAGTCGCTGCGCCTGGCCAGCGACCTGTTCTCCTACTGCCACCGGCACCTCCCGCGGTGGAACACCATCTCGATCTCCGGCTACCACATGGCCGAGGCCGGGGCGACACCCGTGCAGGAGGTGGCGTTCACCCTGGCGAACGCGAAGGAGTACGTTCGGGCGGCGCTGTCGGCCGGGCTGTCCGTCGACGACTTCGCGCCCCGGCTGTCCTTCTTCTTCGTCGCGCGCACCAGCCTGCTGGAGGAGGTCGCGAAGTTCCGCGCGGCCCGGCGGATCTGGGCGCGGATGATGAAGGAGGAGTTCGGCGCGCAGAACCCGAAGTCGATGATGCTGCGCTTCCACGCGCAGACCGCGGGGGTGCAGCTCACGGCGCAGCAGCCGGAGGTCAACCTCGTCCGGGTGGCGCTGCAGGGACTGGGCGCCGTGTTCGGCGGGACGCAGTCGCTGCACACGAACTCCTACGACGAGGCGATCGCGCTGCCGACCGCCCGGGCCGCCCGGCTGGCGCTGCGCACCCAGCAGGTCATCGCCCACGAGACCGACGTGACCAAGACCGTCGACCCGTTCGCCGGGTCCTACGTGGTCGAGTCGATGACCGACGACATCGACGTAGCAGCGGAGGAGCTCATGCAGGCCGTGGAGGACCGCGGGGGAGCGGTCGCCGCGATCGAGCAGGGCTTCCAGAAGACGGAGATCGAGCGCTCGGCCTACGAGGAGGCCCTGGAGATCGACCAGGGCGAGCGGGTGGTCGTCGGCGTCAACCGGTTCCGCGTCGAGGAGGAGGAGCCGTACGAGCCGTTGCGCGTCGACCCGCGGATCGAGGCCGAGCAGTGCCAGCGCCTCGAGGCGCTGCGCGCCGAGCGGGACGGGGACGCGGTGGACCGCGCCCTCGACCGGGTCCGTGCCGCGGCCTCCGGTCGTGACAACGTGCTCGAGCCCCTGAAGGATGCCCTCGCCGCCCGCGCCACCGGTGGTGAGGTGAGCCGGGCGCTGCGCGAGGTGTGGGGAACCTACGAGCCGCGGGAGTACTTCTGAGCCGGCAGCGGCGGCTCGCCGGCCTGGCCCTCGTGGTCCTGGCCGCCCTGGTCGTCGGGCTGTTCAACGCCTGCGGCTCCGGGGACGACCTCGGGTTCACGCCCGGCCCCAGCGCCACGCCCGGCCTCTCGCCGGCACCGTCGGGATCGCCCGTGCCCTCGGGGTCACCCACCGCCTCCGCCGACGACGGTGTGCCGACCGTCGCCTACGCGGAGCTGCCACCTGAGGCGCACCACGCCATCGACCTCATCGACCGGGGCGGCCCCTACCCCTACCGGCAGGACGACGGCACCTTCTCCAACCGGGAGCGCCTGCTGCCGGAGGAGCCGGACGGCTACTACCGCGAGTACACGGTGGAGACGCCGGGCTCGCAAGACCGGGGCGCCCGGCGGATCGTGGCGGCCCGGGACGGCACGCTCTACTACACCGACGACCACTACGAGTCCTTCCGCAGGATCGACCGGTGAGGAGGGCGGCGTGACGCTCGAGGAGCTGCTCACGGCCGACGAGGGCCGGGTGCTCGCCGGGGCCGACCTGCAGCCGGCACCCGACCCGGCCGAGGTCGCCGCGGCGGCCCGCGGCGCGGCGTGGCGGTTCGTGCACCTCGACACGAGCACGGCCGGCGACAAGGCGACTGCCCTCGGCCTCGCGCAGGCGGCCTTCGGCCTGCCGGAGTGGTTCGGCCGGAACTGGGACGCCCTCGCCGATGCGCTCTCCGACGTCACGGACGACGGCGGTGTCCTCGTGCTGTGGAGCGGCGTCGTGCCGCTGCGCTCCGCCGACCCGGCGACGGCGGCGGCGCTGCTCGACGTCCTCACCGACCGGGCCGCCGACCGGGACCCGCGCGGGGGCGGGCCGTTCTGCGTCGTCGTCACCTGACACCGTGTCCGGTCGCGGTGGGGGCCGGGCTACCCTTGGGCTCTTGTGGAACCCTCACCCGTGCTCGCCGAGCTCCTCGCTGCCGTCGAGGCGCGCAAGGACGACCTGCGGGACTGGCGACGGGACCTGCACGCACACCCGGAGACCGCGTGGCAGGAGCACCGCACGACCTCCTTCGTCGCCGAACGGCTGACGGCGGCGGGCGTCCGCGTCCGCCCCCTGCCCGGCACGGGACTGGTCGCGGACATCGGCGCCGAGGACCCGGCATACCGGGTCGCGTTGCGGGCGGACCTGGACGCGCTGCCCCTGCCCGAGCGCACCGGGCTGCCCTGGTCCTCCAGGACGGCCGACGTCTGCCACGCCTGCGGTCACGACGTCCACACCGTCGCCGTGCTCGGCGCCGGACTCGCGCTCCAGGAGCTCGCCGACCGGCTCGCCGAGGGCGGTATCGCCGTGCGCCTGGTCTTCCAGCCGGCCGAGGAGGTCATGCCCGGCGGCGCGCACACCGTGCTGCAACAGGGGGTGCTCGACGAGGTGGACCGGTGCCTGGCCGTGCACTGCGACCCCACGATCGAGGTCGGCCGGGTGGGGCTCGTCGAGGGGCCGATCACCGCGGCGGCGGACGCCATCAGCGTCACGCTGACCGGGCGCGGGGGGCACACGTCGCGGCCGCACCTGACCCAGGACCTGACCTACGCGCTGGGCAAGCTCGTGACCGACGTGCCGGCCGTGCTCTCCCGGCGGCTCGACCCGCGCTCGGGCGTCGCCCTGGTGTGGGGCAAGGTGCACGCCGGTGTCGCCGTCAACGTCATCCCGTCGACCGGGTCGGCGGAGGGGACCCTGCGGGTGCTGGACGCCGGGGCGTGGGAAGCGGCCGGCGACGTCGTCACCGAGGTGATCCACCAGGTCGTCGCGCCCTACGGGGTGACCGCCCACGTGGAGCACGTCCGGGGCGTCCCACCGGTCGTGAACGACGCGGACGCGGTGGAGGCGTTCCGCCTCGGCGCGTCCGGTGCCCTGGGGGAGGAGTCGGTCGTCCCGACGCGGCAGTCGCTGGGCGGGGAGGACTTCGGGTGGTACCTCACCGCGGCGCCGGGTGCGCTGGCCCGGCTCGGCACCCGCTCACCGGGGGGCCCGACCTACGAGCTGCACCAGGGCGACCTCGTCGTCGACGAGGACGCCGTCGGGGTCGGGGCGCGGTTGCTCGCCGCCACCGTCCTCGCCTCGGCTACCGGCCGGTAGCACGACCTCGTCGCGGCCACGTAACGGTTGCGTATCCCGGGGCTCGCGTGGCAGACAGCATCCCAACTCGCGAGATAGAGTTCCCCGCGGTCACGCCCATCCCGGCGCGTGGGCACCAGAAGAAGGAGACGCAGTGCGTTCGGTCATGAAGGTGGCGACCGCCGTGGCCCTGGTGGGGCTGACGGCGACGGCGTGCGGGAGCAAGCCCGCAAGCAGCGGCAGCACGGGCTCGGGGGAGACGGGCGCGGCCCCGTCGGCGGCGAGCACGTCCGGCAGCACGGGGGGCGCCACCGGGGGGAGCGCCTCCGGCAATGCCCTCGAGGCGTGCATGGTCCTCGACACCGGTGGTGTCGACGACCGCTCGTTCAACCAGTCCTCCTGGGCCGGCATGCAGGCCGCCCACGAGGCCAACTCGAACATCAAGATCAGCTACGTGTCGTCGGGCAGCCAGAACGACTACGTGCCGAACCTCAACGCCGAGGTGAACAAGGGCTGCGAGACGATCCTCGCGGTCGGCGGGCTGATGGCCGACGCGGTGAAGAAGGTGTCCAAGCAGAACCCGGACTCCCACTTCGCCGAGATCGACGCCCCGTCCAGCGGGAAGAACGTCTACGGCCTGCAGTACAACACCGCCCAGGCTGCGTTCCTCGGTGGCTACCTGGCCGCCGGGATGACCGAGAGCGGCAAGGTCGCCACGTGGGGCGGGCTCAACATCCCACCGGTCACGATCTACATGGACGGCTTCTGGGAGGGCGTGCAGTACCACAACAAGAAGAAGGGCACGAACGTCCAGGTCCTCGGCTGGAACGAGAAGAACCAGAAGGGCGGCACCTTCTCGCAGTCCTTCACCGACCAGAACAAGGGGCGGTCGATCACCCAGGCGTTCATGCAGCAGGGTGCCGACATCGTGTTCCCGGTCGCGGGCAGCGCCGGGCTGGGTGCCGGAGCCGCTGCCAAGGCCTCCGGTGGCAAGCTCAACCTGATGTGGGTCGACACCGACGGTTGCAAGAGCGCCCCGCAGTACTGCCAGTACTTCGTCACCAGCGTGACCAAGGGCATCACCACGTCGGTGCAGGAGTACCTCCAGAAGTCGGCTGACGGCGACTTCCCGACCGGGAACTACGTCGGCACCCTGGAGAACGACGGTGTGGGCCTGTCTCCGTATCACGAGTTCGACTCGAAGGTGCCGGCCGACCTGAAGAAGGAGATCGACCAGATCAAGTCGGACATCATCGCCGGCAAGATCAAGATCACCTCCCCGGCCCAGCCGAAGTAGTCCGCCGGGCGCACGACGAGGAGGGCGGGCAGCAGCTCGCCCTCCTCGTCGGCGTACGCCGTCCCCACTCACTCCACCAGCCCCCGGAAGTACTCACGTGAAGCTCGAGCTACGCGGCATCACCAAGCGATTCGGATCGCTGGTGGCCAACGACCACATCGACCTCGTGGTCGAGCCCGGTCAGATCCATGCCCTCCTGGGGGAGAACGGCGCCGGCAAGAGCACGCTGATGAACGTCCTCTACGGGCTCTACCAGCCCGACGAGGGCCAGATCCTGCTCGACGACGAGCCGGTCTCCTTCTCCGGGCCCGGTGACGCGATCCGGGCGGGCATCGGCATGGTGCACCAGCACTTCATGCTGGTGCCCGTCTTCACGGTGGCGGAGAACGTCAGCCTCGGCCACGAGCGCACGAGCCCGGCCGGCTTCATCGACCGTCGCCGGGCACGCAAGGAGGTCGCTGAGGTCTCCCGGCGCTACGGCCTCCACGTGCCCGCGGACGCCCTCATCGAAGACCTTCCCGTCGGCGTCCAGCAGCGGGTGGAGATCATCAAGGCCCTCGTCCGGGACGCCCAGGTGCTCATCCTCGACGAACCCACGGCGGTCCTGACTCCGCAGGAGACCGACGAGCTGATGGAGGTCATGCGCTCGCTGCGTGACAGCGGCACGTCGATCGTCTTCATCAGTCACAAGTTGCGCGAGGTCCGCGAGGTCGCTGACACCGTCACGGTCATCCGCCACGGAGCGGTGGTGGCGCAGGTGCCGCCGAGCACGTCGGCACAGGAGCTGGCCTCCCTCATGGTCGGCCGCCCGGTCCAGCTGACCGTGGACAAGGACCCGGCCGAGCCCGGGGAGCCGGTGCTGCAGGTGGAGGACCTGCGGGTCGTGGATCCCCGTGGTCAGGTCCTCGTCGACGACGTGTCGCTCGAGGTCCGCGCCGGCGAGGTCTACGCCATCGCGGGCGTGCAGGGCAACGGGCAGTCCGAGCTGGTCGAGGCCCTCGTCGGGCTGACCGAGCTGGAGGGCGGACGGGTGCTGCTCGGCGGCCGGGACCTCGCCGGTGAGTCGGTGGAGCGGGTCCTCCGGGGCGGTATCGGCTACGTGCCCGAGGACCGCCTGCACGACGGGCTCGTCGGCAGCTTCACCATCGCCGAGAACCTCGTGCTGGACATGCACAGCCGCGCGCCCTTCGGCTCCTCGGTGAGCCTGAACCTCACGACCATCAACGAGAACGCCGAGCAGCGCATCGAGGAGTTCGACATCCGGACGCCGTCGGCGCAGTCACCGGCGTCGACGCTCTCCGGCGGCAACCAGCAGAAGGTCGTCCTGGCACGCGAGATGTCCCGCGCACTGCGGCTGCTCGTGGTCACCCAGCCGACTCGCGGACTCGATGTCGGGTCGATGGAGTTCGTCCACCGGCGGATCGTCGAGGAACGCGACAAGGGCACCGCGGTGCTGCTCGTCTCCACCGAGCTGGACGAGGTGATCGGCCTCGCCGACCGGATCGGGGTCATGTACCGGGGGTCCATCATCGGGGAGCTGCCGGGCGGCGCCCCCGCCGAGGAGATCGGCCTGCTCATGGCCGGCCACGCCGGCGAGTCCGAGGACGGCACCATCAAGGAGGACGCATGAGCGCCGGCACCGACGAGGAGGCGGAGCCCAGGGCCCGTCGCTTCCGCTGGGGCGAGGGCGAGCGGCCGGTCCTGGTGACCGTGCTCTCGCTGTTCTGTGCTGCGGTGATCGGGTCCATCCTCATCGCGGTCGCCGACGAGGAGACGCGGACCGCGATGAGCTACTTCTTCGCGTACCCGTGGGACACCTTCACGGCGGCGGGCAAGGCCATCGGCGCGGCATGGGTATCCCTCTTCGAGGGAGCGATCCTGCGCCCCTCCGCACTGGCCAGCGGCAACCCGAGCGCGATCCTGGCGCCGATCTCCGAGACGCTGGTGAGTGCCACGCCGCTCATCCTGGGTGGCCTGTCGGTGGCCCTGGCGTTCCGCGCCGGACTGCTCAACATCGGGGGGCAGGGACAGATCATCGCGGGCGCCGTGGCCGCGGCGTTCGTCGGCTTCCACTGGCACATGCCCGTCGGCATCCACCTGGTCGCCGCCCTCGCCGCGGGCATCGTCGGTGGGGCGATCTGGGGTGGGATCGCGGGACTCCTCAAGGCCCGCACCGGGGCCCACGAGGTCATCTCGACCATCATGCTCAACTACGTCGCGCTCTACTCCCTGGCCTACCTGCTCAACGTCAAGGGCTTCCAGGCTCCGCCGTACGGCCAGGCGATCTCCAACAACGTCGACGAGACGGCGCGATTCCCCCCGCTCTTCACCTCGAGCCTGCGAGTGAACCTCAGCCTCGTCCTCGCCCTGCTCGCTGCGGTGGGCGTGTGGTGGCTGCTCACCCGCAGCAGCCTCGGCTTCCGGCTCCGCGCGGTCGGTGCGAACCAGCACGCGGCACGCACGGCCGGCATGAACGTGGGCCGGTCCTACATCTGGGTCATGCTCCTCGCCGGAGCCCTGTCCGGGATGGCCGGCTGCGCGCAGATCCTCGGGACCAACCCGGCGGTCACCAACGACATCGACGCGGGCATCGGATTCGACGCCATCACAGTCGCCCTGCTCGGCCGCAGCAAGCCCGGTCCCACGGTCATGGCCGGCCTGCTGTTCGGCGCGCTGCGTGCCGGCAGTGTGCAGATGCAGTCGAGCACCGGCACGCCGGTCGACCTGGTGCAGGTCGTGCAGTCCCTCATCGTGCTGTTCATCGCGGCGCCCGCCCTGGTCCGCGCCGTCTTCCGATTCAAGGGTGGGGGCGGCAGCCTCACCCAGGAGCTGGCGAAGGGGTGGAGCTCGTGAGCACCGAGACCAGCCTGACGACCCCGCCGGGCGCCGACAGTGAGGAGGTCTCCGTCTTCCGCACGGTCCGACGGGCCATGAGCACGCGCAAGCGCATGCTCATCGGTGGCTTCTTCGTGTTCCTCGGCCTGTTCACGGTCTGGGCGCTGGGCCTGGGGTCACGGGCGGGCGTGACGACGACCTTCAGCCTGAGCGGGGGCCACGACGCCATCGCCGTGCCGGCCCTGCCGTCATCTGCGCACACGGTCAACATCGTCATCGGCGCCCTCATCATCGCGGTCGGCGGCGGCCAGATGCTGCGCGGGCTACCGCCGCGTGCCCTGCGCTGGGCATCGATCGTCATCGGCGCCCTCTTCGTGTTCGCGTTCCTCTCGTGGGCCGGGACCGGGCAGGAGGGCGGCGCCACGATCGACCTGATCGGGCTGCTGCAGCAGACGATCTTCCTGTCCATCCCGCTGATCCTCGGCTCGCTGGCCGGTGTCATCGGCGAGCGCACCGGAGTCATCAACATCGCGATCGAGGGCCAGCTGTTGGCCGGGGCGTTCGCGGGGGCGCTGTTCGGCTCGCTGTTCCACAACCTCGGCGTCGGCCTGGTCGCGGCGGTCATCGCGGGCGGGCTGATCGGGGCCCTGCTCGCGGTCTTCTCCATCCGGTTCATGGTCAACCAGATCATCGTCGGCGTGGTGCTCAACGTGCTCGTGCTCGGTCTGACCGGCTTCCTCTACGACTCGTTGATGCAGCCCAACACCGACACGCTCAACAGCCCCAGCTTCTTCAGCCCCATCGCTGTCCCGGTCCTCAGCGACATCCCGATCATCGGTCCGCTGCTGTTCGACGCGAACATCATCGTCTACCTCACCTACGCGGTGCTCATCGTCGTCGACGTCGCGCTGTTGCGCACCCGCTGGGGCCTGCGGACGCGGGCGGTCGGCGAGCATCCCAAGGCGGCGGACACCGTGGGGATCAACGTGAACCGGATGCGCTACCGCAACGTCATCCTCGGTGGCTGCGTGGCCGGTATGGGCGGCGCATTCCTCACGATCGGCGCCGTCGGGGCGTTCACCAAGAACATCTCCTCCGGCAAGGGCTTCATCGCCCTGGCCGCGATGATCTTCGGGCGCTGGTCGCCGCGGGGAGCGCTGGCGGCGGCGCTGCTGTTCGGATTCAGCGACGCCCTCGCGACGGTGCTCTCTTTCATCAACGCGCCGGTGGCGATCCCCTCCAACCTGCTGTCGATGCTGCCCTACGTCGCCACCCTGTTCGCGGTCGCGGGCGTGGTCGGCCGCGTGCGGCCCCCCGCCGCTGACGGCCAGCCCTACATCAAGGAGTGAGCGGTATGCCCGAGGCCGAGGTCGACTGGGACCTGCTGCAGGAGAAGGCGGTCGAGGCGGCGTCGCGCGCCTACGCGCCATACTCCGGGTATCCCGTCGGGGTGGCGGGTCTGGTCGACGACGGCCGCTACGTGGCCGGCTGCAACGTGGAGAACGCCGCCTACGGCGTGACCCTGTGTGCCGAGTGCGGCATGGTCTCCGACCTGGTTCTCTCCGGTGGCGGGCGCCTCGTCGCGGTGTCCTGCGTCAACGGCGAGGGCGGGACGATCATGCCGTGCGGGCGGTGCCGGCAGCTGCTGTGGGAGCACGGCGGCCCGGCGTGCCTGGTCATGACGCCCTCCGGCATCACGCCGATGACCGGCGTGCTCCCGGACGCGTTCGGCATCGCCGACCTGGACCTGCACCGCGCCGCCTCCTCCTGACTCGCGGGGAGTTGCTGAAGGTCCACCGCTCACGGCGACCGCGATTCTTCAGCAACAGAGGCGGGCGCTCAGCGCGCGCGGTCGCTCGTGTCGAGGCGCCGCACCAGGGCGGCGAGGAACTCCTCGCACCGCTCGATCTGGGACAGCTCGATGAACTCGTCCGGTGAGTGGGCCTGCGCGATGTCGCCGGGCCCACAGACCACGGTCTCGATCCCGGCGGCCTGGAACAGTCCTGCCTCGGTCCCGTAGGTCACCTTGTCCGCGGTCCGGGTGCCCCCCAGCTCCACCGCGAAGGACACGGCCGGGCTCGACGGGTCCGTGTCCAACCCGGGGACCTGGGCGACCACCTCGACCTCGACCGAGGCGGCCGGGTTCTCGGCCTGCATCTGCGCCTCGAGCTCGGCGCACCGGCGCCGGATCCGGTCGAGGATCCCCGCCGGGACGTGCCCGCCGATGCTGCGGAACTCCATCTGCACGTGGCACCGGTCGGCCACCGTGTTGCTCGCGATGCCGCCACTGACGACGTTCACGCTCGCGGTGGTCGACGGCACCTGGTAGGCCTCGTCGAACGGCCCGTGCTCGCGGAAGTCGTCGGCCATGTTCCGCACCGAGGCGATGGCGCGGGCGGCGTACTCGACGGCATTCACCCCCTGCGGCGTGAGGGAGGAGTGGGCGGCGACGCCGCGGAAGTGCAGGTCCACGAGGTTGATCGACTTGTGGGCGGCGACGACCCGCATGGTGCTCGGCTCACCCACGATGCAGATCCGGGGGGCGAGACCGAGGCCGGGCAGCGCCTGCACGAGGGCGGCACCCCCGCCGCAGCCGACCTCCTCGTCGTAGGAGAACGCGAGGTGGACCGGCTCGGAGAGCTCGGCCGCCAGCAGGTCGGGCACCGTGTGCAGCACGGTGCCGAGGAAGCTCTTCATGTCGCAGGCGCCGCGGCCGTAGAGGCGCTCGTCGCGTACCTCCGGCTGGAACGGCTCACTCGCCCACTCCTGCCCGTCGACGGGCACCACGTCGGTGTGCCCCGACAGGACGACGCCGCCACGGGTGCTGCCGTCGTGTGCCGGGATCGTCGCCACCAGGTTCGCCTTGCGGCCGTCCTCGCCGGGCAGCACGTGGGCCGTCACACCGTGGTCGGCCAGCTGGTCGCGGACCAGCTCGATCAGCGCCAGGTTGGAGTTGCGGCTGGTGGTGTCGAGGGTGATGAGGCGCAGGATCTGCGGCAGGGAGCGCGGCGCCGGACGGTCGGCCGTGGTGCCCGACGGGTCGGCAGCCGGTTCACTCGAGGTCATGACGCACCAGCATGCCACTCGCGGGTCCCGGGTGCCGGGACAGGCGTCTCGGCATCCGTCGACGGGGCGGTCCCGCTCCGCCGCGGAGCGAGGTGGCGCGATGAGGCAGGATCGGGGCATGAGTGAAGGGTTCGACGCCGTGGACGTCATCCGCGCCAAGCGCGACGGGGGCCGCCTGTCCGACGAGCAGGTCGACTGGGTCGTCGACGCCTACACGCGCGGCGTCGTCGCCGACGAGCAGATGTCGTCGCTGGCGATGGCCATCCTGCTGCGAGGGATGGAGCGCGCCGAGGTGGCGCGCTGGACGCAGGCGATGGTCGCGACGGGGGAGCGGCTGGACTTCGGCAGGCTGTCCCGGCCGACGGCGGACAAGCACTCCACCGGCGGCGTCGGCGACAAGATCACGCTGCCACTGGCGCCGCTCGTCGCGGCCTGCGGGGTGGCCGTCCCCCAGCTGTCCGGACGCGGCCTCGGCCACACCGGCGGCACCCTCGACAAGATGGAGTCCATCCCCGGCTGGCGGGCCGAGCTGTCGACCGAGCAGATGATGCGCCAGCTCGAGGAGGTGGGGGCCGTCGTCTGCGCCGCCGGCTCGGGACTCGCACCCGCCGACAAGAAGCTGTATGCGTTGCGGGACGTCACCGGCACCGTGGAGTCGGTGCCCCTGATCGCCAGCTCGATCATGAGCAAGAAGATCGCCGAGGGCACCGGCGCGCTCGTCCTCGACGTCAAGGTCGGCTCCGGCGCGTTCATGAAGGACGTCGACCACGCCCGCGAGCTCGCCGAGACCATGGTGGCGCTCGGGAAGGACGCGGGTGTGAGCACCGTGGCCGTCCTCACCAACATGCAGACCCCGCTCGGGCAGACCGCGGGCAACGCCCTGGAGGTGCGGGAGTCCGTGGACGTGCTGTCCGGGGGCGGACCCGGGGACGTGGTGGAGCTGACACTCACCCTTGCCCGCGAGATGCTCGCCGCTGCCGGCCGGGACGACGTCGACCCCGCGGACGCCCTGCGGGACGGGCGCGCCATGGACGTCTGGAAGCGGATGGTGCGGGCACAGGGCGGCGAGCCGGACGCCGCGCTGCCGGTCGCCAAGGAGACCCACCAGGTGCTGGCCGAGGGGGACGGGGTCGTCACCCAGCTCGACGCGCTCAAGGTCGGTGTCGCGGCGTGGCGGCTCGGGGCCGGCCGGGCACGGAAGGAGGACCCGGTGCAGGCCGCCGCCGGCGTGGAGATCCACGCCAAGCCCGGGGCCGAGATCCGTTCCGGCGAGCCGGTGCTCACGCTGCACACGGACACCCCGGAGCGTTTCGACCGCGCGCTGGAGGCCCTCGACGGAGCCGTGAGCATCATGCCCGCCGGCTCACGCCCCGACCTCCTGCCGCTGGTCATCGACCGGGTGAGCTGAAAACCAGTTTCCCCGAGGGCGGTCGATGACCGATCCTTGTCCCTCGTGACCACCCTCTCCACCGCCTCGGGCGGGCCCGCCCCCGACCGCGGGTCGGCGCGGACGAACCCGCTCGTGCGCCGCCTGTTCGTCGGCGTGGCCTTCTCGGCGCTGGGGAGCGGGCTCACCATGCCGTTCCTCTACGTCTACCTGTCCGAGGTGCGCGGGATCCCGACGTCCACGGTCGGCCTGCTGTTCGCCTGGATGGGGCTGCTCGGGTTCCTCGGCTCGCCCGTCGGCGGGTCGATGATCGACCGGTTCGGCCCACGGCCGGTCATGCTGGTCGGCCTGGTCACCGAAGCGGTCGGTGTGGGCTCCCTCGCCCTCGTCGAGACGACCTGGCACGCCCTGCTCGTGGCGTCGTTCATCTGCTTGGGGACGGTGGGGCTCTACCCGGCGACCACGGCCATGCTGACCCGGTTGGTGCCGGAACCGCAGCGGGAGAAGACCTACGGGGTCCAGTTCATGCTGATGAACGCCGGTCTCGGGGTCGGCGGCCTGGCCAGCTCGCTGCTCGTGCACGTGGGAGACGCCTCCTCGTTCCAGCGCCTCTACGTCATCGACGCCCTGTCCTACCTCGCCTACATCGTCGTGCTCCTGAGCCTGCCGCGAGGCACCGGCGCGGCGCCGGCGCCCGAGGACCAGCAGGACGCCGGGACGCCACCGGGCTGGCGGGTCGTGCTGCGCGACCGCACGCTGCTGCGCGTCGTCGCCCTGTCCGCGCTGGTGATCACCTTCGGGTACGCCCAGGTCGAGGCGGGCCTGGCCGCCTACACCGTGGACGTCGCCGGCATGCCTCCCCGTGCCCTGGGGTGGGCGTTCGGCGCCAACACGGCCGCGATCGTGCTGGGGCAGCTCGTGGCCCTGCGGTTCATCGAGGGGCGGCGCCGCTCGGCCATGCTCGCCCTGTGCGCGGGCACCTGGTCGGTGTCCTGGGCCGTGATCGCGCTGTCCGGCGCCGTGGACGGCTGGATCACGGTGCTGCTGGTCGTCGCGGGCCTGGGGTTCTTCGGCCTCGGCGAGACGCTGTGGGCCCCGCTGGCCCCGGCGGTGGTCAACGACCTCGCACCGGAGGAGCTTCGGGGACGCTACAACTCGCTGCAGGGCATGACGTGGACGGTGGCGATGATCATCGGGCCGGCCCTGGCCGGGCTGCTCATCGGCCACGACCTGGCCGGCGTCTGGGTGGCGTGCACGGTCGGCGGCACCGCGCTGGGGGCGGTGCTGTTCTGGCGGCTGCGGCACCACCTCAGCCCGGAGCAGGACGGCCTCGCGGTGGAGCGCGCCCGGGTCGACCTCGCTGCCTGACGCGCTCCCGGGGCGGCGCTACGGTTGCGCCATGCCACGATTCATCTCCGAGCCCACCCGGATCCCCGTGCCGGGCGGCAAGATCATCGACGAGCACGTCGGCCGGGTGAACACCGGCACCCAGGCCGTGTCGGTCGCCCACATGGTGGCGCCGCCCGGGTGGGACGAGCCGCACCAGCAGCCCGAGTTCGACGAGATCACGCTGGTCCTCAAGGGGTCCGTCATCATCGACCACGACGGCGGCCCGACCACGGTCGGTGCCGGGCAGTCCGTCCTCACCAGCGCCGGGGAGCGGATCCGCTACCGCTGCGGCGACGAGGGCGCGGAGTACGTCGCCGTCTGCCTCCCGGCGTTCAGCCCGGAGACGGTCGGCCGGGAGGAGGACGGTGACGGTGCCTGAGCACGCGGCCGCCGAGGAGCTGCGCCGACTGCCGAAGGTGCTGCTGCACGACCACCTGGACGGCGGGCTGCGACCGGCCACCATCGTCGAGGTCGCCGAGCAGGTCGGCTACGAGGGGCTGCCCACCACCGACCCCGGGGAGCTGGGCCAGTGGTTCCGGGAGTCCGCCGACTCCGGTTCCCTGGAGCGCTACCTCGAGACGTTCGACCACACCCTCGCCGTCATGCAGACCCGCGAGGGCCTGCACCGGGTGGCCAGCGAGTGCGCCCGGGACCTCGCGGCGGACGGGGTCGTCTACGCCGAGGTGCGCTACGCCCCCGAGCAGCACCTGACCGGGGGACTCACCCTCCCCGAGGTCGTCGATGCCGTCAACGACGGCTTCCGGGAGGGGGAGCAGCTCGCTGCCGAGGCCGGTCACCGCATCCGGGTCACCTCCCTGCTGACGGCAATGCGGCACGCCGCCAAGAGCACCGAGATCGCCCAGCTGGTGGTGGAGTACCGCGACCGAGAGGTCGTCGGCTTCGACATCGCCGGTGCGGAGGCCGGCTTCCCGCCCACCCGGCACCTGGACGCGTTCGAGTACCTGCGCCGGCAGAACGCCCACTTCACCATCCACGCGGGCGAGGCGTTCGGGCTGCCGAGCATCTGGGAGGCGATCCAGTGGTGCGGTGCCGACCGGCTCGGCCACGGGGTCCGGATCGTCGACGACATCCGGGTCGGCGGCGAGGCGTATGCCGCGGACGTCGCCCGGGCGAGCGCCGCGGAACCGGACGACGTGACGCTCGGCCTGCTCGCGGCATACGTGCGTGACCGGCGCATCCCGCTGGAGATGTGCCCGAGCAGCAACGTCCAGACCGGGGCCGCGAAGTCCATTGCGTCGCACCCGATCTCGTTGCTCAAGCGGCTCAAGTTCCGGGTCACGGTCAACACGGACAACCGGCTGATGAGCGGCACCTCGATGAGCCGGGAGATGGCCCTGCTGCGCGACGAGTGCGGCTGGACCACCGAGGATCTCCGCTGGGTCACGGTGAACGCGATGAAGTCGGCGTTCCTCCCGTTCGACGAGCGGCTGGCGCTGATCGAGGACGTGGTCAAGCCCGGCTACACGGAGGTGCTCGCGTAGCTCCCGCGGGTGCCGGCCGAGCCCGCTGCCGGTCGGGGCTAGGGGCGCTGCGGCGGCGACGGCCGGACAGGCAGCGCCTTGTCGCGGGAGGACTGCACGGCCAGCACCACGGCCAGCGCGACCGCTCCCACGGCCAGGATCCCCACGGCCACCAGCGCCAGCAGGATCAGGGGCATCGCCATGACGCACTCCTCGGGGTCGACGGTGCTTCAGGGTAGCGCCGTCAGAGCGCGGGACCGCCGGAAAAGCGCCGTCGGAGATCGGTCTCGCGGCGGAGCCGGTCCGCGTCGCGTCGGCGACGGTCGGCGATCACCGCGGCGATGACGTGCTCGGGGTGCGTCCCCGGTGGTGGGGCCGGCGCGACGTGCTGCAGCGTCTGGTCGGCCAGCCGACGGCCCAGGTCGGCGCGCACCGCTGGTGTCAGCGCGTGCGCCCGGCCGAGGAACTGGCGCAGGGCGAGGGCCAGCGGGTCCGGCAGCGCGGCGATGTCGGCGTGCTCGGCCCAGCCCGCGAGGTGCGGCGGCATCTGGACCGGCAGCGGCAGGACCAGGCGCACCCGCTCACGCACCACGTAGGTGCCGGCCGCGAGGTCGCCGAGTCGCTTCCCGCGCTCGCTGACGAGCGCCGACACCAGCGCCGGGACCCCGAAGAGCAGCCAGATCTCGACCACGCCGATGAGCGCACGGGTGAGGGCGTGCCGGAAGCCGATCGGCCCGGCGTCGTCGCGCACGGTGCGCAGGCCCAGCGCCAGCTTGCCGAGGGAACGTCCCTGCAGCAGCGTCTCGAGCGTGACCGGGAGCCCGACGAGCGCGAACACGAAGGCCAGCAGCATCGCCGACGCGAAGAGGGCCTCGCTGCCCTGGGTCGCCACGACCGACCCGACGAGGCTCAGCGCCCAGATCGCGAACACAGTGACGACGACGTCGATGAGACCGGACAGCATCCGGACGGGGAAGGTGGCCGCGGGCAGCTCGATGGCGACGGCTTCGCCCGTGACGAAGTCGTCGTGCCCCA
>DASSKF010000148.1:0-17847 GCA_035690725.1 Segeticoccus sp.
CGCAACGCGTGTCCGGTCGGATGGTCAGTGTCCGACCGGATGGTCAGTGTCCGACCGGATGGTCAGTGTCCGACCGGATGGTCAGTGTCCGACCGGATGGTCAGTGTCCGGTCGGAACGGGGTGCCCGTCAGGTGAGCGCGTCGACCACGGTGTCGGCGGCGGCGTAGGGGTCGGTCCGGCCGTCGACCACCTGCTCGGCCAGGTCCTCGACGGCCTCGCCCTGGCGCAGGTCGCCCATCTTCGAGCGCAGGGCCCGGATCGCAATGGCCTCGATCTCGTCACCGGCCCGCTTGACCCGCCGCTCGCGCAGCACCCCGTGCTCGCTCATCCAGCCGACATGCTTGTCGATGGCCTCCATGACCTCGTCCACGCCCTCCCCCTTGGCGGCGACGGTCTTGACGACCGGCGGCCGCCAGTCCCCGGCCTGCCGGCGCTCGCCGAGGCTGATCATGTGCCGGATGTCGCGGACGGTGACGTCGGCACCCTCGCGGTCGGCCTTGTTGACCACGAAGACGTCGCCGATCTCGAGGATGCCGGCCTTGGCGGCCTGAACGCCGTCACCCATCCCGGGCGCCAGCAGCACCAGCGTGGTGTCGGCCAGCCCGGCGACCTCGACCTCGCTCTGCCCGACGCCGACGGTCTCGAGCAGGATGACGTCGCAGCCTGCAGCGTCGAGCACCCGCAGCGCCTGCGGCGTGCTCCACGACAGCCCGCCGAGGTGGCCCCGGCTGGCCATCGAGCGGATGTAGACCTCCGGGTCGAGGGCGTGGTCGTTCATCCGGATCCGGTCCCCGAGCAGCGCGCCGCCGGAGAAGGGCGAGGAGGGATCGACCGCGAGGATGCCGACCCGCTTGCCCTGCTCGCGGAACGCCGAGACCAGAGCGCTGGTGCAGGTCGACTTGCCGACACCGGGGCTGCCGGTGATGCCGAGCACGTGCGCCTCACCGGTGTGCGGTGCGAGCGCGGCCATCACGTCCCGCAGCGCCGGGTGGGCGTTCTCCACCAGGGAGATCAGGCGCGCGACCGCGCGCGGCGACCCCGCCCGCGCCGCCTCGACGAGGGCGGGGACGTCGACGGTGCGCGCCACGTCAGGCGGAGGGCACGCGCAGGATCAGGGCGTCGCCCTGGCCGCCACCGCCGCACAGGCCGGCGGCACCGACACCGCCTCCCCGTCGGCGCAGCTCCAGGGCGAGGGTGAGCGCGAGGCGAGCACCCGACATACCGATGGGGTGGCCGAGGGCGATCGCGCCGCCGTTCGGGTTGACCTTCTCCGGGTCGATGCCCAGCTGCCTGGTCGAGGCCAGCCCGACCGCGGCGAAGGCCTCGTTGATCTCCACCAGGTCGAGATCGGCGACGGAGATGCTCTCCTTGCGGCAGGCCTGCTCGATCGCGTTCGCCGGCTGGCTCTGCAGGCTGGAGTCGGGACCGGCGACCACGCCGTGTGCCCCGATCTCGGCCAGCCAGGTGAGGCCGAGCTCCTCGGCCTTGGCCCTGCTCATCACGACCACGGCGGCGGCGCCGTCGGAGATCTGCGAGGCCGAGCCGGCGGTGATGGTGCCGTCCTTGCGGAAGGCCGGGCGCAGCTTGGCGAGGCTCTCCACGGTCGTGTCGGGACGGATGCCCTCATCGGTCCTGAACTCGATCGGGTCGCCCTTGCGCTGCGGGATGCTGACGGCCACGACCTCCTCGTCGAAGAAGCCGTCCTTCCACGCCTTGGCGGCGAGCTGGTGGCTACGGGCGGCGAAGGCGTCCTGCTCCTCGCGGCTGAACTCCCCCGAGGAGGCGTCCGCGGTGTTCATGTCCTCGGTGAGGCCGCCCATCGCCTGGTCGGTGAAGGCGTCCCACAGCCCGTCGTAGGCCATGTGGTCGCGCATCGTCACGTCGCCGTACTTGTAGCCCTCGCGGCTCTTCTCGAGGATGTGCGGGGCGTTGGTCATCGACTCCTGGCCGCCGGCGACGACGACGTCGAACTCGCCGGCGCGGATCAGCTGGCTGGCCAGCGCGATCGCGTCGAGTCCGGACAGGCAGACCTTGTTGATCGTCAGCGCGGGGACCTCCATCGGGATCCCGGCCTTGGCCGCCGCCTGGCGGGCGGGGATCTGCCCGGCGCCGGCGGTCAGGACCTGGCCCATGATCACGTAGTCGACCTGGTCACCGCTGATCCCGGCCCGGTCCAGGGCTCCCTTGATCGCGAACCCCCCGAGGTCGGCCCCGGAGAAGCCCTTGAGCGAGCCGAGCATCCGGCCCATCGGGGTGCGGGCTCCGGCGACGATGACGGACGTGCTGTCACTCATGGCTGCCTCCAGCGGTCGGCCTGCGGTCTGGTACCGATCTCCTCCCTCACTGTATCCGTGCCTACGCTGGCCTCCATGAGCCCAGTCCCCGACCCCCTGTTCACCGCCGTCGACCACGTCGGCGTCGCCGTGCCCGACCTCGATGAGGCGATCGCCTTCTACCGGGACACGCTCGGGATGACCCTCGCCCACGAGGAGGCGAACGACGAGCAGGGCGTGCGCGAGGCGATGATGCGTGCCGGCGACGGGCACGACTCCGGGGCCCAGGTGCAGCTGCTCGCACCGCTGTCGACGGACTCGACGATCGCGAGGTTCCTCGACCGCTCCGGCCCCGGGCTGCAGCAGCTCGCCTACCGGGTCGAGGACATCGAGGCCGTGTCCGGCGCCTTGCGTGCCCGCGGCCTCCGCCTGCTGTATGACGCCCCGCGCCGGGGCACGGCCGGGTCCCGGGTCAACTTCGTGCACCCCAAGGACGCCGGCGGGGTGCTCGTCGAGCTGGTCGAGCCGGCGGGCTGAGCGCGCATGGAGATGGACCCGGCCCCGAAGATGGACCCGGACACCAGCACCGGTCGCCTCGCCCGCTCCTCAGGCGGTGACGGTGACGCGACCGGTTGGTTCGACGAGCTCTACACCGCCGCCGGGCGCGGTGACGCGGTCGTGCCGTGGGACCGCGGCCGGCCGAGCCAGCTGCTCGAGGAGTGGGCGGGCGACCGGGAGCTGCGCGGCGACGGGCAGCGAGCCTGCGTCGTCGGTTCCGGCTACGGCCGGGACGCCGAGTTCGTCGCCCGGCTCGGCTTCGACACCGTCGCCTTCGACATCTCCCCGGCCGCGATCGAGCAGACCCGGGAGCGCTTCCCGCACTCCCCGGTCGGCTACCACGTCGCGGACCTGCTCGACCTGCCGGGCGAGTGGCTCGGCGCCTTCGACCTCGTGGTCGAGGACATGAACGTGCAGGCGCTGCCCGACCCACCGCGGGCCGACGCCATCGCCGCCGTCGGGCCACTGGTCGCGCCGGCCGGGACGCTCCTGGTCGTGGCGTTCGGCCCGGCCGGGGAGGAGCCGTCGGCGGACGGGCCCCCGTGGCCGCTGGCCCGCCGCGAGATCGAGGCGTTCGCCACCGGCGACCTGCAGACCGTGTCGATCGAGGACCTCCCGGACGCGGAGGACCCTGCGGTCCACCGCTGGCGGGCGGAGTTCCGCCGGACGGGGGCGTGACGGCCCCCATGCGGTTGACCGAGGTGGACGGCCTGGTCGCCGACCTGCACGGCGTGCGACGGACGGCCGGGACGGGCGGGCTCGCCGAGTGGCGCTACCACGGCCGGCTCGTGGCCCGGCAGCTCGATGAGACGCACCTCGTGATCCGTACGCGCTTCGACGTCCGGGACGCGCTGCTGCACCAGCTCCCCGCCACGTTCACCGTGCCGACTCGCTTCCGCAAGCACATGATGGTCGTCGCCGACCTCGCGGCCGGTGACGCCGGCGCCATCGAGGACGCCCTGGTCGCGGCGTGGGAGCTGCAGCGCGCCGCCGACTGAAGTGCCGCCCGCTCCCCGCCACCGACGGCCTCGTCAGTGCGAGGCGGGCGCCGCGTCGACCGCCGCGCGGACACGGTCAGCCCCCTCGTCGGCGTCGAGGACGGCCGTGTCGATCACGAGGTGCTCGCGGCCCCACGGGTGGTACTCCCGCTGCGTGACCTGATCCCACGTCGGCTTGGTGAGGTCGGCGATGTCGAGCACCCGCTCCTCGGCCCGGCGCCGGTGCTCGGCGGGGTCGGAGCAGACCACCTCCACCTCGACGACGTGTGCCCCGGCGCGCAGGCCGGCGTCGCGCCAGGCGTCCCGGGTCTCCGGCAGCGGGTTGACCGACTCCGCCACGACGTCGAGCCCGAGGCGCAGCTGGTCGGTCGCCAGGTCGTAGCCGGTCACGTAGCCGGGCGGCAGCTCCCAGTCGTTGCTCTCCCGGAACCGCCCCTCCGAGCGCGCGATCGCGGTCTCGATCGTGTCGATCCGCAGGTATGCCGCGCACAACCCGCGTGCCACGGCTCGCCCCACCGTCGTCTTGCCGGTGGCGGGCAGGCCACCGACCACGACGAGGACCGGAGGGCGGCCGGGCTGGTCGTCGGAGCTCACCCGGGCACGGTACCGGTCAGCCGCCCGTCCACCGGGGGACAGCCCTGAACGGTCACCCAGCGCGACCCTGAGCGCACCCCGAGAAGGGTTCTCCGCGCACAGAAGCCGCGTCACGGTGGAGGGGATCAGCCACCACCCAACCGTTCGGGGACATCGTCATGTCACGTCAACGAGGTTGCCTCACCACCCTCGTCATCACCGTCAGTGCGGTCTTCGTGCTCCTCGTGGGCCTCGTCGTCGCGGGAGGGGCCCTCGTGTGGTCCCACGCGAGCACCGACACGACGGGAGAGGTGTCGTTCACGCACGCGCTCGGCATACCGCCCCTGGCGCAGTCGCACCGGGATGCGCAGGGCCGGCGGGTGTTCGACCTGACCGCGCGGGAGGGCAGCACCGACCTCGGCGGCGAGCGGCCCACGGCGACGTGGGGCTACAACGGCGGCTACCTCGGCCCGACCCTGCGCGCGGAACGCGGCGAGGAGGTCCTGGTGCACGTGCACAACGAGCTGCCGGAGACGACCACCCTCCACTGGCACGGGATGCACCTGCCGGCGCGGATGGACGGCGGACCGCACCAGCCGATCGAGCCGGGCACGGGCTGGTCGCCGACCTGGAGGATCGACCAGCCGGCGGGCACGCTCTGGTACCACCCGCACCCGCACGGGCAGACCGAGGAGCAGGTGACCCGCGGGCTGGCCGGGATGTTCATCCTCGACGACCGGCGCAGCGAGGAGCTGCCGCTGCCGGACGAGTACGGCGTCGACGACGTGCCGGTCATCGTGCAGGACAAGTCGATCGACGCCGACGGCGAGCTCGACGTGGACGAGCTCGGCGACACGGTCGTGGTCAACGGCACGGTCGCGCCCCACCTCGACGTCACCACCGAGCGGGTGCGGCTGCGGCTGCTCAACGCCTCGAACAAGCGCGTCTACGACTTCGGGCTCGACGACGACTCGCCGTTCACGCTCATCGGCACCGACGGCGGGCTGCTGCCGCGCAGCAAGGAACTGAGCCGGATCCAGCTCGCGCCCGGTGAGCGCGCCGACGTGGTGGTCACGATGGAGCCCGGAGAGCGCCGGGTGCTGCGCAGCTACCCGCCCGACCTCGGGGTGAACCCGATCAGCGGCCGGTTCGCCGGTGGCGCCGACACCCTCGACGTGCTCCAGCTGCGCGCGGCCGACCGGTTGCAGCCCTCACCGGCCGTGCCCGACGTGCTGGCACCGGGGAACCTCGACGAGGTCGGGTCGGCCGCCGACTCCGACCGCACCCGCACCTTCGAGCTGTCCGGCCGGCAGATCAACGGCAGGAAGATGGACATGTCACGGATCGACGAGGTGGTCCGCGTCGGCGACACCGAGACCTGGGAGGTCACGAACACCGGCGGCGAGCCGCACAGCTTCCACGTCCACGACGTGCAGTTCCGGGTGCTGTCCGTGGACGGCGCTCCCCCGCCGCCGGAGCTGTCCGGGCTCAAGGACACCGTCTACCTCCCCGACGGCGTCACCTTCCGGCTGCTGCTGCACTTCACCGACTACGCCGACCCGGACTGGGCGTACATGTACCACTGCCACATGCTCCGGCACGAGGACCACGGGATGATGGGCCAGTTCGTCGTGGTGCGCCCCGGCCAGGAGGTCGACGGGGCATCGGGGGCGGGCATGCCGGGCCGGCACGACGACCACGACGCGATGCCCGCCATGCCCGGACACGGCTGAAGGCGCGCTCGCCCTCGGCCGTGGGTCACAATGCCCGCGTGACCAGACGACCGATCCGGCCCCGCAGGTTGCGGTTGCGCCCCCGGGAGGCCAACGTGCTGCGGTCCTGGTCGGACTACCGACGGCGCCAGCGCGAGGCGCTGCGGGAGAGCAACCGGCGGCACCCGTCCGAGGAGGATGAGGAGACCGAGCAGCAGCGGCCGGACGAGCAGGCCGGGGCGAGTGACCGGCACACCGAGTCCTCGGGCGGCGTGGCCGTCGACGGGGGCGAGGAGCGGCACCGGGTCGCCGGCGGCAGCCACCGAGCCGACCTCGACGAGGACCGGTTCGGGCACCTCGGGCGGCCGCTGAGCCGGAACTCCCCGTTCTACCTGGGATTCGTCGGGGCGCTCGGGGTGCTCGTCGCGTACGGCCTGGTGCAGACCATCACCCAGCTGGCGACGGTGCTGACGCTGCTGCTCGTCTCCTTCTTCCTCACCCTCGCGCTCAACCCGATCGTGGAGGCGCTGACGCGGCGGCAGGTACGGCGGCCGTTGGCCGTGGGCCTGGTGTTCCTCGGGGTGATCGTCGTGTTCGTGGCGATCGGCTTCCTCGTCGTGCCGCCGGTCGTGGAGCAGACCACCCAGCTGGCGACGAACGCGCCGAAGTACGTCGACCAGCTGCTCAACACCCCACTGGTCCAGCGCCTCGACCAGCACTACGACATCGCCGACCGCATCCGGGAGGAGGTGCAGAACCAGGTCACCAACCGCGCGTTCGTCAGCACCGTCGCGGGCGGCGTGTTCGGGGCCGGGAAGGCCGTGGCCAGCGGATTGTTCTCCACCTTCACGGTGCTGATCCTGACCCTCTACCTGCTCTCGTCGCTGCCGCGGGTCAAGCAGGCGGCCTACGCGATGGTGCCCGCCTCCCGGCGCGTCCGAGTGGCCTCGCTGTCGGAGGAGATCATGCGGCGCACCGGCAGCTACGCGATCGGCCAGGCCGCGGTCGCCGCCGTCAACGGCGTGTGCAGCTGGGTGATGATGACCATCCTCGGGATCCCGTATGCCGCGGTGCTGGCGGTCGTGGTCGGCTTCCTCGGACTCATCCCCATGGTGGGTGCGACGCTGGGGGCGGTCCTCGTCTTCCTCGTCGCGCTGTTCAACAGCCTGCAGACGGCGATCATCGTGGCTGTCTACTACGTGATCTACCAGCAGGTGGAGAACTACGTCATCGTGCCGCGGATCATGCAGCGGACCGTGTCGGTGCCCGGGGCGGTCACCGTCGTGGCGGCCCTCGCCGGCGGCACCCTGCTCGGTGTCCTCGGCGCGCTGCTCGCGATCCCGGTCGCGGCGGGGCTGTTGCTGATCTACGAGCAGGTGCTGCTGCCCCGGCAGCGCCGCGCCTGACGACCGGGGCCGGGGCCCGTCAGCCGGCGACCAGCGACTGCGGCACCTGCGCCGGCAACGGGTCGTGGCCCGGCAACACCGCCTGCACGACCTCGTCCAGCACGCGGCGCACGTAGGTCTCCCCCACCCACAGGTGCTTGGCGCCCTCGACGCCGACCACCTTCGCCTGCGGGATCGCCGCGAACCGCCGGGTCGCCTCCTCCGGCCGCAGGTAGTCGTCGAACTCCGGCACGAGCGCGAGCACCGGCTTGCCCGACTCCGCCCACGCCGCGAGGTGCTCCTCACGGGCGTGCTTCAGCGGTGGGCTGAGCAGGATCGCCCCCTCGACGGTGGGGTCGGCGCCGTACATGAGCGCCAGGTCGGTCCCGAACGACCAGCCCACGAGCCACCGCCGCGGCAGCGGCGGGTCCTCGGCGAACTCGGCGAACTCGATGGCCGCCGCGACGTCGAACCGCTCGTCGCGCGCCTCGTCGAACGCGCCCTCGGAGGTCCCGCGGGGCGAGCTCGTCCCGCGTGTGTTGAACCGGAGCACGGCGAGGTCGGCGAGCGCCGGCAGCCGGTGGGACGCCTTCTTGTAGACGTGGCTGTCCATGAAGCCGCCGTGCGTCGGCAGGGGGTGCAGCGTGACCAGCGTGGCGACCGGGTCGCGGTCGGCCGGCAGCGCCAGCTCACCGACCAGCGTCAGCCCGTCGGCCGTGTGCAGCTCGACGTCCTCCCGCCGGGCCGCGAGCACGGTGTTGGAGCGGATCTCCACCGGGGAGCCGGCGTCAGCAGTCACTTCCAGGAACCTCGCGGCGTTCGGCGGTGTCGGGCCTCCCAGCATGGCGCATGCCAGTGCCGGCGCTCCTCCAGCCCGCCGAGCCCGTCGGCCGGCCAGACGACCACGTGCGCCACCGAGGAGGCGAGCTCCTGCTGGCAGCCGGGGCACCGGTAGGTCCGTCGCTCGGCGCTCCCCCGCACCCGGCGCACGAACCACTGGCGCCCCCCGGCCACCTCGCGCCGGGTCAGTGCGCCGGTCACCCGGGACAGGTCGCCGCGCGGACGCTCGGGGCGGCGACGGTTGGCGCGGGGCATGGACCCGATTGTCGCAAGCCCGGCCGGCCACCCGGCATACGAGTCGGTATGCCGGGCGCTCACCTGCTGCTCGGGCACTCAGCCGTCCGTGCGGAAGCCCCGGCCGACCGTGACCAGCTGCTGCAGCAGCGGTGCGGGGGCGAGCCCGGGCTGCCGGGTCTCGGCGTAGATTGCGCGCTCCACGGACAGGGCGTGCTCGAGGCCGACCTGGTCGAGCTGGGCGATCGGGCCGACCGGGTAGCCGCACCCCGCCGTCATGGCGGTGTCGATGTCGTCGGGTCCGGCGTAGTGCGCCTCGACCATCTTCGCGGCGTCGTTGAGGTAGGGGTGGACCAGCCCGTCGACGATCCGGCCGGCGCGGTCCCCGCTGACGACGGGCACCAGGTCGGCCGTGCGCAGCAGGGACCGCGCGGCGGCGAGGGACTCCTCCGAGGTGAGCACGCCGCGCACCAGCTCGGCGAGCCGCCCACGCTTGGTGGGCCCGTGCAGCCGGACGCCGACGACCGACTCGGGGCGGCCCACCCGGGCGGCGACGGCCCCGAGCGGCGCGCCGGTGTCCGCAACGAGGACCAGGTCGGCGTCCACCGCCTCGCCGTCCCCCACCGCGTCGAGGTCGAGCGGCCGGAGGTCCTGGGCAGGCAGCAGCCGCGCGAGCTCGTCGGCGCCGGCTCCCTGCCCGAGCACGACGAGCGAGTCCGGGAGCTGGGCGTCCGGCTCCGCGGGGGTGAGCTGGTCCGCGACGACGGTGCCGCTCCCGGGCCGGTCATAGGTGTAGAACCCCTGCCCGGACTTGCGGCCGGCCCGCCCCGCGGTGACGAGCTGCTGCAGCAGCGGGTGCGGTGCGTGCAGCGGGTCGCGGTGGTGGGCGAACATCACCTCGCTGATCTCGAGGGCGACGTCGAGCCCGACCAGGTCGGCGAGGGTGAACGGCCCCATCGGCAGCCCCGCTCCGACCGTCATGGCCGCGTCGATGTCCTCGCGCGTCGCGAACCGCTCCTGCAGCATCGCGATCGCCCGGTTCAGGTAGCCGAACAGGAGCGCGTTGGCGATGAACCCGGCCTGGTCACCGACGACGACCGGCTTCTTGCCCAGCCGCACCGCCAGGTCCCGGACTGCCTCGACCGCCGCGTCGTCCGCGACCACCGTCCGGATCACCTCGACCAGCTTGAGCACCGGCGCCGGGTTGAAGAAGTGCATCCCCACGACGCGCTCCGGCCGGCTCGTGGCGGCGGCGATCTCGGTGACCGACAGGCTGGAGGTGTTGGTCGCCAGCACCGCGCCGGGGCCGACGATCCCGTCGAGTCGGGTGAAGACCTGCCGCTTCAGCTCCAGCTTCTCCGGCACCGCCTCGACCACCAGGTCGACGTCGGCCAGGTCGGACAGCTGGTGGGTGAAGCTCGCTCGCCCGAGCAGCGCGTCCCGGTCCGCCTCGGCGAGCTTGCCGCGGTCGAGGGCCCGCCGGGTCGACTTCTCCAGGAAGCCGCGGCCCCGCTCGGCCAGCTCCGGCGTGCTGTCGGCACCGATGACGGTGATGCCGCTGCGGGCGAACACCTCCACGATGCCGGCACCCATCGTGCCCAGTCCCACCACGCCCACGCTGTTGACCTGATCCACCATGCCGGCAGTCTCCCAGAGGTGCTCGCGCCTCCTCACGGCCCCGGTGTGCCGCCGCGTAGAGTGCCCGGCGTGCGTGTCGTCATCGCCCGTTGCAGCGTGGACTACGAGGGTCGCCTCACCGCTCACCTCCCGCTCGCCACGCGCCTGCTCATGGTCAAGGCGGACGGCTCGGTGCTGGTGCACAGCGACGGCGGGTCCTACAAGCCGCTCAACTGGATGGCGCCGCCCTGCACCATGGCCGAGCTCGACCCGGAGGACGACGAGCGCGCCGAGGGCGTCCAGGCGGTCTGGCGGGTGCAGCACGCCAAGTCGGAGGACCACCTGCGGGTGCGGCTGCACGAGGTGCTGCACGACTCCTCGCACGAGCTGGGGGTCGACCCGGGGCTGGTCAAGGACGGCGTCGAGGCGCATCTGCAGAAGCTGCTCGCGCAGCACATCACCACGCTCGGGGACGGCTGGACCCTCGTGCGGCGGGAGTACATGACCGCCATCGGCCCGGTCGACATCCTGTGCAAGGACGAGACCGGGGCCTGCGTCGCGGTCGAGATCAAGCGGCGCGGCGAGATCGACGGGGTGGAGCAGCTCACCCGCTACCTGGAGCTGATGAACCGGGACCCGCACCTCACCGCCGTGGGTCCGGTGAGCGGGATCTTCGCCGCGCAGCAGATCAAGCCGCAGGCACGCACCCTGGCGACCGACCGGGGCATCCGGTGCGTCACCCTCGACTACGACGCCCTGCGTGGCGTCGACGACGCCGGCTCCCGACTCTTCTGAACCGATGCTTCCACGTGCGGGGCCGGCACGGGACGATGACCCCATGCACCGACGTGCCGCCGTCGCGGCCACCAGCCCCCTCGCCGCCCAGGCGGGGCTCGACCTCGTGCACGCGGGCGGCAACGCCGTGGACGCCGCCATCGCCGCGATGACCGTGGCGATGGTGACCGAGCCCGGGGTCGTCACGCCGATGGGCGGGGCCTACCTCGCCGTCTGGCCGACCGGCGACGACCCGGTGGTGGTGGACGGCAACGTGGAGATGCCGGGGCGTGGCCAGCCGCCGGAGCGCTTCGGCGCCGGCCTGCGCGAGATCACCACGAGCTACGGCGGCGGCATCACGATCCAGGCCGGCCACGGCTCGGTCGCCACCCCCGGCGTGTTCGCCGGCTTCGAGCTCGCGCACGAGCGGTACGGCACCGCCGACTGGGCCGACCTGCTCGCCCCCGCCGTCGACGCCGCCGAGCGCGGCTTCCCGCTGGGGACGGCGGCCGCGAGCTACCTCGCGATCACCCACGACACGCTCTTCGGCTGGGACCCGCAGACCCACGCCTTCCTCACCGGCCCGGACGGCGGCGTCGCCCGCGCCGGCGACGTGCTCCGCTCCCCCGACCTCGCCGCCTCGCTGCGGACCATCGCCGAGCAGGGTGCCGTGGCGCTGTACGGCGGCGAGCTCGGCCGGCTCCTCGTCGAGGACATGGAGCGCCGGGACGGTCTGGTCTCGCAGGCCGACCTCACGGCATACCGTGCCGTGGCCCGGCCGGCACTGAGCACGACCCTGGGCGGCTGGCGGCTGGCCACCAACCCGCCCCCGTCCATCGGCGGGCCGGTCCTCACCGCGCTGCTGCGGCTGCTCGGCGAGGACCGCGAGCCGGACGTGGCACGGGTCGTCGAGCTGCAGCGGCGGGTGCTCGGCCACCGGCGCGACCACCTCGACGTGGCACCGGACCTGGCCGCGGCCGGGCGCGAGCTGCTCGCCGCGATCGTGGCGGGCGGCCTCACCGGCGTGCCGACGTCCTCCTCGACCGCACACGTGTCGGTGGTCGACGAGGAGGGCATGGCCTGCGCGGTGACGGCGTCGGCGGGCTACGGGTCCGGGGTGACCGTGCCCGGGACCGGCCTGATGCTCAACAACTGCCTCGGCGAACCGGAGCTCAACCGCCGCGGCCTGCACGCCCTCGAGCCCGGCACCCGGCTGGCGTCCAACATGGCGCCGACCACGGGCACCGGACCGGACGGGGCACGACTGGCGATCGGCAGCCCCGGCGCCGACCGCATCACGACCGCGCTGTCGCAGGTGCTGCACGCCTACTGCGTGGAGGGAGCCGACCTGCAGCAGGCGATCGACCGGCCACGGCTGCACGTGAGCTGGTCGCCCGGCGGTCCGCGGGTGGAGCACGAGCGGGACGAGCGGCTCGCGACCGGTGTCGTCGCGGCCGGGCTGCCGGTCGTGGAGCACGCGCCGACGTCGATGTACTTCGGTGGCGTCGGCGCCGCCCTGCGCTCCGCGGACGGCACGCTCCTGGCCGCCGCCGACCCGCGCCGCGCGGCGGCGACCGCGGTGGGCTGAGGCGGCTCAGCCCGGCTCACTCACCCGCCAGCCGTCGGCGTCGACCTCGACCCTGAGCACGTCCGCCGGTGTCCCGGACACGACCCGGCCGATGCTCTCCGCGTCGCCCACGAGGAGCACCGTCTCCCCCCGGTAGAGGTCGGCCACGTCCTCCACGGCACCGCGCCAGCGGGCCCGGGCCGCGTCGGCGTCCTCGGTGGGGCGCAGCGGGGCGAGCTCGTCGGTGGTGTGCACCGGCGCGCCCAGCTCCTCGGCGGCGGTGCTGGCGAGCGCCTCGGCCGCCGGGCCGGCATAGATCCCCGCGACCCGGGCCGCCCCGAGCACCGAGCGCACCCGGTCCAGTCCGTCCGGGCCGCTGACGAGCCAGAACGTGGCCGGGCACTGCAGGTCGCTCACGCTCCCGAGGGTATGCCGTCCCGCCGCGCCGCGGTGCCGGTGGCACGATCGGCACATGACGGCAACGACGGACCTGCTGGTGGACCGGACCGACGAGGAGCTGCGTGCCGGCGGCGCCGTCAAGTGGGCGCTCACCCCGCCGGGGGTGCTGCCGGCCTGGGTGGCCGAGATGGACTTCGCGGTGGCGGAGCCGATCACCCGGGCCCTGCACCAGGCGGTCGACCTCGGCCGGCTCGGCTACGGGCCACCCGACGAGGTGACGGGGGTCCCCGAGGCACTGTCCGACTTCGCCGCACGGCAGTGGGGCTGGCGGCCCGACCCGGAGCACGTGGTGCTCGCCGGCGACGTGGTCGACGCGCTCGCCCGGGTCATCGACACCCTGGCCGAGGACGGACCGGTCGTCGTGCCCACGCCCGCCTACCCGCCCTTCCTCGAGGTGCCCGGGCACACCCGGCACGAGCTCGTCACGGTGCCCCTCGACCCCGATGCGAACACCGCCACGCACGACCTCGACGGCATCGACCGGGCTCTGGCGGCCGGCGCCCGCACCCTGGTCCTGTGCAGCCCGCACAACCCCTGGGGCCGGGTCTTCAGCCGGGAGGAGCTGGTCGCGTTGCGGGAGGTCGCGGACCGGCACGGCGCCCTCGTGGTCAGCGACGAGATCCACGCGCCGCTGGCGCTGCCCGGCCACGAGCACACGCCGTACGCGACCGTCGCCGGTCCCGAGAGCCGGTTCGCCACGCTCATCTCCGCGACCAAGGCGTGGAACATGCCCGGGGTCAAGTGCGCGCAGGTGGTCTGCCGGTCGCGCTCGGACGCCCAGCGCGTCGCCGCCCACCCGATGCATCCCGGGCAGTCCTCGCTGGGCACGGCGGCCTCGCGGGCGGCATACCGGGAGGGCGGTGCGTGGTTGCGCGCGGTGGTGGAGCGGATCGACGGCAACCGGAAGCTGTTCGCCGACCTCGTGACCCAGCGGCTCCCGCGGGTGCGGATGCGGCCGCTGGAGGCGACCTACCTGGCCTGGCTGGACGCCCGGGCCTACCGGCTCGACTCCCCCGGGCAGGTGGCGCTGGAGCGGGGCCGGGTGTGGGTCGACCACCGGGAGTGGGGGCCGGGCGGCGCGGGACACGTGCGCGTCAACCTCGCGAGCTCGCCCGAGCGGGTCGAGCAGGTCGTCGAGCGGCTCGCCCTGGCGTGGGAGTCCTGAGCCGGCTCAGGCGATCCGGCACGGGGCGGTCACGCCACCTCCGGCCGTCCGGTCGTCTCAGGCGGTCAGGGGCGCGGCCGGGGCGTCCGACCGGGCCAGGACCCGGGAGAGCCGGGAGGCCCGCAGCAGCCGCTCGAGCCGCGGGGAGGTGTCGACGAGCACCAGCCGGCGGCCGGCTCGTCGGGCCCGGTTGTGCGCTCCCACGATGACGCCGAGACCGGTCGCGTCGCCGACCTCCGCGTGCCCGAGGTGCAGCAGTAGGTCGCCCTCACCGCTGTCGACCACCCGGTGCAGCTGCTGCCGCACGTCCGCGACCGTGTGCACGTCGAGTCGACCGGACACCGTCACCTCTCGCCCCTGCTGGTCCTCGGCCACGTCCACGGTGTACGCCCCTGCTGCGATGACGGTCATGGCTTCCCCTTCGTCGCGGTCCCTGCGGTCCGACTCCATTGACGCCTGCGGAACGGTCAACGTTGGGTATGGACGCGTAACGATCTGGTCTCGCCCGTTTCCGTGGGGCTGCGTCGGGGTGGTCCAGGTCCCGGGGTGCCGCGCCGGACCGCTCAGGTCGCGTATGGCGGAGGGTCGGCCTCGCGGGTCACGTCGGCTCCCAGCCCCTGCAGCAGCTCGCTGAAGTGGGCGTAGCCACGGTCGATGTGGTGCGCCCCGCTCACGGTCGTGACCCCGTCGGCGACCAGGCCGGCGATGACGAGGGCCGCACCGGCCCGGATGTCACTGGCCTCGACCGGGGCGCCGGAGAGGTGGGCCGCGCCGTGCACCATCACGTGGTGGCCGTCGATGCGCGCGTCGGCACCGAGGCGGGCCAGCTCCTGCACGGTCCGGAATCGCGCCTCGAACACGTTCTCGGTGATCATCGCGCTGCCCTCCGCGACGGCGTTGTAGGTCAGGGCGAACGGCTGCAGGTCGGTCGGGAAGCCCGGGTAGGGCAGCGTGGCGACGTCGAAGCCGTGCGGCCGCCGGCCGTCCTCGTTGACCACCCGGAACCCTCGGTCGGTCCCGGTCACGCTCGTGCCGTTGTCGACGAGGAGCTCGAGCGCCGCGGACAGGTGCTCCGGCCGCCCGCCGACGACCTCGACGTCCCCGCGGGTGGTCGCCGCGCCGAAGGCCCAGGTGCCGGCGGCGATCCGGTCCGGCACCACCGCGTGCTCGGTGGGCCGCAGCTCGTCGACCCCCTCGACCTCGATCACCGTGGTGCCGGCCCCGTGGACCTTCGCCCCGAGGCCGTTGAGGAAGTCGGCGATGTCGACGATCTCCGGCTCCCGGGCGGCGTTCGCCAACCGGGTGGTCCCCTCGGCGAGGACCGAGGCCATGAGCACGTTCTCCGTCGCGCCGACGCTGGGGAAGTCCAGCCGGATGTCGGTGCCGGTCAGGCCGCGCGGCGCCTCGGCGACGAGGTAGCCGTGGTGGACGTGCACCTGGGCACCGAGCGCCTCGAGGCCGGCAGCGTGCAGGTCCAGGCCGCGCGAGCCGATGGCGTCCCCGCCGGGGACCGCGACGTCCGCCGCCCGGCAGCGGGCGACCAGGGGGCCGAGGACGCAGATCGAGGCCCGCAGGGCGCGCACCAGCTCGTAGTCGGCCCGGTGCCCGATCTGCTCGGGGACGTCGATCTCGACCAGCCGCTCGTCCGGCCGGTAGTCGACCGCGCAGCCGAGGCGCCGCAGCAGCTCGGCCATGATCGTCACGTCCACGATCGAGGGGACGTTCGTCAGCCGGGTGCGTCCCTTCGCGAGCAGCGAGGCCGCCATGAGCTTCAGGGCGCTGTTCTTCGCCCCGACGACCCGCACCTCGCCCCGCAGGCGGGCGCCACCGACCACTCTGAACCGTTCCATCACCGAGCGAGCCTATCTGCGACGATCTCGGCATGGTCATCCTGAACCGCATCTACACCCGCACCGGCGACGACGGCACGACGGCGCTGGGTGACTTCAGCCGCACGGCGAAGACCGACCCCCGCCTCGTGGCCTACGCCGACACCGACGAGACGAACAGCGCAATCGGGGTCGCCGTCGCCTGCGGCGAGCTGCGCGAGGACGTGGTGCAGACCCTGCTGCGGGTCCAGAACGACCTGTTCGACGTGGGCGCGGACCTGTGTGCCCCGCTGGCGGAGCGCTACGAGTACCCGCCGCTGCGGGTGCGGGCCGAGTGGGTCGACGAGCTGGAGGCCGACTGCGACCGCTACAACGAGGAGCTGGAGAAACTGCGCTCGTTCATCCTGCCCGGCGGCACCGCCGGGTCGGCGCACCTGCACCTGGCCCGGACGGTGGCCCGGCGCGCCGAGCGGTCGGCGTGGGCCGCGCTGGAGGTGTACGGCGACCAGGCCGCCGCCGTCGGCGCCGACGACGAGAAGCCGGAGCGCGGCGTCGGTGGGGTGAACCCGCTGACGGCGAAGTACCTGAACCGCCTGTCGGACCTGCTGTTCATCCTCGCCCGCGTCGCGAACGTCGCTGACCGGGGCGACGTGCTCTGGCAGCCGGGTGGCGGGCGCTCCGAGCAACCCCGACGCCGCAGGCGCCAGCCCTGACCGACCCTGCCTGCCCCTCAACCCCGCCCTTCTTTGGGGCGTGTCGGACGCTGGGGCAGCAGAGATGTCCCAAAGAAACGCAGGGGTCAGGGGTCAGGCGACGTTGACGCCGAGGCCCGGCGGGGACGACTCCAGCCAGGACCGCAGGGCGGTGTAGGCACCGGGGGCGAGGGCCAGCTCGAACGTGGTGTCGCCGTGCCGGCACGGCACGGCGACCGCCTCGGGCAGGATGCTCAGCCGCTCGGCGCCCTCCAGCCGGCGGGGCACCTCGAGGTCGAGGCGACCCCGGGACCAGTGGTGGGCCGGACGCACGGACACGCCGCCGAGCCGGAACCAGTCCAGCCCGCTGATGCCGTAGCGGGCGAGGCCGAACTTCCACCGGGACCCCTCGTGCTCACGGATCGCGCACAGCACGAGCGGCTGCCCCCGGGCGATGGTGCGTCGGCGCAGGTAGGTCCCCAACAGGAACAGCAGCAGCAGCCCGATGACGGCAGCGACCAGCCCCTCGATCGAGAGGAGCAGGTCGTGGCCCACGGCCCGGTCAGGCCACCGACGCGCCCTCGACCGACTCCGCGACGATCGTCACGTTGTCATGGTCGACGGACAGGAAGCCGCTGTCGACGGTCACCACCTCGCGACCCGACCCGGTCTCGATGCGGACGTCGCCGCTGATGAGGATGCCGAGCAGGGGGGTGTGGCCGGGCAGGATGCCCAGCTCTCCCGCCATGCTGCGGGCGCTGACCTGCCGAGCAGTGCCCTCCCAGACCTTCCGGTCCGCGGCCACCAGCTCGACGCGCAACTCACTCACTCGGGTGTCTCCTCCGCTCACTGTCGGGGTGCCGGTCAGTCTACCGGCACCGCCCACCGCACTGACTCGGGTCAGTCCTGCGCCAGCTCCTTGGCCTGGCGCTCGACGTCCTCGAGGCCACCGCACATGAAGAAGGCCTGCTCGGGGACGTGGTCGTACTCGCCGTCGCAGATCTTCGTGAACGCCTCGATCGTCTCCGCCAGCGGGACGGTCGAGCCCTCGATGCCGGTGAACTGCTTGGCCACGTAGGTGTTCTGCGACAGGAACCGCTGGATGCGACGGGCCCGGTTGACGAGGACCTTGTCCTCCTCGGAGAGCTCGTCGATGCCGAGGATCGCGAT
>DASSKF010000149.1:0-12090 GCA_035690725.1 Segeticoccus sp.
ATCCTGCGGTCCTGCTCGGTCGACGAGGACACGCGCACCGTGCACGTCGTCATCACCCCGACCTACTCCGGCTGCCCCGCGATGGAGGCGATCCGGGGCCGGGTCGAGCACGAGGCGGCGCGGGCCGGCTACACGGCCACCGTCGAGACGCGGCTGAGCCCGGCCTGGACGACCGACTGGATGTCCGAGGCGGGCAAGGAGCGGCTGCGCGAGTTCGGCATCGCCCCGCCGACGACCCGCCCGGGCGGGCCGGTGGCGGTGGGCCTCTCGGTCCGGCAGGTCACCTGCCCGCTGTGCGGGTCGACCGAGACCGAGGAGCTTGCCCGGTTCGGATCGACCGCCTGCAAGGCGCTGCGCCGCTGCCGTTCCTGCAGGGAACCGTTCGACGAGTTCAAGGCCGTCTGATGCCCACCATCGTGAAGAAGAAGCGCCACCGCGCCCAGTTCCACCCGTTGACCGTCTCGGACGTGCAGCACCTCACCGACACCGCGGTCGCGGTGTCGTTCCGTGTGCCCGAGGAGCTCGCGGACGAGTTCGCCTTCGAGCCGGGCCAGCACCTGACGCTGCGGGCCGAGATCGAGGGCGAGGACGTGCGCCGGTCCTACTCGATCTGCCTGCCCCGCTCGGAAGCGGTGTCCCGCAACGAGCTCCGCGTGGCGACGGCACGCGTCGCCGGCGGCCTGATGTCGAACTGGCTCAACGAGAAGGTCCAGGTCGGCGACGAGATCCAGGTGATGACGCCGCTGGGCGGCTTCACCTGCCCCACGCAGCCGCAGCAGGTCCGGCACCACGTCGCGATCGCCGCCGGCTCCGGCATCACGCCGGTGATGTCGCTGCTGAGCACTGCTCTCGAGGAGGAGCCGAACTCGCACGCGACGCTCGTCTTCGGCAACCGGCGCACCGACTCGATCATGTTCCTCGAGGAGCTCGAGGGCCTGAAGAACCGCTACCCGGGCCGGTTCCACCTGATCAACGTGCTGTCCCGGGAGATGCAGGACGTCGAGCTGTTCACCGGGCGGATCGACCGACAAAAACTCGACAAGCTGTTCCGCAGTTTGGTGCCGGTCGACCAGGTCGACGAGTGGTACCTGTGCGGGCCGTTCGGCATGGTCGAGACCGCTCGGGAGCTGCTGGCGGACCGCGACGTCGACGGCCGCCACGTGCACCACGAGGTGTTCCACGTCGACGAGCTCGGGGCACCCGTGCCGCAGCCTCCCGTCGAGACCGAGCCCGGCGCGCCGCCCGAGGCGGTCGTGACCGTGGACCTGGACGGCCGGACGACGGTGATCGAGATGCCGTCAAGGGCCGAGACGATCCTCGCGGCGACGCTGCGCGAGCGCCCGGACGCGCCGTTCAGCTGCACCGGCGGCGTGTGCGGCACCTGTCGCGCCCGGGTGGTCGAGGGCGAGGTCGCGATGGACCGCAACTACGCCCTCGAGCCGGACGAGGTGGCGGCCGGCATCGTGCTCGCCTGCCAGTCCCACCCCGTCACCGACAGGGTGAAGCTCGACTACGACGCCTGACCCCGACCCGACCGCGTGTTGGGCCGGAGCAGAAGTCGGCACGTCGCCGAGGCCGTGCCGCTCTGCGCCGGTTGAGAGGTGCAGAAGTCGGCACGTCGCCGACCCCAGTCGCGCGCCGCCCGTCCCCACGCGCCTGTGGACGACGAACCGTCCTGTGCGCCCGGACCTGCGATGGTCGGCGCATGGCCGACCATCGCTTGGACATCCGCCGGCCCTTCAGCCTGGAGCAGGGGCTGCGGGCCGGGTACTCACGCAAGCAGCTGTACGGCCCGGCCTTCACGCGCCTCTTCCGCGGGTGGTTCCTCTCTGCACGGACTGCGACGACGTGGGAACTCACCGTGCAGACGGCGCTGCGTGCGGTGCCGCAGGCCGACTTCGCGACGCACCACACGGCCGCGCGGCTGATGCGTGGCATCGTGCCGGACGACCCGGACGTGCACCTGGGTTCGGTCGGTGCAGGCAAGAGCGAGCAGGACGGCGTCGTCGTGCACCGACACCGCCGGCAGCCGCCGCTGGTGCGCCGCCGAGGCATCCGTGTCACCTCGCCCGCCCGGACGTTCCTCGACCTGGCAGACCGGCTCAACCTCGTCGACCTCGTCATCCTGGGCGACTCCCTCGTCAAGCGCCGGCAGTGCACCCCCGAGGCACTGCGCGAGGCTGCCCGCGCATGGCGGGGACGCGGTGCCCGACGAGCGCGGTCGGCAGCGGACCTGGTGCGAGCCGACGTCGACTCGCCGCAGGAGACGCGGGTCCGGTTGCTCATGGTCTTTGCCGGGCTCCCGGAGCCGGAGGTCAACATCGAGCTGCGGGACGAGTACGGCGCGATCCAGCGTCGCATCGACCTCGGCTACCGCGCGTTCAAGCTGGCGATCGAGTACGACGGGCGGCAGCACGTGGAGCGGCAGCGTTCCTGGGGAGCTGACATCCTGCGCCGCGAGGACCTCGGCGATCTCGGGTGGCGCTTCGTGGTGCTCATCGCGGACGACCTGCGGGCATCGCCGGCCGACACGCTCGACCGGCTCGTCCGCGCGATGAAGACAGCGGGAATGCGAGTGCCGCCGCTCAGGAACCACTGGCGGCGGCACTTCACCGGGCGACGACCGGTGGCGGCCTGAGATCTCGGGGTGCAGAAGTCGGCACGTGGCCGAGGCTGTCCGGCTCGCCCTCGATCGGGGGGTGCAGAAGTCGGCGCGTGGCCGGGTTCGTCCCAGACCGCCTGGCACCGCGCGGTCGGGAGCGTCAGCGGCGCTCGTAGGTCGCGAAGGCAAAGCCCTCGTGCGGCTCCCGGCCCACCTCACGCCAGACGGCCGCGTCGACGGCCGGGAAGAACACGGAGGCGTCAGGCTCGGCCTCGACGTGGGTGAGCACGAGCCGGTGTGCCCACGGCAACGCCTGCGCGTAGACCTCGCCGCCGCCCACGACGAACACCTCACCGTCGCCCGCCACCAGCAGCGCCTCGGCCAGGCTGTTGACGACCGTGACGGGGGGCACCCGCCGCCCACGGGGGACCGGCGCCTCCCAGCCGCGCTGCCGCGTGACCACGACAGTATGCCGTCCCGGGAGCGGGCGGCCGATGCTGTCCCAGGTGCGCCGCCCCATGATCATGGTGCCGCCGAGCGTGGCCCGCTTGAAGTGGGCGAGGTCCTCAGGGAGGTGCCACGGCATACCCCTGCCGTCGCCGATGGCGCCGTTGCGCCCGAGGGCCGCGACGAGGGTGAGGCGCTGGTCGAAGCCCCGGGTCATCAGCCGGGGGACCGGTGCGTCGGCCGCCAGTGCGTCGAGCACCATCCGCTCGTGCGGCACGACGTGGTCGGGCAGCTCGGCGAGCGGGAACCAGCGCAGCTCGAGGCACTTGTCCGGCTCGCGCACGACCGGCTCCCCGGACCAGGTCCGGCAGGCGAAGAACAGGTCCATCCGCTCGGCGTGCCACACGTCGATCGGCAGGCTCTGGTGCACCACGGTGACCGGCTCGACGTCCTCGGCACGCACCCGGATCCCGAGCTCCTCGAGCGCCTCGCGGCAGGCGGCCACCGGCGCCGACTCGCCCCGCTCGATGTGGCCGGCCGCCGCGGTGGCCCACCAGCCGTCCATGAAGCCGGTCCGGCCGCGGCGTTGCAGCAGCACCTCCTCGCCATGCGGACCGCTCCGACTCAGCAGCAGGTAGGCGGCCGGTACCACCCGGAAGCGCGGGGTGCGGTCGCGCTCGGTCGAGTGGCCGCCGTCGGCAGCAGCGGCGCAGTCGGGAGGCGTCGCGCGACCGGACGGGAGGGGCGGCGTCGCGCGGGAGGGAAGGGACGTCATACCGCGATCGGGGCCTTGATCCACGGCTGCGGGTGGTAGTCGAGCAGCTCGACGTCCTCCGGCTCGAACTCGTCGATCGAACGGCGGTCGGGGTTGAGCCGCAGCGTCGGCAGCGGCCCCGGCTCACGGGAGAGCTGCAGGTCGGCCTGCTCGAGGTGGTTGAGGTAGAGGTGCGCGTCGCCGAAGGTGTGCACGAAGTCGCCGACGTCGAGGTCGCAGACCTGGGCGACCATGTGGGTGAGCAGCGCGTAGGAGGCGATGTTGAACGGCACGCCGAGGAAGATGTCGGCGCTGCGCTGGTAGAGCTGGCAGGACAGCGTCCGCCGCCCGGAGGCTCCCTCGGGGCCCACGTAGAACTGGAACATCGTGTGGCACGGCGGCAGCGCCATGTCGTCGACCTCGGCGACGTTCCACGCCGAGACCAGGTGCCGCCGCGAGTCCGGCGCGGTCCGGATCGACTCGACGACCCGTCCGATCTGGTCGACCGTGCCGCCGTCGGGCGTGGGCCAGGAGCGCCACTGGCTGCCGTAGACCGGCCCGAGGTCACCTGCGTCGTCGGCCCACTCGTCCCAGATGTGCACGCCGCGCTCCTGCAGCCAGCGCACGTTGGTCGAGCCGCGCAGGAACCAGATGAGCTCGACGACGACCGACTTCATCTGCAGCTTCTTCGTGGTGACGGCGGGGAAGCCCTGGGAGAGGTCGAAGCGCAGCTGGTGGCCGAAGATGCTGCGGGTCCCGGTGCCGGTCCGGTCCGTCTTCTCGGTGCCGTGGTCGCGCACGAGCCGGAGGAGGTCGAGGTACTGGTGCACACGGTGAACCTACCGCGGCTCGTGCTGTGATCCAGATCACAGAGACTGGCGGTAACGGATTCAACTACTCCACGATGTAACCACTGATCGCGTCGCTACCCGGACCCCCGAGCGGGTAGCGACGCGATCGTCGTCTCCCCGCCCCGTGTGCCCCACGGCCGGTATGCCGCGTGCTTGCCCGACCGGCGAACGCCTCCGCGGACGGCCCCGGGGCAGGCGATACCGTGAGAGCCATGCCGAGCGCCACCGTCCTGGGCCGTGTCCTCACGGCCATGGTCACCCCGATGCGCCCCGACGGCGCCCTCGACCTCGACGCCGCGCAGCGCCTGGCGACGCACCTCGCCGACCACGGCCACGACGGCCTCGTCGTCAACGGCACGACCGGGGAGTCGCCCACGACCACCGACGAGGAGAACTACGACCTGGTGCAGGCCGTCGTGGAGGCCGTGGGGGACCGGCTCACCGTCGTCGCCGGCGTCGGCACCAACGACACGGAGCACTCGGTGCGGGCGGCGAAGGAGATGGTTCGCCGCGGCGCACGGGGCGCGCTCGTCGTGACGCCGTACTACAACAAGCCGACCCAGGACGGCGTGCTCGCCCACTTTCGCGCGGTCGCGAACGCGATCGACGTGCCGGTGATGCTCTACGACATCCCCGGCCGGACGGGGACGCCGATCCAGACCGACACCCTGCTCCGCGCGGCCGAGCACCCGCGGATCGTGGCGGTCAAGGACGCCAAGGGCGACCTGTTCGCCGCGAGCGAGGTCATGGCCCGGACCGACCTGCAGTGGTACTCCGGGGACGACCCGCTCAACCTCGCCCACCTCGCCCAGGGCGCGGTGGGCATGGTCAGCGTCGTCGGCCACGTCGCCGGCCCGCAGTATGCCGAGCTGGTCGCCTCGGTCGACCGCGGTGACCTGGCGCGGGCGCGCGCGATCCACCGTCGGCTCCTGCCGGCGGTCCGAGCCATCATGATGACCTCACAGGGGGCGATCATGGCAAAGGCCGCCATGGTCGAGCTGGGCGTCATCCCGTCGGCGCACCTGCGCCTCCCCCTGATCGAAGCCACCCCCGACCAGCGCGAGATCCTGCGCGCCGGTCTCACACAGTCAGGAGTGATGTGAGCCACCCACACCCAGAGCTCACCGCGCCACCCGCGCTGCCCGACGGCGGCGTGCGGATCGTGGCGCTCGGTGGACTCGGCGAAGTCGGCCGGAACATGACCGTCATCGAGCACGCCGGACGGCTGCTCGTCGTCGACTGCGGCGTGCTCTTCCCGGAGGACCACCACCCCGGTGTCGACCTGATCCTCCCGGACTTCGAGTACATCGAGGACCGGCTCGACGACGTCGACGCCATCGTGCTGACGCACGGCCACGAGGACCACATCGGCGCCGTGCCGTTCCTGCTCCGCCGCAAGCCGGACATCCCGCTGGTCGGCTCCCAGCTGACCCTCGCGCTGGTCGAGGCCAAGCTCAAGGAGCACAAGATCACCCCCTACACGCTCACCGTGCGCGAGGGGCAGACCGAGCAGCTCGGCGTCTTCGGCTGCGAGTTCATCGCGGTCAACCACTCGATCCCGGACGCGCTGGCCGTGGCCATCCGCACTCCGGGCGGCACGCTGCTGCACACCGGCGACTTCAAGATGGACCAGCTCCCGCTGGACCGGCGGATCACCGACCTGCGGGCCTTCGCGCGGCTGGGCGAGGAGGGGGTCGACCTCTTCCTCACCGACTCCACCAACGCCGAGGTGCCCGGCTTCACCACCCCGGAGCGCAACATCACCCCGGCCATCGAGCGGGTGTTCCACAAGGCCGAGCGGCGGATCATCGTCGCCTGCTTCTCCTCGCACGTGCACCGCGTCCAGCAGGTGCTCGACGCCGCCGCGGAGTCGGGGCGCAAGGTCGCCATGGTGGGCCGCTCCATGCTGCGCAACATGGGCATCGCCGCGGAGCTCGGCTACCTGCGCGTGCCCGAGGGTGTCCTCGTCGACGTCAAGCAACTGAGGGACCTGCCCGACCACCAGGTCGTGCTCATCTGCACCGGGTCGCAGGGTGAGCCGATGGCCGCCCTGTCGCGCATGGCCAACCGCGACCACAAGATCGAGGTCGGCATCGGCGACACGGTGCTGCTCGCCTCGTCCCTGATCCCCGGCAACGAGAACGCCGTCTACCGGGTCATCAACGGCCTGATGCGGCTCGGTGCCCACGTCGTGCACAAGGGCAACGCGATGGTCCACGTGTCCGGCCACGCCAGCGCCGGCGAGCTGCTCTACTGCTACAACGTCGTCCGCCCCCGCAACGTCCTTCCCGTGCACGGCGAGTGGCGCCACCTCGTGGCCAACGGCCAGCTCGCCGAGGCCACCGGTGTGCCCGCCGAACGGGTCGTCCTGGCCGAGGACGGGGTCGTCGTCGACCTCGTCGACGGAGTTGCGCGGATCGCCGGGGCGGTGGACTGCGGCTACGTCTACGTCGACGGCTCCTCGGTGGGAGCCACGGACGAGACGCTGCTCAAGGACCGGCGGATCCTGCGGGACGAGGGCTTCGTCACGATCATCGTCGTGCGCGACTCCGCCACCGGGAAGGTCGCGGCCGGCCCGGAGATCCAGACCCGCGGGTTCGCCGAGGACGAGGACGTCTTCGACCGGGTCCGCCCGCGGCTGGACGAGGCGCTCGCCGAGGCGGCCGCGAACGGGGTCACCGACTCCTACCAGCTGCAGCAGATCATCCGGCGCGCCGTCGGCGGCTTCGTCGGCGGCAAGCTGCGCCGCCGGCCGATGATCATCCCGATCGTCATCGACGCCTGAGGGCGGCCGGGAAGCCCCGAGGTCCACGGGAAAGCCCCGAGGTCCACGGGAAAGCCCCGAGGCCCGCGGCCCGCGTGTGACGCGTGATGCAGGAGGGGTTCGTCGCGTACCCTGCGAACGTGGCGACCCGTCAGACCTCGACCTCACGACGCTCCTCCTCGTCGCGGAGCGGCAGCTCGTCGCGTCGTCCGACGTCGTCGTCCCGCTCGACGCGCTCCACCTCCCGCCGGACGACCACGCGCTCACGCTCCGGCGCGAAGGGTGGCGGCCTTCCGCTCCCGTTGCGCGCCCTCCGCGGCACCTGGATGGGCATGGCCCACGTGGCCGGGGGAGCGGTGCGCCGGGTCGGCACCAGCGCCCGTGAGCTCGAGCCGGAGCACCGTCGCGACGGGATCGGCTTCGCGTTCATCGCGCTCGCCATCGTCATCGCCATGCGCGAGTGGTGGGGCCTGCCCGGCACCGCGGGCGACGTCATCCACGCCGTGGCCGCCGGCACCTTCGGCCGGGTCGCGCTCGCCGTGCCGATCGGCCTGCTGCTGCTCGGGCTGCGGCTGCTGCGCGCACCCGGCGACGACCAGTCCAACAACCGGGTCGGCATCGGCACGACGGCCCTCACTGTGGCGGCCTGCGGCCTGGTGCACATCTCCGCCGGGCTGCCGCTGGTCAGCCCGCCCGACGGGTGGGACCGGATGCGCGCTGCCGGGGGCGTCATCGGCTACCTCGCCTCCAGCCCCCTGACCCAGGCGGTCAAGGTCTGGGGCGCCGTGCCGATCCTGCTGCTGATCGGCTTCTTCGGCGTCCTCGTCATCACCGCCACGCCCGTGCACCAGATCCCGGCTCGCCTGGGCGAGCTGCGCGACCGGCTCCTGCACCGGCCGACCGGACCGGAGGACGACGACCGCGATGCGGTGGCCGCCGACCGCCACGGCAGCGAGATCGACGGGGCGCAGGGCTCCCGGCGCCGCCGGAAGGCGCCCTCCGCGCGGCGGGCCGAGGGCGAGGAGCTCGACGGCGACGTCCCGTTCGAGCAGGCCGCCACGGTGGCCCGCGGCAAGGACGGCCGGCCGCTGCGGCCCGGGGAGAAGCGGCCCACGTCGCCCGGCGTCATGGCTCCCGGCGAGGACGGCGGACCGGCCGGCGCCAAGCCTGCCGCGGCCAAGCCCGGTGCCGCCCCTGCCAAGCCCGGTGCCGCCCCTGCCGGTGCCGCCCCTGCCGGTGCCACGCCGGCCGGTGCCGCGGCCCAGGCCGTCCCGGACAACGGCAAGAAGCTCGAGGCGCCGCCGACCACCCCGCTGCCGCAGCGCGTCGAGCAGCTCGCGCTCGCCGGCGACGTCACCTACACCCTGCCCGACAACGGCCTGCTGCAGCCCGGCACGCCGCCCAAGGCCCGCAGCGCGGCGAACGACCGGGTCGTCGAGGCCCTCACCGAGACCCTCGACAACTTCGGTGTCGACGCTCAGGTCAGTGGCTTCACCCGCGGACCGACCGTCACCCGCTACGAGGTCGAGCTGGGCGCCGGCACCAAGGTCGAGCGTGTCACCGCGCTCTCCAAGAACATCGCGTATGCCGTGGCCTCGGCCGACGTGCGCATCCTCAGCCCCATCCCGGGCAAGTCCGCGATCGGCATCGAGATCCCCAACTCCGACCGCGAGAAGGTCAGCCTCGGCGACGTGCTGCGCAGCCAGGCGGCCCGCGCCAACGAGCACCCGATGGTGATGGGCGTCGGCAAGGACGTCGAGGGCGGCTACGTCATCGCCAACCTCGCGAAGATGCCGCACCTGCTCGTCGCGGGCGCCACCGGCGCCGGCAAGTCGAGCTTCGTGAACTCGATGATCACCTCGATCCTCATGCGCGCCACCCCCGACGAGGTGCGGCTGGTGCTGGTCGACCCCAAGCGGGTCGAGCTGACCGCCTACGAGGGCATCCCGCACCTGATCACGCCGATCATCACGAGCCCGAAGAAGGCCGCCGAGGCGCTGCAGTGGGTCGTGCGCGAGATGGACACCCGCTACGACGACCTGGCCGCCTACGGCTACAAGCACATCGACGACTTCAACCGGGCCGTCCGCTCCGGCAAGGCCACGCCGCCGCCCGGGTCGGAGCGGGTGCTGGAGCCCTACCCCTACCTGCTCGTCATCGTCGACGAGCTCGCCGACCTGATGATGGTCGCCCCCCGCGACGTCGAGGAGTCGATCGTCCGGATCACCCAGCTCGCGCGGGCCGCGGGGATCCACCTGGTGCTGGCCACGCAGCGCCCGTCGGTCGACGTCGTCACCGGCCTGATCAAGGCCAACGTGCCCAGCCGGATGGCCTTCGCCACCTCGTCGCTGGCCGACTCCCGCGTCGTGCTCGACCAGCCCGGCGCCGAGAAGCTCATCGGCCAGGGCGACGCGCTCTTCCTGCCGATGGGTGCCTCCAAGACCATGCGCGTGCAGGGCGCCTGGGTCACCGAGTCCGAGATCCAGCACGTGGTCAAGCACGTCAGCGAGCAGCTCAAGCCGCACTACCGCGAGGACGTGACCGTCGCCGCGCCGAAGAAGCAGATCGACGAGGACATCGGCGACGACCTCGACCTGCTGCTGCAGGCCACCGAGCTGGTCGTCACGACCCAGTTCGGCTCCACGTCGATGCTGCAGCGCAAGCTGCGCGTCGGCTTCGCCAAGGCCGGGCGGCTGATGGACCTGCTCGAGTCCCGCGGTGTGGTGGGGCCGTCGGAGGGCTCCAAGGCCCGTGACGTGCTCGTCAAGCCGGACGACCTGGCGACGACGCTGGCGCTGCTGCGCGGCGAGGACGTGCCGGACGAGGACCCGGTCTACGACGGGCAGGCCGACCGGGGCACCCCCAGCGGCAGCACCGCGCCGGCCCCCGACACTGCCACGGCCGACGGCTACGGCGGCCACGACGACGAGTCGGACGAGGGCAGCGGCGGGGAGGACGCCTGGCAGCTGACCGGGCGCTGACCCGCATAGGGTGTCCGCCGTGACGATGACCTTGCGGGATGCCTACCGCTGGGCGCGGGAGACGCCGTGCGCGGTGCTGCTGGCCGTGCAGCTGGCGAGCGTGCTCGTCTACCCGTTCACCGAGGAGACCGGTGCCGGCCGGACGATCGTCTCGGTCATCGGCCTGATCGCGCTGGGTTTCGCCGTGCTCGCCGTGCGCCAGACGCCGGCCATGAACATCATCAGCATGGTCATCGGCCTCCCGGCCGTGGTACTCACCGTCTGGGAGACCGTGGACCCGGACCACCAGGCGATCATCCTGGCGTCCGGGTTCACCCACGCCGCCTTCTACTTCTACACGGCCTACGCGCTGATCCGGTACATGTTCGCCGACCAGTGGGTCACCCGTGACGAGATGTTCGCGACCGGCACCTGCTTCACCGTGGTGGCGTGGGGGTTCGCCTACCTCTACACCGGCGTCCAGGTGATCTGGCCCCTGGCGTTCCTGTCACCCGGCGTCGCCCCGGAGACGCCGCTGACGTGGATGCAGCTGCTGTTCCTGTCGTTCACCACCCTGACCAACACCGGGCTGTCCGACTTGGCGCCGGGCAGCCCGCACGGCCGGTCCTTCCTCATGCTGGAGATGCTCTCCGGGCTCTACTACGTTGCCCTCGTGGTCGCTCGCCTGCTCGGGATGACGCTGGCCAAGTTCCGCCGCTGACCGGGCTCGTGCTCGTCCCGGACGGCGTGTCGCGGCCGCAGAAGCGGCCTGGACCGAGCAAAGTCGCCCCGGGCGAGCAGACGCTCAGGCCTGGTATGCCGTGAGGCTGGGTCCTCGGGTCTGCTGCAGCTCGCGTGCCCCGGCCTCGGCGTCGCGCATCACCCGCAGGACGTTGCCCCCGGCCAGCTTGACCAGGTCCTCGTCGGACCAGCCCCGGTCGGCCAGCGCGGCGAACAGCCGGGGGTAGCCGGTCACGTCGTCCAGGCCCGCCGGCAGCTCGGTGGTCCCGTCGTAGTCGCCGCCGATGCCCACGTGGTCGATCCCGGCGACCTCCCGCACGTGCTCGAGGTGGGGGACGACGTCCTCGAGCGTGGCCTTCGGCCTGGGGTGCGCGGCGGTGTACTCCTCGGCGAAGGCGCTGAACGCCTGGTGGTCGGCCGGGCGCACTCCTGCTTCCTGCGCCGCCTGCTGGGCCGCCACCCGCCAGTCCGCGCACTCCTGCCGGACGAAGTCCGGCACGAAGGTCACCATGCAGACGCCGTTGTTGCCGGGCAGGGTCTCCAGGACGTCGTCGGGCACATTGCGGGGGCAGTCGCACACTGCGCGGGCGGAGGAGTGGCTGAAGATCACCGGCACCTCGGTCGCGGCCAGCGCCGCGCGCATCGTGTCCGGGGAGACGTGGGAGAGGTCGACGAGCATCCCGAGCCGGTTCATCTCGCGGACCACCTCGACGCCGAATCCGGTCAGCCCGCCGTGCGCCGGCTCGTCGGTGGCCGAGTCCGCCCACGGCGTGTTGTCGTTGTGCGTCAGGGTCATGTAGCGCACCCCGAGCACGTAGAGCATCCGCAGTGCGGCCAGCGAGCAGCCGATCGAGTGCCCGCCCTCGGCGCCGAGCAGCGAGGCGATCCGACCGGACGCGAAGACGCGCTCCACCTCGTCCGCGGTGCGCGCGAGACCCAGGCGGTCGGCATACCGCCCGATCAGCTGGTGC
>DASSKF010000150.1:0-5466 GCA_035690725.1 Segeticoccus sp.
AGCGTGACGCATGCGTCACGCTCCGGCCGCAACTCCGCGCCACCACCGGACCCGGCCCCGGTCAGCGGGAGGTGCGTCCGTAGAACAGCTCGGAGGTCAGGTCGCTCAGCCGCATGTCCGGGCGCTCGCCATAGGTCAGGACCGAGTTGACCCGGGGCGTGGACCCCTCGACCGGTGTCACCCGGTGCAGCGCGTGCTCGCCCCGGAAGAACGCCAGCGATCCCGGCGAGGACGGCAACACCTTCAACCCCGACTCCTCGCCGCCCAGCACCTCCTGCACCCCGGCATGGTTCTCATCGCCCTCGCTGCGCAGCCCGGGCGCGTACACGAACTCCCCTCCCGACTCCGCCGGCTGGTACATCACCGTCATCGAGAACTCACTGTTGTCGAAGTGCCACCCCAGCTCCTCCCCCGGGTGGAACGTGGTCACCTGGAAGGCGTCCAACGGATCCGCCGACCGGTGAAGCTTCTCCTTGCCCAGCACCGCCGCGATGAACGCGGTCAGGTCATCCGACTCGTACAACCGGCGCACCGGCGCGTCCGCCGGGATCTGGTCATAGGCGATCCCGTGCTTGGCCGAGCGCACCTGCCGCCGCAGCGGGTGCCCCACCGGGACTGTCTCGTCCGGGGCCCGGAAGTAGATGGTGTGCGTCCGATCCGTCGGCCACGCTCGGTCCGCCAGCTCACCGGCCAGCTCGACCATCCGCGCGACCGCCGCCGGCCGCACGAACCCCTCCAGGTTGCACACCCCCGTCGCGTCGAGCTCGGACTTGCACGCCGTCACGAACGCCCGGCCGCGCTCGGTGTCCAGCTCGTGGATCGGATAACGCTCCAGGTCCACCACGTCGGCGTAGTCCGGCAGCCGCCTGGTCTCGTCTGCGGTCTGGGTCATGGCTCGCCTCCTGGTTCCGATGATCCGGTATGCCGGCCACGCGGCCGGGCGCCTTCGGTCACCATCGTGGCCCGTCCAGTGCATCAGGACAATCGCTGCTGTTGACCGTTTCCATCAGCAGACCTAATCTCCCGTCGTGAGCGATCGCGTGGACTCCCTCGAGCTGCGCCACCTCGTCGCGCTCGCCGCGATCGGGCGGGAGCGGTCCTTCAGCAGGGCCGCGGAGTCCCTCGGGTACACCCAGTCCGCGATCAGCCAGCAGATCAGCCGGCTCGAGCGGGCCGTCGGCCAGACCCTGGTGGAGCGACCGGGCGGTCCGCGGTCGGTGCAGCTGACCGCCGCCGGGGAGCTGCTGCTCACCCACGCCGATGCCATCAGCGCCCGGCTGGCCAGTGCCCGGGCCGACCTGCGCGCGCTGGCCGAGGGTGAGTCGGGGCTGCTGCGGGTCGGCTCCTACCAGAGCGTCGGGGTGCGGATCCTCCCCCGCCTGCTGCGGGAGTTCGGCGAGGCGTGGCCGCGGGTGCGCGTCGAGCTGGTCGAGGCCGCCGACGACCTCGAGCTGCTCGGCCTCGTCGAGCGCGGGGAGCTCGACCTCACCTTCGTGGTCTACCCGCTCACGCCGGGGCCGTTCGACCACATCGAGCTGCTCGAGGACCCCTACGTCGTCGTGGTCCGCGAGGACAGCGAGCTGGGCCGCGGCGGTGAGCCGGTGCAGCCAGGCGAGCTGGACGGCATACCGCTCATCACGTACGCCCGGATGCGCGAGGTGCACGCGGTCGAGCACCGGCTCGGCCGGCCGGAGCTCGCCGAGCAGGTGCGGTTCCGCTCCCACGACAACGGCACGATGCTCGGCCTGGTCGAGGAGGGCGTCGGCGCGGCGGTGATCTCGTGGCTGTCGGTCGACCCGTTCCGCACCGGCATCCGGGCGGTCCCGTTGGCCGACGTGCCGCCGCGCGTGGTCGGGCTGGCCTGGCACCGGGACCGCTACCGGATCCCCGCCGCCGACGCGTTCGTCCGCAACGCCCGCGAGGTGGCCGCGCTCGCCCTCCCGGACCCTGCCGGCGCACTCGGCGACACGGGGACCCGGCCGAGGAAGTCCAGCAACCGGAAGGAGCAGCGGTGAAGGCCGTCGTCATCGGTGGCGGGATCGGCGGACTCGCCAGCGCCGTCGCGCTCAGCCGCGCGGGGCACGAAGTCGAGGTCCTCGAGCAGGCCCCCGAGTTCAGCGAGGTCGGCGCGGGACTGTCCTTGTGGCCCAACGCGGTTCGGGCCCTGGATGCGCTCGGTGTCGGCAATGCGGTGCGCGCCCGCTCGGCCACACCGCGCCAGGGCGGCATCCGCGACAGCGCCGGCCGCTGGCTCGCCCGGCAGGACGTGGCCGCCATCACCAGGCGCTTCGGGCCGCTGCTCATGGTCCACCGGGCGGACCTGCTCGACGTGCTCCACGACGCCGTCCCTCCTGCTGCCCTGCGCGCCGGCACGCGGGTCGAGGACGTCACCGAGGACGGCCTCGTGCGCCACTCGGCGGGCGAGAGCCGCGGCGACGTCGTCATCGGCGCCGACGGCACGAACAGCACGGTGCGGCAACGCCTCTGGCGCAGCGCCGCACCACCGCGGTACGCCGGGTACGTCGCCTACCGCATGCTCACCACACCCGTGGACCTCGCCGACGAGGGCGGCGAGACGTGGGGGCGCGGCGAGCGGTTCGGCTACGTGCCGCTGCCGGACGGGCGCTACTACTGCTTCGCTGCCGTCACCGCCCCGGCCGGCTCCGCGAGCGAGGGGCTGGCCGAGCTCCGGCGCCGGTTCGCCGGCTGGCACCCGCCCATCCCCGAGCTGCTCGAAGCGGTGCCGGACGAGGACGCGGTGCTGTTCCACGACCTGGCCGATCTGCCCCCGCTCGAGTCGTACGTCCGCGGACGCGTCGCCCTGCTCGGCGACGCCGCCCACGCGATGACCCCCAACCTCGGCCAGGGCGCGGGGCAGGCGATCGAGGACGCGGTGGTGCTCGCCCAGGCTCTCGGCACGGCCGGGTCCCCCACGACGGCCGGCGGGCTCACGGCATACGACCGGCTCCGGCGACCGCGCACCCAGGGGATCGTCGAGCGGTCCCGGATGGCGGGCGAGGTGGCTCAGTGGTCCCACCCGGCGGCGATGCGGCTCCGCAACACCGGGCTACGACTGCTGCCGGACCGGGTCTTCAACGCCGGCCTCGCGCAGGTCCTCGACTGGCACCCCGAGGGGAAGGCCTGAGCCGATGGAGCTGAGCGAACCCGTCGTCTTCTGCCACGGCACACCGTGGTCGCGATCGCCGGCGGCAGCGGCGGCGCCGTCACGTCCACGAGGCACCGACGAGTCGACCTGCGCCGGTCCCGCTCCAGTCCTAACGTCAGGACGGAGGCGATCGGCATGCGGCCATCGCATCCAAGCCCTCGTGCTCGAGGCCGTGGTCCTGGGCCTGTTGATCCGGGGCGTGCGGATCTCCGTCCTCACGGCGGTGTCGCTCTTCGCCATCGAGGCCACGTTGCTGTTCGTGTGCGCCATCGCGATGCTCGTCACCTCGTCGGCCTACATCAGCGGAGCCGGCTTCGACCCGGGGAACATCAAGAACGGCACCTCCGGCTTCGGCCTCGGGTTCGTGCTGGCGATCTTCCTGTTCCTCGGCGCCAGCGGGTCCTCACCCCTGGCGCGTGCTCTACAACAGCGCCCGGGACGGGCTCTTCCCCGGCTTCATGACCAAGGTCCTCCCCCACTGGCGCACGCCCTGGGTGGCGATCGGTATGCCGATCGTCCTCGCCATGGTGGCCACGCTCGTCATCGGCTTCGAGGTCGGTGCGGGCAACGCCTTCGACTACACCGCAACGCTGGCCACCGACTTGTTCATGGTGATCTTCATCGTCACCAACATCGCGACCATCCCGTACTTCTGGAGGAACCACCGCAACACCTTCTCCTGGTTCCGGCACCTCGTCGTACCGGTCCTGGGAGTCATCGCGTTCGGCTACCCGCTCTACGAGTCGGTGCTACCGAGCCAGGCCCCGCCCTACAACTGGTTCGGCATCGCGATCCTCGCCGCCTACGGCCTGTCCTTCCTGTGGGGGCTCGTGCGCAGCCACCAGACCGCCGACATGGGACAGCGGCTCGCCGACGACGTGGTACTGCACGGGTCCGCTCCCACGCGGCCTGATGAGAGCCGCTCAGGCCCGGGCGACGATGAGGATCGCGCCGAGGATCCCCGCCTGCGTGGCGCTGACGTTGTTGCCGATGCGCCGCAGGAACGCCTCACCGAAGACGACGCCCGGTGACAGCGTCCCCGGCGGCAGATCCGGAGGCACGCTGACCGCCGCGGTGCGGTCCTCGACCTCCTCGATCGTGAAGCCCGCCGCCTCCAGGTCGGTGAGGTAGTCGGTCTGCGAGCGCACGAACGAGGACCGCTTGTCCTCCGCCCACGGCTGTGGGAACGGCAGCTCGCCGGGTCCGGTGCGCATCTGCTCGTAGACGGCGAACCGCCCACCGGCAGTGAGCACCCGGTGCACGTCCGCGAACACCGCCCGCTTGTCCTCGATGTTCATGCCGACGTGGATCATCATGGCGGCGTCGAACGAGTCGTCCTCGAACGGCAGGGCGTCAGCCGAACCGACCTCGAAGGTGACGCTGTCGGTGAGCCCCACCTTGTCCGTCAGCGCGCGTGCCGTCTCGACGAACTCGGGTGTGAGGTCGACACCCGTGACCGGACAGGACGTGGACCAGGACGCGAGCCGAGACGGCCCGCCGATGCCGGACCCGACGTCCAGCAACCGGGTGTCGGCGCCCAGCCCGAGCCGGCTGATGACGTACTCCGTCGCCGGCGCGAAGCCGGCGTGCAGCTGGTCGACGGGCGCCAGGTCGGGGACGTGCAGCTGGTCGGTGTCGATGCCGTGCTCGGCCAGGGTGTCGAGGACGCGGCTGGTCAGGTCGTGACCGCCGTAGTGGTCGGTGACGAGGTCTCGGACGCCCATGGCGCACCTCCTGGTGGACCTCACCACGTTAGCCCGGTCCGCGCGCGGACGTCCGCACCTTCGGCAGAACTCCCCCGCGCACCACCACACGGCACCTCCACCACACGCAGGTATGCCGTGCCTCGGGCGACCAGCAGCACCGGCCGCGCCGTCGTCCGCTTCTGGCTACGATCGGCTCGCATGGACGTCACGGAGTTCGCGCCGACCCCTGAGCAGTACGCCTTCACCTTCGGCGGCGTGGCCCCGGTGCAGCGCGTCCGGCCCGGGGACGCGCTCCGGCTCTGGTCCGACGACGCCTTCTGCGGTGCGCTGCGCACCGTCGACGACATGCCGTCGGAGCGCCTGACCATGCCCTACGTCAACCCGCAGACGGGCCCGTTCCACGTCGAGGGGGCGGAGCCGGGCGACACGCTGGCGCTGCACCTGGTCTCGCTGGAGCCGGCCCGGGACTGGGGCGCCTCGTCGCTGATCCCGTTCTTCGGCGGTATGACGAGCACCGACCGGGTGGTGACCTTGCAGCCGCCGCTGCCGGAGACGACCTGGATCTACGAGCTGGACCGTGCCCGGCAGACGGTG
>DASSKF010000151.1:0-15393 GCA_035690725.1 Segeticoccus sp.
GCCACTTCCCGGACCCGCACATCCGACGCTACCCGGCACCCGTCCGCATGCGCAGCCCCACGCGGCTTCGGCTGCGCGCTCACCGCGCCGACGCGCCGGAGCCGTCAAGGTGGAGCGCCCCACCGGACGAACGACCTTGACGGCGACAAGCGCCGGCGCACACTCCACGGCGCCGAAAGCCCGCCCTTGACAACAGAAGGGAGCCGATATAACGCACCCGCATTACGGCGGATCCGGATACGTGTCAAGGCTCCCTCGTTGACGTGCCGCCGTCAGCTGGGGGCGGCGATCCCGGGGGACGGCAGCAGGTCCTGCCGGTGTGCGACGTGGATGACACCGTCGGAGTCCGCGGCTGCATCCTTGAGCTTTCGAGGTCCTGGAGGTCGCCGCGCCTCACCTTCGCGCCGAGCGCGGACAGTGCCGCCGCTGACGTGTCCGATCGGGCCAGGCCGGTCACCGCGTGCCCTGCGGCGATGCGTTCGGGGACGATGTGCGAACCGGAATAGCCGGTTCCGCCAGTGACGAACACGTGCATGTGCATGCTGCTGTTCCTTGTGAATGATGTGGCGCGCATGCTCAGTCTAGAAGGCTGCCGCCGAGGAAGAGGAACCTTCAGCGGACCTCGGCGCCCAGGGCGAGGTCGAAGCCGGCACCATTGCGCGCCAGCCCCATCAGCAGGAGGCCGGCCGACTCGAGGATCGAGGCCGCCTGCAGCCCTCCTGCGTCGAGGGTCCGCAGCTCCAAGCTCTCCAGGAACGCCGCGACAGTTGACTTTGCCTCAGCGCTGTCGCCCGCGATGAACGCGTCCAGCAGCGTGCCCTTCGCAAGAACGTGGCCGAAGATCGTGTTCAGTGCTTTCACGACGTGGGCGCTCTCGGGAGCGGCAGCCGCGATCTCCTGAGCAGCCGAACTGGTGGTCACGAGCCCGCTGACGTCGGCGTTGAACGGGTTGGAGATGTCGACGAGGATTTTGCCGGCCAGCGCATCGCCGTAGTTCGCGACCGCATCAACCACCCCCGTGTACAGGACGGCCATGATGACGATGTCACCCGCCGGCGTTGCGCCGAACGTGCCGACGGTGGCTCCATTGCCGATCTGGTCGGCGAGCGCCTGAGCCTTGGCGGTGTTGCGGCTCAAGAGCTCGACGGTGTGGCCGTGCTTGGCTGCCCGGGTGCCGATAACGGTGGCCATGTTGCCCGAGCCGATGATGCTGATGGTGGTCATGATGATGCTCCTCCGTGGTTTGGTGGGCGGGTACCAAAGTGAGGCACCTGTCGCTCTGCACTCATAACCGGAGGGGCCCCTCATTCTATTCCGGAGGAGCGTCTCAATTTGGCAGAAGATTCTTCGAGTCCCGACACCCGGGCGCATGAGCGGCTCCTCGACCGCGCAGAAACGGAGGCCGTCCTCAGCATCGTCGGTAGACTGACGGAGTGAGCCAGAGCGACGTCGAGCAGATGCAGAGGCCCCTGCGCCGGGATGCCCGGGAAAGCCGCGACAAGCTCATCGCCGCGGCGCAGGCCGAGTTCGCCGTCCACGGCGTGGATGCCTCCTTGGAGAAGATCGCACGCGACGCTGGCGTCGCCATCGGCACCCTGTACCGCCACTTCCCCACTCGCCTGGACCTGCTCATGGCTGCCTTCAAGCCTCGGCTCCAGGAGTTCGTCGACGGGGCCAATAAGGCCGTGGAGATGGACGATCCGTGGGACGGGTTCGTCGCCTACCTGGACAACCTGTTCGCCGTGCAGGCAGGAGACCGAGGCTTCAACGACTTCCTCTCTCGCCGCTTCCCCGGCAACTCTGAGACCGAACACATCCACGACGTGATGTGCCAACAAATTGAGGACGTTCTCGCGCGAGCCCAGGAAGCTGGCAAGGCTCGCCCTGACATCACCCGGGCAGACATCGTCATCCTGATCTGGTCCAACGGCCGGATCTTGGACGCCACCAGCGCCAAGGCGCCCACGGCCTGGCGACGCCAGCTCTACCTCATGCTCGACGCCTACCGAGCTGCGCGAGCACACTCGATCCCCGAGCCGCCGATGACGGACGAGCAGCTCTACGACGCCATGGTCCATCTCAGCAAGGTGAAGTAGGGACTCGGGCAACCCAGGTCGACCTCGACCGGTGATCGCCTACGGCATCGCGTCAATGGCGGCGGACGACGCACCGATTTCGGCAGTTGAGTGAGCTGGCCCAGTCCTCGGTGGCCCAATCTGGGCGCAAAGAGGCTCCTGCCAGTGGGTGATGCCGGGATCGATGGAGATGGCCACGGGGCCAGCCGACACGCGATCCGATCTTCTGCAACATTCGGCCGAAGGGCGTCCTCGGTCACGATGGGGATACACGTACTCGCGTGCCTTCTTCGCGTTGCCGCTCAAGGAGTCGGGTCAGCCGCGACGACCTTGGTTGACCTCGTCACCCCACCAGGATCGAGACCCGCTGCCTTGGCTCGGGCGATCCAAACATCCCGGTCAGGCTTCATGTCGTCCGTGAAAACAACACGATCGCCCGGCTCGAGGTGGAAGCCTCCGGATGGTGCTGAGACCGGACCAGCGTGCCCGTCCAGGCGGCCATTGGGTGATCGAGCGGCACGTCCGTCGGGCACACCAACAGGTTGAGGACATGTCACCGAGGTTCCGCTTCCACGACCTGCGGCACTACTTCGCCGGTCTGCTCATCGCCTCCGGCCTGGACGTCAAGGTCGTGCAGAGCCGCCTGCGCCACGCGAGCGCCATGACCACGCTGAACACCGACGGCCACCTCTGGCCGGACACCGACGAGACCTCGCGGGCCGCGGTGGCGGCGTTGCTGCGGCCTCGTGAGGCACCAGTAAGGCACGAGAGGGGAGGGGATAGGCCGCTGACCTGCGGACGCGTCTACAGGTCGAAGTACATCTCGAACTCGTGAGGATGCGGGCGCAGCCGGATCGGGTCGACCTCGTTCTTGCGCTTCCAGGAGATCCACGTCTGGATCAGGTCCTCGGTGAACACGTCGCCCTCGAGCAGGAACTCGTGGTCGGCCTCCAGCGCGTCGAGCACCGCCGGCAGCGACGCGGGCACCTGCTCGATCGCCGCGTGCTCCTCCGGCGGCAGCTCGTAGAGGTCCTTGTCCACCGGCTCCGGCGGCTCGACCCGGTTGCGGATCCCGTCCAGGCCGGCCATCAGCTGGGCGGCGAACGCGAGGTAGGGGTTCGCCGACGGGTCCGGCACGCGGAACTCGATCCGCTTGGCCTTCGGTGAGCTGCCCGTGATCGGGATCCGCACGCACGCGGACCGGTTGCGCGCGGAGTAGACGAGGTTGACCGGCGCCTCGAAGCCGGGCACCAGCCGGTGGTAGGAGTTCATCGTCGGGTTCGTGAACGCGAGAACCGCCGGGGCGTGCCGCAGCAGGCCGCCGATGTACCACCGCGCGATGTCGGACAGCCCGCCGTAGCCCTGCTCGTCGTGGAACAGCGGCTGGCCGTCCTTCCACAGGCTCTGGTGCGAGTGCATCCCGGAGCCGTTGTCACCGAAGATCGGCTTCGGCATGAAGGTGGCGGTCTTGCCCGAGGCCCAGGCCGTGTTCTTCACGATGTACTTGAACTTCATCATGTCGTCGCCGGCGAGCAGCATGGTGTTGAACCGGTAGTTGATCTCCTGCTGCCCGGCCGTCCCGACCTCGTGGTGGGCCCGCTCGACGTCGATGCCGACCTTGGCGAGGTTGAGCGAGATCCGGTCCCGCAGGTCCGCGAAGTGGTCGGTCGGCGGGACGGGGAAGTAGCCGCCCTTGTAGCGCGGCTTGTAGCCGCGGTTGCCGCCCTCCTCGACCCGGCCGCTGTTCCAGGCCGCGGCGAGGGAGTCGATGAAGTAGTAGCCCGCGTGCTGGTTGGTCTCGAACCGCACGTCGTCGAAGACGTAGAACTCCGCCTCGGCACCGAAGAAGGCGGTGTCGGCGATGCCGGTCGAGCGCAGGTAGGCCTCCGCCTTGGCGCAGATCTGGCGCGGGTCCCGGGCATACGGCTCGTCGGTGAAGGGGTCCACTATCGAGAAGTTGATGATGAGCGTCTTCTCGGCGCGGAAGGGGTCGACGTAGGCGGTGGTCGGGTCCGGCACGAGCTTCATGTCGGACTCGTGGATCGCCTGGAAGCCCCGGATCGAGGAGCCGTCGAACATCTGGCCCTCGGTGAACGTGTCGGCCGTCACGGTCTCGGCGGGGACGTTGAAGTGCTGCATGACGCCCGGCAGGTCGATGAACCGCACGTCGACGAACTTCACCCCCTCCTCCTTGATGTAGGTCAGGACCTCTTCGGGGCTGCTGAACATCCGTCCTCCTGGGGACCGTGGGGGATCCGCGGCACGACGACACCACGGAGCTGGCGTGGCGTCGTTGTCGTGCCCGACCTTATCGGCCGCTCGTTTCCCGCCCATGACCCGTCTGTTACGCCGGTGTTACGTCGGCCTACGCTTGCTGCGTGGCCAGTGGTGACGGGACGAGGGTGCAGGGAGACTCCGGCGCCCACCCAGAGCTCGGTGCCTATCCGGGCCAACGACTCGGTATGCCCGAGCACGGCCGTGGCAGTGTCGCGCGCCTCGGTCGCCGGGTCGCCGCGCTGGTCATCGACTGGCTGCTCTGTGAGCTGATCGCCTTCGCGTTCCTCGGCTTTCGCCCCGGCAGCGGCACCGGCAGCTGGATCCCGCTGGTCGTCTTCGCGGTGGAGAACCTGCTGCTGGTCGGCACCTGGGGCTCGACGGTCGGGCACCGGCTGCTCGGGATGCGGGTCATCCGGATGGACGGGCTGCCGGCCGGGCCCGTTCCCGGGCTGGTCCGCACCGTCCTGCTGTGCCTGCTCGTGCCCGCCCTGATCTGGGACCGCGACAACCGCGGCCTGCACGACAAGGCCGCCGGCACCGTCCTGATCCGCCTCTGAGGCAGACGTCAGCGGCCGGGTCGGATGGCCGCTTCCTGCGACGTCAGCGGCCGCGCAGACCCCGGCGATCCATTCGCACCCGGTTCGGGTCGACGCCGGCGGGGACGGGCGGCTTCATACCGCCGAGCGCCTTGAGCCGCTTGTTCACGGCGGCGACCTCGGCCTTGGTCAACGCCGGCTTGAGCTTGCCGACCCGCTTGGTCAGCTTGCTGATCGGCACCGTGTCCTCGCCCTGGCCGACCCGCAGCACGTGCACCGGCACCCCCTGGCCGGTGACCCGGACGACCTTCTTGCGCTCGGACTCGGCCAGCCGGGTGGCCGGGCCCTTGGGGCCCTCGGCGACCAGCACGACCCCCGGGCGACCGATCGCGCGGAACACCATCGCCGCGGCGGAGATGTCGCGGGCGGCGCTGCCTCGGCGACTGGCCTCGGCAGCGACCGGCTCGCGCTCGGCATACCACCCCCGGCGCAGTGAGCTGAGGGCCGCACCCGCGGCCCCGGGCTGCCCCTCGATGCTGCGGTAGGCGGCTGTCTCGGCCCGGCGTCCGAGGACGATCATCGCGGCGAGGACGCCGAAGAGGATGCCGAGGATCGCGCAGTAGACCAGGTGCCCGATGAGGAGGCCGACGATGACCAGGACGCCGAAGGCAACCAGGAACACCAGCAGCAGCACCCAGTTCAGGTTGGGGTCGTTGGCCCGGGTCGTGGTGTAGATCTGCCGCATCTGCGCGATGCGGCCCGGCGCCTTCTGTCCGGTGGAGCCCGACGTCGACCGCCGGCGGCCCATCCGGGCGATGCGGGCGGACAGGGCAGACTGGGGTGAGTCCTTGCGGCGGGCCATGTCCCTCAGGATACGGGGGAGAGCCTGCGCTCCACGAGCGAGGCCGCCTCCTGGCGGGCCGGCGCGGAGGCCTTCTCGACCAGGTGTGCCAGCTCCGGCGGCACCGGCTTGCCGCTGCGCACCGTCGCCTGCGCCCACAGCCGGCCCGCGCGGGAGGAGGAGCGCACCAGCGGCCCACTCATCGTCCCCTTGAAGCCGATCTCCTCGGCGACGTCCGACCAGTGGACGAACTCCTCCGGCTTGACCCACCGGTCCACCGGGTGGTGCCGGGGCGAGGGGCGCAGGTACTGCGTGATGGTGATCAGGTCGGTGCCCGCCTCGTGCAGGTCGCGCAGGGCCTGCTCGATCTCGTGGTCCTCCTCGCCCATGCCGAGGATGAGGTTGGACTTGGTCACCAGACCGGCGTCGTGGCCCATCGTGATGACGTCCAGGGACCGCTGGTAGCGGAAGCCCGGCCGGATGCGCCTGAAGATGCGCGGCACGGTCTCCACGTTGTGGGCGAACACCTGCGGCTCGGCGTCAATGACCTGCTGCACCAGCTCCGGCACCCCGTTGAAGTCGGGGATGAGGATCTCCACGCCGGTGCCCGGGCTCTGCTGGTGCACCTGGCGGATCGTCTCGGCGTACAGCCAGGCGCCGCCGTCCTCCAGGTCGTCGCGGGCGACGCCGGTGATCGTCGCGTAGCGCAGCCCCATCTGCTGCACCGACTCGGCCACGCGCCGCGGCTCGTCCCGGTCGAGCTCCTCGGGGCGGCCGGTGTCGATCTGGCAGAAGTCGCACCGCCGGGTGCACTGCTCGCCACCGATGAGGAAGGTCGCCTCGCGGTCCTCCCAGCACTCGAAGATGTTGGGGCAGCCGGCTTCCTGGCAGACGGTGTGCAGGCCCTCGCTCTTGACCAGCGAGTTGAGCGAGGTGTACTCCGGCCCCATCTTCGCGGTGGTCCGGATCCACGACGGCTTGCGCTCGATCGGCGTCTGCGCGTTGCGTGCCTCGACACGCAACATGCGGCGTCCCTCGGGTGCGACGCTCACGTGCTCTCCCTTGCGGTGGTCGACAGGTGCCGGCGGGTGCTTCAGCCTACGCCGCGACGAGGGGTATGCCGGGTGCCGGGTTCCAGCGGGCTGTGAACAACTCGCCTGCCCACCACGTGCCGGCGGCCGCGGTCAGCCCAGGACGTCCTCGAGGTGCTTCTCCGCGTAGGGCAGCACCTCCTGGACCGTGACGCCGTGGCCGAGCTCGCGGGAGAGGGAGGTGACGCCGGCGTCGGCGATCCCGCACGGCACGATCACGCCGGACCAGGACAGGTCGCAGTCGCAGTTGAGGGCGAAGCCGTGCATCGTCACCTCGTTGCTCACCCGGATGCCGATCTGGCCGAGCTTGCGGTCGGGGCCGCGCTCGTCGGCCCTCAGCCAGACGCCGCTGCGCCCGTCCACCCGGGTGGCCTGCAGGCCGAGGTCGGCGCAGATCCGGATCATGACCTCCTCGAGCCGGCGCACGTGGGCGACCACGTCCACCGGTGAGGACAGCCGCACGATCGGGTAGCCGACCAGCTGCCCCGGACCGTGCCAGGTGATCTTGCCCCCACGGTCCACGTCGATCACGGGTGTGGGGCCACCTCCCGCTTGTGGGGCACCGCCCCAGGGGCGCTCGTGCGGCTCGGTGCGCTTGCCGGCGGTGTAGACGGCGTCGTGCTCGAGCAGCAGCACCGTGTCCGGCTCCTCGCCGGCCACGACCGCCGCGTGCACCTCCCGCTGCCGCTCCCAGGCCTCTTGGTAGTCGACGAGGTCCGGGGCGAAGCCGAGGTGCACCATCCGCATACCGGCAGCGTACGCCGTAGGCTGCCCGCAGGTATCCGGCGTCAGCGTGGCCACGGCCCGGGCAGCGAGCGGGGAGGACGGCATCGACGCCCAGACAGAGGTGAGGGAGCGGGAGCCCGGCACGACCGGCCCTCGTCGCCAGCGGCGCTGGGGGCGAGTGGCGGTCGTCGTCGGGCTGGTCCTCGCGTGGGTCGTGCTCGCCGGCGGGGGTGGTCCGCTCGTGGGCCGCCTGTCGGAGGTCCAGCAGAACGACAACGCCTCGTTCCTGCCCGCGGAGGCCGAGTCGACGCTCGCCGGCAAGCAGGCGCAGGAGTTCGGGGACGGCGACTCCCTGCCGTACCTGTTCGTGGTGGTCCGGGACGGCGGCCTGGAGCCGCAGGACGCCAAGCGGGTGAAGCAGTTCCTCGGCTCGGTTCCCGACCTGCGGCTGGACGACTCCTCGACGACGATGTCCGACTTCCTCGCCGCACCACCGGGGCAGGTCATCCCCAGCAGGGACCATGAGGCGCTGCTCGCACCGATCACCCTGACCGGCTCCACGGCCGACGAGGTCATCAACGGCACGAGCATGGTGACCCTCGGTGCCGAGGCACTGCGGCAGGCCGCCGACCGGGAGCTGGGCGCGTCGGGGCTGCAGACCTCGGTGACCGGACCGGCCGGCTACGTCGCCGACCTGGTGACCGCCTTCTCCGGCATCGACGGGGTGCTGCTGCTCGTGGCGCTGGCGGTCGTGCTCGTGATCCTGCTGCTCGTCTACCGCAGCCCGATCCTGCCCTTCGCCGTGCTGATCACGTCCTTGATGGGGCTGGCGGCCTCCGCGCTCGTGATCTACCCGCTCGCCAAGCACGGGGTCATCGAGCTCTCCGGGCAGAGCCAGGGCATCCTGATGATCCTCGTCGTCGGGGCGTCGACCGACTACGCCCTGTTGCTCGTCGCGCGCTATCGCGAGGAGCTGCACCAGAGCGAGGACCGCTGGACCGCGATGCGGATCGCCTGGCGCGCGGCGGTCGAGCCGATCGTGGCCAGCGGCGCGACCGTCATCCTCGGGCTGCTGTGCCTGCTGCTGTCCAACCTCGGCAGCACCAGCGGCCTCGGCCCGGTCGGCGCCATCGGCATCGCGGGCGCGCTGCTGGCGGCGCTCACCTTCCTTCCCGCCGTGCTGCTGCTCGTCGGCCGCCGGATCTTCTGGCCGCTGGTCCCGCGGGTGGACCACGTGCACGGCGAGGACAGCGTCGGGACGCGCGGGATCTGGGGGCGGGTCGCCGGGCTCGTGGGCCGGCGACCGCGGGCGATCTGGGGCGTGACCGCGGTCGCGCTCGTCGCCTGCGCCTGCTTCGTGCCGACCTTCAAGGCGAGCGGCATGAGCCAGGCCGAGCTGTTCCTCAGCGAGGTCGACTCGGTCAGCGGCCAGAAGCTGGTGAACGCCCACTTCCCGGACGGCCTCGGCGCCCCCGCGGTCATGGTGGTGCCGCAGGGCGAGACCGGGCGGGTCGTGCGGCTCGCGGGAGACGTCGAGGGGGTGAGCTCGGCCACCGTGGCACCGGCCTCCGGCGGGGAGGGGCCGCCCGGGTCGTCGGGGCCGGGCGGCACGGCCGCGCAGCCGAAGGTGGTCGACGGCAACGTGCTCGTGCAGGCGACGCTCACGGAGCCGCCGAGCAGCCCTGCCGCCGAGGACGCCGTGCAGCGGCTGCGGGACCAGCTCGACTCGGTGAGCCCGGACATCCTCGTGGGTGGCCAGACCGCGGCCGCGCTCGACGTGCGGGTGGCCAGCGACCGGGACCTGCGGGTGATCATCCCGGCGATCCTCGGCGTGATCTTCCTCGTCCTCATCATCCTGCTGCGTGCGCTGGTCGCCCCGGTGCTGCTCGTGCTGGCGAACGTGCTGTCCTTCGCCGCGACGCTCGGGGTGTCCGCCCTCGTGTTCAACCACGTCCTCGGCTTCCCCGACGCCGACCCGGCCATCCCCCTCTATGCCTTCGTCTTCCTCGTCGCGCTCGGGATCGACTACTCGATCTTCCTCATGACGCGCGTGCGGGAGGAGTCGGTGCGTCGCGGCACCCGCCGGGGGGTGCTGGTGGGACTCGCCGTGACCGGTGGCGTCATCACGAGCGCCGGCGTCGTCCTCGCCGCGACGTTCTCCGCGCTGGCCGTCCTGCCCTTGCTGTTCCTCGCCCAGATCGCGTTCATCGTCGCGTTCGGCGTGCTCCTCGACACCCTCGTGGTGCGCTCGCTGCTGGTGCCGGCCGTGGTGCGCGAGCTCGGCCGGCACACCTGGTGGCCGAGCTCGCTCGGTCGCCCGTTGGGCAGGCACGAGCGGTCGGCGGTGGTGGAACGGCAAGCGCGCCAACCGGACTCGAGCCAGGAGGCACCATGACCGCGGTCCCACGAGTCGGCTTGGCGGGCTACGGCCTCGGCGGCCGCCGCTTCCATGCACCGCCGCTGCGGGAGGCCGGGCTGCCGATCGTCGCCGTCGCGACCTCCGACCCCGCCCGCGTGGCGCAGGTGCGCGAGGAGCTGCCCGACGCCACGGTGGTGCCCGACCTGGCCGCCCTGCTCGAGCAGGACCTCGACCTGGTCGTGCTCGCCACGCACAGCGGCGTGCACGCCGCACAGGCGCTGCAGGTGATCGAGGCGGGCCGGCCCGTGGTCGTGGACAAGCCGCTCGGCGTCAACGCCCGCGAGGCCCGTGAGGTCGTGGAGACGGCCGCCGCCCGGGGCGTGCCCCTCGCGGTCTTCCAGAACCGGCGCTTCGACCCGGCCCACGCGACGCTGCACGGCCTGCTCGCGGCGGGTCGTCTCGGCGAGGTCTACCGGCACGAGTTCCGCTGGGAACGCTGGCGTCCGCAGCCGCGGCACCGCTGGCGCGAGGAGGCGACGGCCGCCGAGGGCGGAGGCATCCTGCTCGACCTGGGGACGCACCTCGTGGACGCGGCCGTCGACCTGTTCGGGCCCGTCCGCACCGTCTACGCGGAGATCACCGCCCACACGACCCCCGCGGACGACGACGACTTCCTCGCGTGCCGGCACGAGTCCGGCGTGGTGTCCCACCTGGGCACGATGTCCGCGTCGGCGGCACCGGGGCCGCGGCTGCGCGTGCTGGGGAGCGAGGCGGCGTACCTGCTCGGTGAGTTCGAGGACGACGTGCTCATCTTCCCCGACCTGGCGAACGCCGGCCCCGACCACAGTGGCTGGCTCCACCGAGGAGCCGAGCGGGAGCCGGTGCCGGCCGTGCCGGTCTCCCACGCCGATTTCTACCGCGGTGTGGCAGACGCGCTGGCCACCGACGACCCGCAGGCGGCGATGCCGGTCGACCCGCGCGACGCGGTGCACGTCATGGAGGTGCTCGACGCGGCCCGGACCAGCGCCACGCGCGGCACCGTCGAGCGCCCCTGACCCGGTGGTGGAGGGGTCAGAGTCGCCGGGTCGGCACCCGCTCCTCGCGGGCCCGGTCACCGTCCCGAGTCACCAGGTAAGCACCCTTGCCGTCCTGCTCGCTGACGGCCTCGACCATCTCGGTGCCGCGGAAGACCAGGCCCACGCCGTCGTCGGTGCACCACGTGTCGGGCAGCGTGCCGTCGGCCACCAGCCGGTGCACGAGGGGCCGGCGCCGCTCCTCGTTGTCGTAGTGCACGCCGTTGCCGTACGGCAGGAACCCCAGTCCGTTGGTCACCGGTCGCAGCTCCGGGCCGAAGGAGTCGGTGGTGCCGCCGGTGAACCAGCAGATCGACCCGGCCGACACCCCGGCGAGGACCACGCCGGCCTCCCACACGCGGCGGAAGATCGCGTCGAGCCCGTGGACCCGCCACACGGCCAGCAGGTTCGCCACCGAGCCACCGTTGACCCACACCACGGCCTGGTCCAGCAGATGGCCCTCGACGTCGTCGACGTTGGGCATGGAGAACAGGTTGAGGTTGGTCAGCTCGAAGCCGGCGTGCCGGCCGGCCTCGCTCATCGCGTCGTTCCACCATCGCTGGTCGCCGCCGGCGGTGCCGAGCTGGCACACCCGCGGCGCGCGACCCGTGGTGCCGGACAGCTCGACCGCGTGGTGGACCAGGTCGTTGAACGCCACCACGAGCCGGGGGTCGGAACGGTAGCCACCCGAGGTGGCCAGGATCGTCGGGTTGTCGGCTGGCACGGCGCGCAGCCTACTGGGGCTCTGTGGACAACCTCCGAGGCGGCCGTGCCGGACCTGCCACAGTCGGGCGGGTGGACAGCAAAGACGGTATGCCGGCCCTGCACCTGCCGGGGTACGCCACCGGCCGCCCGCTCGGCCGCGGTGGCTCGGGGCAGGTGTTCGAGGCGACCCGGGACGACGGCACCCGGGTCGCGGTGAAGGTCGTGGACCCGATGGACGGCACCGCCGCGGGGCTGCGGGAGGCGGCGGTGCTCGAGCGGGTCCGGCACGAGCACGTGGTCCGGCTGCTCGAGGCCCGGGAGCTGGCCGGGGACCGGCTGGCGCTGGTCACCGAGCTCGCCGAGGGCGGCACCCTCGGTGCCGTCATCGCCGGCCGGGGACACCTGACTCCGGGCGAGGTCGTCACCGTGCTCTCGCCGCTGGCGCGCACGCTGGGCGAGCTGCACGGCCGCGGCCTGGTGCACGGTGACGTGTCCCCGGGCAACGTGCTCTTCCACGCCGGCGGCAAGCCGCTGCTCGGGGACCTCGGGGTCTCCCGCATCGCGGGGGAGGCGCGCCCCGAGGTGTGGGGGACCGGCGGCTACGCGGCGCCGGAGGTGCTGGACGGGCAGCGGCCCGGCCCGGCGGCCGACGTCTACGGGATCGGGGCGGTCGCGTGGTGCTGCCTGACGGGCGCGCCGCCCCGGCCCGGTCCCCTTCGCCGCCCCCTGGCCGAGTCGGTGCCCGGCCTGCCGGATCCGGTGGTCGACGTCGTCACCGCGTGCCTCGCCGGGACGCCGGGGGACCGGCCGGCCGCCGAGGAGGTGGCGCGCGACCTGTTCGACGCGGCACCGGCGGAGCCGGTGACCCTCGCCCCCGGCGTCGACCCGGCGTCGGGCCTGACCCACCGCATCCGGCAGGACGCCGCCGACGCACGGCGGTCCGGGCAGGAGCGCAGTGACGAGCAGCCGTGGTGGCGTCGCCGGCTCGTGCTGGTCGCGGCGGCGGTCCTGGCCGTCGTGGTGGTCTTCACCGCCCTGGGGGCCGGCGCCCGCGTGGCCGTCAGCCAGCTGCGCGGAGGTGACCAGCCCGACGGAGTGGCACGGAGCTCACGGCATCGGTCAGCCCCGATCCCTCCGACGAGCACGTCCCGATCCACGAGCACGTCCCGATCCACGAGCACGTCCCGGCCGACGGACGAGGAGCGGCCGGGCGAGGCGGCGGGCTCGCGCGCCCGTGAGCGGGACGCCGTGCGGACAGCGCCCGGCGCGGTGCTGCAGCACCTCGTGGACCTGCGGGCGCGGGCATGGCGCCGGGGATCGGTCCGGCTGCTCGGCCGGGCCCTCGTGGAGGGCTCGGACGCCTTCCGGCGGGACCGCGCGGACCTCCGGGACGCGGATGGCATGGGAGTGCGCTACGCGGGACTGCGCTTCCGGGTGCGGGCGGCCGAGGTGCTCGGCGCGGCGCCGGACGAGGACGACGGCACACCGGCGCGGGAGGCCGGCGACGACCGGACGGGTCGGGGCGAGCAGGTGCGGGTGCGAGCGCGGGTGGAGCGGTCGGCATACCGGCTAGTGGCGGCGGACGGGACCGGACGTGCGACGGCCCGAGACAGCACGACGGTGGTGTTCCGCCTGCGCTGGCTCGGGCCGCGGCAGGGGTGGCGGCTGGCCGGCTGGCGACCGGCTGCCACCGCGGGGTGATCAGACCTCGAACTGGGCGCTCTCGAGCCGCTCCTTGACGGTGTTGAGGAAGCGGGCCGCGTCGGCGCCGTCGACGATCCGGTGGTCGTAGGACAGCGCGAGGTAGGCCATCGAGCGGATCGCGAGCGTCTCGCCGCCCTCAGCGTCGGTGACGACGACCGGGCGCTTGACCACGCTGCCGGTGCCGAGGATGCCGACCTGCGGCTGGTTGATGATCGGGGTGTCGAACAGGGCCCCACGGCTGCCGGTGTTCGTCAGCGTGAAGGTGCCGCCGCCGAGCTCGTCCGGGGAGACCTTGTTGGTCCGGGTGCGCTCGGCGAGGTCCGCGATCTTCTTGGCCAGCCCGGCGATGTTGAGCTCACCCGCGTCCTTGATCACCGGCACCAGCAGCCCGCGCTCGGTGTCGACGGCGATGCCGAGGTTCTCCTGGGCGTGGTAGGCGATGGTGTCGCCCTCGACGCTGGCATTGACGTTCGGGTGCTCCTTGAGCGCCTCGATGGTCGCCAGGGCGAAGAACGGCAGGAAGCTGAGCTTGACGCCTTCCCGGGCCTCGAAGTCCCGCTTCGTGCGGTCGCGCAGCCGGGCGATCTTGGTGACGTCCACCTCGACCACGGTGGTGAGCTGCGCCGACACCTGCAGCGACTCGACCATGCGCTGGGCGATGACCTTGCGCAACCGGCTCATCTTCTCGGTCGTCCCGCGCTTGGCGGCGATCGAGGCCATCGCGTCGGCGGACCGGCCGCTGGTGGCCGGCGCGGCGCTCGGCTGCCGGCCGGTCTGCGCCTGCTGCGGCTCGGCCTGCTGCTGGCGCGCCTGGGCGGCGTCGAGGATGTCCTTCTTGCGGATCCGGCCGCCGACGCCGGTGCCGTCGATCGTCGCCAGGTCGATGCCGTTCTCCTTGGCGAGCTTGCGCACCAGCGGGGTGACGTAGCCGGTGGCCTCCCGGTCACCGTCCCCCTGCTGCTGAGCCTGCTGCGGCTGCTGCCGGGGCTGGGCCTGCTGCGGCTGCTGCTGGGGCTGGGCCTGCTGCTGGGCCTGCTGCGGCTCCGGTGCGGCCTCGGTCGGCGAGGCCGCCTGCTGCGACTGCTGCGCCGCCTGCTCCTGCTCCTGCCCCTCCTGCTCCAGCCCGGCTCCCCGCTGGCCGGACTGCTCGCCGGACTGCTCGCCGGACTCCTGGCCGGACTGCTGGCCGGACTCCTGCTGGCCGCCGGACGGCTGCTCGGACTCCGGCTGGCCGCCGCCGGAGGGCGCACCGCCACCGGAGCCGCCGACCACGGCGAGGTCCGCACCGACCTCGACGGTCTCGTCCTCGCCGACGAGGATCTTCGTGAGCGTACCCGCGACGGGGGAGGGGATCTCGGTGTCGACCTTGTCGGTCGAGACCTCGAGCAGCGGCTCGTCGACCTCGACCTGGTCGCCCTCGCTCTTCAGCCAGCGGGTGACGGTGCCCTCGGTGACCGACTCGCCCAGGGCCGGCATGGTGACCTTCTCCCCGTCACCGCCGCCCGACGCGCCCCCGGAGCCACCCTGCTGCGCCCCGGCCTGCTGGGCCTGTGCCTGGCCGGAGGAGGACTGGTCCTGCTGCGCGCTCTGCGCCTGCTCCTCCTGCGCCGGCTGCTCGGCCTCCTGCTGTGACTCCTCCTGCTGCGACTCCTCCTGCTGCGACTGGTCCTGCTGTGCCTGCTCCTCCTGCGCCGGCTGCTGGCCACCGCCGCCGTCACCGGAGGGAGCACCCTCGCCGATCACCGCGAGGTCGGCGCCGACCTCGACGGTCTCGTCCTCCTGGACCAGCACCTCCTGCAGCGTGCCGCCCACCGGGGACGGGATCTCGGTGTCGACCTTGTCGGTCGAGACCTCCAGCAGCGGTTCGTCGACCTCGACCTGGTCGCCGACGTTCTTCAGCCAGCGGGTGACGGTGCCTTCGGTGACCGACTCACCGAGAGCCGGCATGGTCACGCGTTCGGACATGTGTGAGGTCTCCTCGCTTGTCAGGGTGGGGACGGGTGCGG
>DASSKF010000152.1:0-2886 GCA_035690725.1 Segeticoccus sp.
AAAGCCAGCAAGCCAGCCACCACACGGCAACCAGCCACCAACCCGACGAGGTTATTGGCATCGATTTTTGACACGCTGTTGAGTTCTCAAGGATCAGACACACACCATCACCAACCACAACCATGGCCCGATCCGGGGTGCTTCGCCTGCTGCGCCGTGGTCGGAGCGGAAGCCCCTCTCCGTGGCGCGACCCTCAACTCTACCAGATCCTGCCGGCCTGCGTTGACTGCCCGATGGGCAGCCGAGGCAAACCGGGAACCGGTGTTGCTGAAGGGGATTCGCCCGCCGGGACCGGCCTCCGCGATGCGGTGTCCGGTCCTCCCTGCCGGGCTGACGTCGAGAACACTACGGGGTGTTCGGTCCGGGCGCCAAATCGGGGGTGCGCGCCGCCGCGAGGGACTTGCGGCCACGGCGCAGCAGGGCCACCTCGCCGTGCAGGAAGTCGGTCTCGCCGAGGGTCCGCTCGGGATCGCCGGAGGCCACCTTGCGGTTGTTCACGGACACGCCCCCGTCGCCGAGCAGACGCCGGGCAGCGCTGCGGCTGTCGGCGAGGCCGACGGCCACGAGCGCCTCCACGAGGGGCGTCCCGGGAGCCACGGCCGCCCCCGGGAGCTCCGCAGTGGCGTCCCGCAGGGTCCGCGCGTCGAGGGTGGCCGGGTCGCCCTTGCCGAAGAGGGCCTCGCTGGCGGCCTGGACGGCCGCGGTGGCGTCGGCACCGTGCACGCGCGTGGTGACGTCCGCGGCCAGCACCCGCTGTGCCCGTCGCCGGAAGGGCTCGTCGCGCACCGACTCGGCCAGCCCCTCGACCTCGTCCGCGGTGCGGTCCGTGAAGGCCCGCAGCAGCGTGACGACGAGGTCGTCCTCCACGTTGATCCAGTACTGGTAGAAGGAGTACGGCGAGGTCATCTCCGGGTCCAGCCACACCGCGTTGCCCTCGGACTTGCCGAGCTTGTTGCCGGCCGCGTCGGTCATCAGCGGCGTGGTGAGCACGTGGGCCTGTGCGCCCTCGACCCGGTGGATGAGGTCGACGCCGGCGGTCAGGTTGCCCCACTGGTCCTGTCCCCCGGTCTGCAGCGTGCAGCCCCGTGTGCGGAACAGCTCGAGGAAGTCCAGTGCCTGCAGGATCTGGTAGCTGAACTCGGTGTAGGAGATGCCGTCCTTGCTCTCCAGCCGTGCCGCGACGGCGTCCTTGCGCAGCATGGCGTTGACGCGGAAGTGCTTGCCGATGTCGCGGAGGAAGTCGATGGCCGAGACGGGCGCGGTCCAGTCCAGGTTGTTCACCATCGTGGCCGGGTTCGCCCCCTCGAAGTCGAGGAACGGGCGCACCTGTCGCTGGATGCGCTCCACCCACTCCGCGGTCTGCTCCTTGGACTTCAGGACCCGCTCGGCGGTCGGCCGCGGGTCGCCGATCAGCCCGGTCGAACCGCCCACCAGGCAGATGACCCGGTGCCCGGCCCGCTGCAGGTGTCGCAGGACGAGCAGCTGGAGCAGGTGCCCGAAGTGCAGGCTCGGCGCCGTGGGGTCGAAGCCGCAGTAGGCCGTGATCGGCCCGTCCGCCAGCGCCTTGCGCAGCGCCTCCTCATCCGTGGTCTGTGCCACGAGACCGCGCCACTGCAGCTCGTCGAGGACGTCCTCCACCCCGGTCTTCCTTCCGCGTCGTCGGCCGCCCGCCTGGCGGCTCGGGTCCCAGACTGCCCTACGCCGTGCGGCGGCCGGCAACCGGTTTGCCCCGCCGCCGCTTGCGCGTCCCGCCCGGCCGGTACGCGGAGACCGTCGCCTCGCCGTCGAGCCAGAAGCGCCAGGGGTATGCCGAGCCGTCGCCTCCCGCTCCGCTCACTCCGACCCGCGGGCCGGACCGGACGCTCGACGCCGCGCCGCCGGGGCTGGACGGACGGCACACCTGCACCTCGCCGTCCGCGACGGTGACCTCGGCGCCGTTCTGGGCGCCGGTCAGTGCCAGGGCCTGCGCCAGGCGCGCCGGGCCGCGCGCGAGGTCCCGGTCCTTCATCCCGCCGCGCCGTGCGCGGGCCAGCTCGATCCCGTCGGCGACCTCGCCACCGCGCAGCAGCACCGCGCTCGCCCGCCCGGGCTCACCGCACACGAGGTTGCAACACCAGTGCATCCCGTAGCTGAAGTAGACGTAGAGGTGGCCGGGCGGACCGAACATCACCCGGGTGCGCGGGGTCTCCCCCCGGAACGCGTGGCTGCCGGGATCGTTTTGGCCGTCGTAGGCCTCCACCTCGGTCAGCCGCACCGTGACCCCGGCGTGCCGGACGCGTGCGCCGAGCAGGTCGGGGGCCACCTGCAGGACCGGCCGGTCGAAGAAGGGGGCACCGAGCACCTCTCCCACGGACGGTTCCTCCTCCGCGTCGGGCCCTGTGGTACGACCGTGACGTCGTACCGTCGTCGTCCACGGTAGACGACGTGCTCTGGTGGACGGAGCGCGACGGTCGGGCCGGCCGCCGACCGCGCCTGCTCAGTCCTGCTGGTCCTGCCCGTCGCGTCCCCGGCGTCGACGCAGCAACCCCATCAGCGGGTCGAAGTGGCGGTCGGCGACGCGCTCCTTCATCGGGATGATCCCGTTGTCGGTGATGGTGATGTGCTCGGGGCACACCTCGGTGCAGCACTTGGTGATGTTGCACATCCCGATCCCCTGCTCGTCCCGGGCGGTGTCGGCCCGGTCCGTCCTGCTGTCGAGGGGGTGCATCGCGAGCTCCGCGGCCCGGATGAGGAACCGTGGCCCGGCGAAGGCCTTCTTGTTGTCCTCGTGGTCGCGGATGACGTGGCACACGTCCTGGCACAGGAAGCACTCGATGCACTTGCGGAACTCCTGCGAGCGCCCGACGTCGACCTGCTGCATGCGGTACTCCCCCGGCTCGACGCCCG
>DASSKF010000153.1:0-14695 GCA_035690725.1 Segeticoccus sp.
CGCCTTCATCCTCGGCTCCCGCTCGCGCAGGTCGGCGAGCAGCGGGGTCGCGATGAAGATCGAGGAGTAGGTGCCGGCGGCGACGCCCACGAACAGGGCGAGGCTCAGGTCGAGCAGCGTGCCCGCACCGAGCAGCGTGAAGCCCACCACGAGGATGGACCCCACGGGCAGCAGCGCCACCACCGAGGTGTTGATCGACCGCACGAGCGTCTGGTTGACGGCGATGTTCGCCGCCTGGCCGTACGTGAGCCGGCCGTTCGCCATGGCGGCGCTCGTGTTCTCACGGACCTTGTCGAACACGACGACGGTGTCGTAGAGGGAGTAGCCCAGGATGGTCAGGAAGCCGATCATCGACGCCGGCGTGATCTCGAAGCCGAACAGCGCGTAGATGCCGACGGTGATGACGAGGTCGTGCAGCAGCGCGACGAGGGCGGAGACCGCCATCTTCCAGGTGCGGAAGTAGACGGCGAGCACCAGGGTCACCAGGGCGAGGAACCAGCCGAGCGCCCAGATCGCCTTGTTGGTCACCTGCTGGCCCCACGAGGCGCCGACCAGCGAGGTACCGACTGACTTGGGCTTGACGTCGAACTCGTGGGCGAGGTCGTTGCGCACCTCGAGGGTCTCCTGCTCGCCCAGCTGCTCGGTCTGCAGCCGGACGGTGTCCTGCCCGAGCAGGGTGACCACCACGTTCGCGTCCCCGACGTCGCCGCCGACCGCCTGCTTCGCGCGCACGTCGTAGTTCTGGGTGTTGCTCACCTTGGGGACCCGGAACTCGGAGCCGCCGTGGAACTCCAGGCCCAGGTTCAGCCCACGACCGAAGATGCCCACGGCCGCAAGGATGAGGATGACGGCCGAGAACGCGTACCAGAGCTTCTGGCGGCGGACGAACTGGATCTGCCGGCGACCGGTGTAGAGGTCGTTGCCGAACTGGGCGAAGCTCATCATGCCGAGTGCCCTCCTTCCGCGACGCGTCCCTCAGCGACGCGGCCCGGGCGGCGGGGCATCGAGACGCGGCCGCGACCGGCATACGTCGCGCCCTTGGCACCGAGGCGCTTCGGGTCGAACCCGGACCACTTGTGCCCGCCCCCGAAGAACTCCGTGTTCGCCAGCAGGGTGAGCAGCGGGTGGGTGAAGAACACGACGACCACCACGTCGATGATCGTGGTCAGGCCGAGGGTGAACGCGAAGCCCTTCACGTTGCTCTCGGACAGGATGTAGAGCACGGCCGCCGCGAGGAAGTTGACCGCGTCGGAGATCAGGATGGTGCGCCGCGCGCGGGCCCACCCGGTCTCCACGGCCGACCTGAGGCGTCTGCCGTCCCGGACCTCGTCGCGGACCCGTTCGAAGTAGACGATGAACGAGTCGGCGGTGATGCCGATCGCGACGATGGCACCGGTGACGCCGGCCATGGTCAGGCGGTAGCCGTATCCCCACCCGAGCAGCGTCAGGCTGACCCAGGTCAGCAGCGTCGCGAGCACCAGGGAGGCGACGGTGACGACGCCGAGCGCGCGGTACTGCAGCAGCGAGTAGATGACCACGAGCAGCAGGCCGATGGCGCCGGCCAGGAGCCCCTTGGTCAGCTGGTCGCTTCCGAGCTGCGGACTGATCCGGTCCTGGCTCTGGATGTGGAACGACAGCGGCAGGGCACCGAACTTCAGCTGGTTGGCGAGGATCTTGGCGCTCTCCGGCGTGAAGTTGCCGGTGATGCTCGCCTGGCCGTTGGTGATGACGGCCATCGACTGCGGGGCCGAGATGACCTCGCCGTCGAGGACCATGGCGAACCGGTTCTGCGGGGTCCCCTGTGGGTACTGCCCGAGCCGCTGGGTCACCTTCTCGAACTGCTGGGCGCCCTTGCTGTTGAAGCTGAGCCGGACCTCGGTGCGGCCGGTGGCCGTGCCGTTCTGGTTCATCTCCGGCCCGTAGGTCGCGTCTGCGATCTTGTCGCCGGTGATCTCGACCGGACCGAGGATGTACTTCTCCGACCCGTCCTCGGCGCAGGCCACCATCGGCTCGCCCTTCGGGACGAGCTGCTCCTTGAGGGCGTTGCGCGCCTTGCGGTCGGCACAGTTGAGCTGGGTGAACTTCTGCTGCAGCTGCGGGGTGACCCACGCCCGGTCGCTGGGACTGGTCGGCTTCTGGCTGGCCGACGGCGAGGGGGACGGGCTCTGTGAGGGCTTCTGGGTGCCCGTGTCGCTCGTCGTCCCGTTGTCCTTCTTGTCGCCGTCCTTCTTGTTGCCGTCCTTCTTGTTGCCGTTGTCCGCGCGCAGGGCGTCGGGGACGAGGCCCTTGGCCGAGGAGGTGCTGGCGGTCCCCGACGGCGTGGCGGATGCCTTCCCCCCGGGGCTGGCGGACGCCGTGCCCGACGGGCTGGAGGAGGCGCCGGGGGAGGACGGCGACGGGCTGGAGCTGCCGGTCGGTGAGGGAGCCGGCTGGGCCGGGGCTCGGGTGCTCTGCTGGGCCTCGATGACGGGACGGAACATCATCTGCGAGGACTTCGACAGCGCATCCAGCTGCTCCTGGCTGGGCTCACCGGGCAGCGAGACGACGATGTTGGCCCCGCCGAGGGTGGACACCTCGGCCTCGCTGACACCGCTGCTGTCGATGCGCTGCCGGATGATGCTGACAGCCTGCTGCACCTGCTGGTCGCTGACCTGCTGGTCCCCCTGGACCACCGGCCGCAGGACCATCTCGGTCCCGCCCTCGAGGTCGAGGCCGAGCTTGGGGGTCCACTGGGCGTTGCCCCAGGTGGCGACGCCGGCGAGCAGCGCGTAGAGACCCACCACCAGGACCGCGAGGACCGCCAGGGTGCGGAGCGGCTTGCGGGTGTGGGACGTCTTGGCCACGGGCGGTTACTCCCCGGAGGTCCGGGATGAGGACGACGCGTCGCCGTCCGACTCCTCGTCGACACGCAGGTCGGTGTCCTGCCGCTCGGCCGCGGTCGAGCCGGTGTCCGTCGCCGGCTCCTCGGCGGCAGTCGGCGCCGCGAGGACGGCGCGGCGGTCGAAGCGCACCTGCACGCCGGGGCTCACCTCGAGCGTGGCGATCCGGTCGTCGAGCGCGATGATCGTGCCGTAGAGGCCGGAGGTGGTGCGTCCCTCGTCCCCGACCTCGAGCGCAGCCTGCTGCTGCTGCATCGTGCGCTGCCGGCGGCGCTGGGACCAGAACATGAACCCGATGAGCAGGATCGGGATCGCGAAGATGAGCAGGGAGCCCATCGAGCCCCCGGAGGAGTTCGCAGCGGCAGCCAGTGACGACATGGAGAAGGTCCTTAAGCGGTGTGCAGGGTTGCAGGGCGCCGGGCGAGTCTAAGTGACCGCACCGAGCAGACCAAAGGCGGCCGCGGTGGTGTTGCCCGCGGGCCACGTGCCGGATCAGTCGCCGAAGCGCCCCTCACCTTCCCCCAACGGAAGGGTGGGCGTGTCGGTTCCCGGTCCCCGGCGGGTCGTCCCGCCGGCCCCGGCCTCCGGCGGCGGGGTGACGCCGAGGTGCTCCCAGGCCAGCGGGGCGGCGGCGCGTCCCCGTGGCGTGCGCACCATGAAACCCTCGCGCACGAGGAAGGGCTCGGCGACGGTCTCCACCGTGTCCGTCTCCTCCCCCACGGCCACGGCGAGCGTCCCCAGCCCGACCGGTCCCCCTCCGAACCGGCGGCACAGCGCGTCGAGCACGGCGCGGTCGAGGCGGTCCAGCCCGCGCTCGTCCACGTCGAACAGCGCCAGGGCCGCGCGGGCCGACTCGGCGTCGACCACGCTGTGGCCGTGGACCTGGGCCCAGTCCCGGACGCGGCGCAGCAGCCGGTTGGCGATGCGTGGCGTCCCGCGGGACCGCCGGGCGATCTCGGCGACGCCGTCGGGCTCGGTCGCCACCTCCAGCAGCTCGGCCGACCGGCCCAGGATCCGCTCGAGGTCGACGGCGGCGTAGAAGTCGAGGTGCCCGGTGAAGCCGAACCGGTCGCGCAGCGGCGCGGGCAGCAGGCCGGAGCGGGTGGTCGCCCCGACGACGGTGAACGGGGGCAGCTCCAGCGGGATGGCGGTCGCGCCGGGCCCCTTGCCCACGATGACGTCGACCCGGAAGTCCTCCATGGCGAGGTAGAGCATCTCCTCGGCGGCGCGCGACATGCGGTGGATCTCGTCGAGGAACAGCACCTCGCCCTCCGCCAGCGAGGACAGGATCGCCGCGAGGTCGCCGGCGTGCTGGATCGCCGGCCCGCTCGTGACCCGGATCGGCTGCTCCAGCTCGGCGGCCACGATCATCGCCAGCGTCGTCTTGCCCAGGCCGGGCGGCCCCGACAGCAGCACGTGGTCGGGCGGCGTCCCGCGTCGTCGTGCAGCCTCGAGCACCAGCCCGAGCTGGTCGCGGACCCGGGTCTGCCCGTGGATGTCGCGCAGCCGGCGCGGCCGCAGCGCGGCCTCGACCTGGCGCTCGTCCTCCTCGGGGACGGCGTCCACCACCCGGGAGGTGGCGTCGACCGAACCGTCGCCGTGCGCCTCGCCGGCGCCCTCGCGCCGGGCCATCAGCGCCCCAGCTCCCGCAGGGCCGCCCGGAGCAGACCCGAGATGTCCGAGGGGTCGGGAGCGGCGCCCGCGCCGTCGCCGGAGGCGACCACGTCGATCGCCTCGTCGGCCTGCTTCGCCGACCACCCGAGACCGGTCAGCGCCTCGCGGACCCGGCCCCTCCACGCCTCGGCGGGCTCGGGGCGGGCGGGCCCGGTCGCACCGGAGGCCACCGGCACCCCGATCTTGTCGCGCAGCTCCAGCACGATCCGCTCGGCGCCCTTCTTGCCGATGCCGGGCACCTTCGTCAGGGCCGCGATGTCGCCGTCGGCCACCGCCCGGCGCAGGTCGTCGGGGGCGTGCACGGCCAGCATGGCCAGGGCGAGCCGCGGCCCCACGCCGGAGACCGTCTGCACCCGGTCGAACACCGCCCGCTCGTCCGCGTCGGCGAAGCCGTAGAGGGTCAACGACTCCTCCCGCACCACCAGCGTGGTCGCGAGGGTCGCCTCGCCGCCGGGCCGGAGGCCGGCCGCCGTCCCGGGCGTCGTGTGCACGTGCAGGCCGACGCCGCCGACCTCGATGACGACGGCGTCGAGGCCGACGTCGAGCACCGGGCCCCGGACCGAGCTGATCATGCGCGCATCACCGGGCCACCCTCGCACGACCGGCCTGCTGGGCCGCCACGGCGTCCTGGAGGCGGTTCTGGGCCCCGCCACGCCATACCTGGCAGATGGCGAGGGCCAGCGCGTCGGCGGCGTCCGCGGGCGTCGGCCGGGAGGTGAGCCGCAGGATCCTGGTGACCATCGTGGTGACCTGGGCCTTGTCGGCCCGGCCGCTGCCGGTGACCGCGGCCTTCACCTCGGTGGGCGTGTGGGTCGACACGGGCAGTCCGAGGCGGGCGGCGGCCAGCATCGGGACGGCCGAGGCCTGGGCGGTGCCCATGATCCCCTTGATGTTGGCCTTGGCGAACACCCGCTCCACCGCGACGGCGTCCGGCTCGTGCCGCAGCAGCCACCGGTCGATCTCGTCGGCCAGGGCCGCCAGGCGCAGGTGCGGCTCGTCCGAGGTGGGAGTGCGCACCACACCGACGGCGACCATGCGCAACGGCTTGCCGAGGTCTCCCTCGACGATCCCGAGGCCGCACCGGGTGAGGCCGGGGTCGACGCCGAGCACGCGCACAGGCGGGCACCCCTTCCCCTCTCGGACGGACAGGCGTTCGAGGCCGAACCTACCCTTCGTCGTCGAGCTGGGCGAGCACCTCGTCCGGCACGTCGCCGTTGGCGTAGACGTTCTGCACGTCGTCGCTGTCCTCGAGGGCCTCGATCACCCGGAACATCTTGCGGGCACCGTCGAGGTCGAGCGGCACCTCCACGCTGGGGACCCACTGCGCCTCGGCCGAGTCGTAGTCGACGCCGGCCTGCTGCAGCGCGGTGCGCACGTCGACGAAGTCGCCGGCCTCGCTGAGGATCTCGAAGGACTCGCCGAGGTCGTTGATCTCCTCGGCGCCGGCCTCGAGCACGATCTCGAGCAGTCGGTCCTCGGTGAGGTCGCCCTTGGGGGCGACGACGACACCCTTGCGGTCGAACAGATAGGAGACGCTGCCGGAGTCGGCCATCGACCCGCCGTTGCGGGACAGGGCCGTGCGCACCTCCATGACCGCGCGGTTCTTGTTGTCGGTGAGGCACTCGATCAGCACCGCGACGCCGCCGGGCGCGTAGCCCTCGTAGATCAGCGCCTGGTACTCCGCTCCCCCGGCTTCGGCCCCGCTGCCGCGCTTGACGGCGCGGTCGATGTTGTCGTTGGGGACGCTGGTCTTCTTGGCCTTCTGGACGGCGTCGTACAGCGTCGGGTTGGCCGCCGGGTCACCGCCGCCGGTGCGTGCCGCGACCTCGATGTTCTTGATGAGCTTGGCGAAGAGCTTGCCGCGCTTGGCGTCGATCGCCGCCTTCTTGTGCTTGGTCGTCGCCCACTTGGAGTGACCGCTCATCCCTCTCCCTCGTCTGCATCGCTGTGTCCACGTCGCTGCCCGGGACAGGTGTGCGTCGCCCGCGTTCCCTGTCCGTGCCGACGCACGATCCTACGGCAGGTATGCCGACCGCTCGGAGGCCTGCCCCGGCGATGCCTGGCTGCTGCCCCCCCTTCCGACCGGACACGCGTTCCGAGAGCGTTCCCGGGTAGTTGCGCCCGAAAGCGCTCGCGGAAGCGGTGTCCGGTCGTCAGGGGTGGGAGGCGCGGACGATCTGGACGAACAGCTCGTGCACCCGCCGGTCCCCGGTCACCTCGGGGTGGAACGAGGTGGCGAGCAGGTTGCGCTGCCGCACCGCGACGACCCGGCCCTTCGCGGGGCCGTCCTCGACCGCGGCGAGGACCTCGACGTCGGTACCGACCTCCTCCACCCACGGCGCGCGGATGAACACCGCCCGCAGCGGGTGCGCCTCCCCCTCGCGCAGCTGGGCGAAGTGCAGGTCGCCCTCGAAGGAGTCGACCTGCCGGCCGAAGGCGTTGCGCCGCACCGTGACGTCCAGGCCGCCGAGCGTCTGCTGGTCGGGACGGGCGTCGACGATGCGGTCGGCGAGCATGATCATGCCGGCACAGGAGCCGTAGACCGGCATCCCCGCCCTGATCCGGTCGCGCAGCGGCTGCTGCAGGTCGAAGCCCCGGACCAGCTTGTCCATGGTCGTGGACTCCCCGCCGGGGATGACCAGGGCGTCGACGGCGTCCAGCTCGGCCGGTCGCCGGACGGGGCTCGCCTCGGCGCCGAGCTCCTCGAGGACGTGGACGTGCTCGCGGACGTCGCCCTGGAGTGCGAGCACCCCGATGCGGACGGCGTCGGGTCGTGCGGCTCCCGGGGCCGTCACCACCCGCGCTCGGCGAGCCGGTGCGGCTGCGGGATGTCGTCGACGTTGAGGCCGACCATCGCCTCGCCCAGCCCGCGGGAGACCTTGGCGAGCACGTCGGGGTCGTCGAAGAAGGTGGTGGCCTTCACGATGGCCGCGGCCCGCTGGGCCGGGTTGCCGGACTTGAAGATGCCCGAGCCGACGAAGACGCCCTCGGCGCCGAGCTGCATCATCATCGCGGCGTCGGCCGGGGTGGCGATGCCGCCCGCGGTGAAGAGCACCACCGGGAGCTTGCCGGCCTCGGCGACCTCGCGGACCAGCTCGTAGGGGGCCTGCAGCTCCTTGGCCGCCACGAACAGCTCATCGGGGGACATCGAGCGCAGCCGGTTGATCTCGGCGCGGATGGAGCGCATGTGCGTCGTCGCGTTGGAGACGTCGCCGGTGCCGGCCTCGCCCTTGGAGCGGATCATCGCCGCGCCCTCGGTGATCCGGCGCAGCGCCTCGCCGAGGTTGGTGGCGCCGCACACGAACGGCACGGTGAACGCCCACTTGTCGATGTGGTTGGCGTAGTCGGCCGGGGTGAGCACCTCGGACTCGTCGACGTAGTCGACACCGAGGCTCTGCAGCACCTGGGCCTCGACGAAGTGGCCGATGCGGGCCTTGGCCATGACCGGGATGGAGACGGCCCCGATGATCCCGTCGACCATGTCGGGGTCGCTCATGCGGGACACGCCGCCCTGGGCGCGGATGTCGGCCGGGACGCGCTCCAGCGCCATCACCGCGACGGCGCCGGCGTCCTCGGCGATCTTGGCCTGCTCGGGCGTGACGACGTCCATGATGACGCCGCCCTTGAGCATCTCGGCCATGCCGCGCTTCACCCGCGCCGTTCCCAGCTGGGGGTCGTTCGGGCTGCTGGACTGCGCGCTGCTGACGGACTCGTCGGACACGGCTGGACCTCTCAGGACGACGGTGGGTTCGGCTCGGACCAGCACGGGACGCGGCTGGTCGGCACGACTGGCTCACCCTCGATTCTAGTCGCTCACGCACCCGGCCCGAGACCCGGCAGCTCGTCGTCGAACTCCACCGTCCGCGGCAGCTGCGCGTGGCCGGCGAGCCGGACCCACCGGACCACCCGCTTGCGGCGCACCCGGCGCACGTCGACGACGGCCTCGTTGTGGAACCGGCGGGCCAGCTGGACCCGGTGGACCGCCGCGCGCAGCCGCTCCAGCGCCTGCCGGCCGAGCTCGTCGCCGGGCCGGTCCCCCGTGTCGATCGCCGTGACCACCTCGGGCACGAGGGCCAGGCCGAGGGCGCGGGTGAGGCTGCTCTCGACCGAGGAGCGCACCGCCGGCGGCGCCTCCGCCGACTCCAGCGCCTCGGTCGCCGCGCTCGCGAGGATCAGCGAGGAGGCGGGGTCGAGCGCACCGCTGCCGGCCAGCTCGAGGGTGGCCTCGGCCCGGCGCACCAGCTGGGCGTCCAACGCGCTCGCCGACCCCTCGACCCGGCCGTGCAGCCGGTCCAGGCGCGCCGCCGTGTAGGAGAGGTACCAGCCCACCAGCACGACGACGGCGATCGCGCCGAGGATCCAGCCCAGCGTGTCCATCAGCGCCCCGCCCACCGGTGACCGCCGGCCGCACCGTGGTGGTGACCCGGCGTCCGGTGCAGGCCCGGCAGCGCCCGTACCGGTCGGGCGGAGGAGGCGGCCACCGTCTCGTAGACCGCGAGGATGTCGCGCGCGACCACCGGCCAGTCGAAGCGCCGGGCCCGGCCCCGGCCGAGCGTGGCCAGCTCCTCCCGGCGGGCCGGGTCGCGCAGCAGGTCCACCGCGGTCGCGGCCAGGTCGTCGGCGTCCTCGTTGCGGAAGGTCGCGCCGGTGCGCCCGTCCTCGAGCACCCGGCCGAACGCCGGCAGGTCGCTCGCCAGGACCGGGGTGCCGGCGCTCATCGCCTCGATGAGGATGATCCCGAAGCTCTCCCCGCCGGTGTTCGGTGCCACGTAGACGTCGGCGGAGGAGAACAGCCGCGCCTTGTCGGTGTCGCTGACCGCTCCGAGGAACTCGCAGGCCGCCGCCGCCTCCGGCGCCATCCGCTCGCGCACCTCGTCGGGGTCACCCGGCCCGGCGACCAGGACGCGGGCGCCGGGCACGGCCCGCAGGACGGCGGGCAGGGCGGCGGCGAGCACTGGCATCCCCTTGCGCGGCTCCTCGATCCGGCCGAGGAAGGCGAGCGTGGGCCGCTCCGGCGTGCCCTGCCACTCCGGGCGGGGGGCGGCACCGGCGAACCGGTCGACGAAGACGCCGTTCGGGATCACCACGGCGTCCCCGCCCACGTGGCTGGTCACCGTGCGGCGCGCGTCCTCGGACACCGCGATCCGGCCGGCGATCTTCTCCAGGCTGGGTCGCAGCACGGGGTAGGCCGCCTGCATCGCCCGGGAGCGCAGCGTGGAGGTGTGGAAGGTGGCGACCACGGGCCCGTCCGCGGACCACAGCGCCAGCAGGGACACGCTCGGGCTCGTCGGCTCGTGGATGTGCACCACGTCGAACCGGCCGCGGTCCAGCCACCGGTTCACCCGGGCGGCGGTCAGCGGGCCGAACGCCAGGCGGGCCACCGAGCCGTTGTAGCGGATCGGCACCGCCCGCCCGGCCGCGACCACCCACGGGGGCAGCGGGGTCTCGTCGTCGGCGGGCGCGAGCACGCTCACCCGGTGGCCGAGGTCGATCAGGTGCTCGGCCAGGTCCCGCACGTGCAGCTGCACCCCTCCGGGGACGTCGAAGGAGTACGGGCTGACCAGGCCGATCCTCACCGCTCCCCCAGCGTCCCGGAGTCCACGAAGACGCGCTGCATCATGTGCCAGTCCTCGGTGTGCTCCCGGACCGTGCCCGCGAGCGCGTCCGCGCACTGCTGGGTCATCGCGCGCACCTTGTCGCGGGTGCGGCCCTGCTCGGGCGCGTGCACCCGGTCGTGGATCTCCACCCGGATCCGGTATGCCGACCCGCCGGTCGCGCGCCGGTCCGCCGGTTCGTAGGTCACCGAGACCGGGAAGAGCGCCGCACCGGTGGTGAGCGCGAGCGCCGCCGGGCCGACCGCCATCCGCGCCCGGTGGCCGCAGAAGTCCACGTCGACCCCGCCGGAGGTGAGGTCCCGGTCGGCCAGCAGCGGCACGAAGCCTCCCGCCCGCAGCGCGGCGGTGAGCTCGCCGAAGATGTCCCGGCCACGGCCGTCCGGACCGGTCAGCGGCAGGATCGTCATGCCGAGCGACTCACGGAAGTCGACGAACTCGGTGAACAGCTCCTCCGGCTCCAGCCGCTCGGCCACGGTGGTGACCGGCGCGAGCTCGGTCGTCGACCAGGCCCCGGCGAGGTCCCAGTTGCCGAGGTGGCCGAGGAACATCACGGTCGCTCCCCCCGCATCCACGCGGGCGCGCATCGCCTCGTCGCCGACCATGCGCAGCGAGGCGACTCGCTGCTCGCGCGTCAGCTCCGGCAGCCGGAACGCGTCGCACCAGTAGCGCAGGTAGGAGCGCATCCCGGCCCGCACCAGCCGGTCCAGCTGCCGCTCGTCGAGCTCGGGGCGCACGAGGGCGTAGTTCCGGCGCAGCCGTTGCACGCTCGGTCCGCCCCGGCGCCACGCCAGGTCGGCCCCGAGGGCGAAGGCACGGTAGGCGAGCGTGGGCGGCATACGGCGCACCAGGTGCCAACCCGCGCGGAAGGCGAGCAGCGTGGCCCGCTCGCCGAGGTCGGCGGCGACCGTGGCGGAGCCGCTGGCGGGCCCTGCCCTCATGTGGAGCTGAGGGCCTGCGAGCGCACCGTGAGCATCCGCTGCACCACCGTGACCAGGCTCGCCAGCGCGAGCAGTGCCAGCACGGCCGTCAGCACGATCTCGGGCAGCCCGAGACCGACGAGCCCGGTGGTGACGAGCACGGTGACCAGCCGGTCCGCACGCTCGGCGATGCCGACGTTCGCGGTCATGCCGAGACCCTCCGCGCGGGCCTTGGCGTAGCTGACGACCATGCCGAGGATGAGGCAGGCGAGCGCCAGGCCGGCCATGTAGTACTTGTCCGGCTCGTGCGCGTAGTAGAGGACGAGGCCGCCGAAGATCGCGGCGTCCCCGACCCGGTCCAGGGTGGAGTCGAGGTAGGCCCCCCACCGGCTCGACCGGCCCGACATCCGGGCCATCACGCCGTCCACCGTGTCGGAGAAGACGAAGCAGGTGATGACGACCGTCCCCCAGAAGAACTCGTGCCGCGGGTAGAACGCGAGCGCGCCGACGCACACCCCCATGGTCCCCACGATCGTCACGATGTCCGGGCTGATGCCGAGCGCGAGGAACAGACGGGCCACCGGGGTGAAGATGCGGGTGAACAGCGCGCGGAAGTGGTTCAGCATGGTGGGGTCAGGGTACTGAAAGGCCTCCGGGCGCCGATCCCTTGTGTAGTTCGGCCTGACGCAGCATCGTTGCGCCATGAGTCCCAAGGCCGCCGCCAGCCCCGCTCCGTCCGTGTCCTCCCCCGAGCAGCTGCGCAACGTCGTGCTGGTCGGGCACAGCGGCTCCGGCAAGACGACGCTCTTCCACCACCTGGTGGCGGCCACCAGCGAGGGCTACCGCCCGCCCACCGACGAGCCGGAGCGGTCCGTGTCCCTGTCGGTGGCGACCGTCCCGAACGACGACACGGTCCTGACGCTCGTCGATGCGCCCGGCTACCCCGACTTCGTCGGTGAGCTGCGGGCGGGGCTGCGTGCGGCGGACGCGGCCCTGTTCGTGGTGTCCGCGGCGGACGGGGTCGACGCCGCCACGACGATGCTGTGGCAGGAGTGTGCGGCGGTCGGCATGCCGCGGATGGTGGTCGTCACCAAGCTCGACACGGCGCGGTCCGACTTCGACGACACGGTCGCGATCTGCCAGCGCGTCTTCGGGGAGGGGGTGATGCCGGTCTACCTTCCACTGCTCGGGGACGACGAGTCGATCATCGGCAACCTGGGCCTGATCACCCGGACCGTCTCCGACTACAGCAACCCCGAGGGACACGAGGTCCACGACCGGCGGGCCCGGCAGGTGCACGACGCCGAGGAGCGGCACCGCGAGCTCATCGAGGACAAGCGGTCCGACCTGGTGGAGGCGATCATCCAGGAGTCGGAGGACGACACCCTGCTGGATCGCTACCTCGGCGGCGAGGAGATCGACGCCAAGACGGTCGTCAACGACCTGCTCGTGGCCGTGGCGCGCGGCTCGTTCCACCCGGTCGTGCCGGTGTCCACCCAGACCGGGGTCGGCACCCAGGAGCTGCTCTACCTGCTCGCGTCGGCCTTCCCCGCCCCGCCTCGCCGCCCGCTCCCGGCGGCCACGACCCCCGAGGGCGAGCCGCTGCCGCCGCTGGCGTGCGACCCGGACGCACCCCTGGTCGCCGAGGTGGTGCGCTCGACCACCGACCCGTACGTCGGCCGGATCAGCCTGGTCCGGGTCTTCAGCGGGACGTTGCTGCCCGACACCGCGGTCCACGTCTCCGGTCACCTGGACCGGTTCGCCACCCACGAGCTCGAGGGCCATGACGACCACGACACCGAGGAGCGCGTCGGGCTGCTGTCCTCACCGCTGGGCGACGGCCTGCGGCCCAAGGAGCGCGCGCTCGCCGGCGAGGTCGTGGTCGTGGCCAAGCTCGCCCAGGCGGAGACCTCCGACACCCTCAGCGCCAGGGACCGTCCCGCTCTCGTCGAGCCCTGGGTGCTGCCCGAGGCCCTGCTGCCGGTGGCGATCCACGCGGTCAGCAGCGCCGACGAGGACAAGCTGGCCGGGGCGCTGCCGCGGCTCGTCGCCGAGGACCCGACGATGCGGCTGGAGCGCAGCGCGGAGACCCACCAGGTCGTGCTGTGGACGATGGGGCAGGCCCACGTGGACCTCCTCCTGCAGCGGCTCGAGGAGCGCTACGGCGTCAAGGTCGAGTCCGAGCCGCTGCGCGTCGCCCTGCGGGAGACCTTCACCACCAGTGCCGAGGGCCAGGGCCGCAACATCAAGCAGAGCGGCGGGCACGGGCAGTATGCCGTGTGCCGGGTGACCGTCGAACCGCTCGAGCGGGGCGCCGGGTTCGAGTTCGTCGACAAGGTGGTCGGCGGGGCCGTGCCGCGCCAGTTCATCGCCAGCGTGGAGAAGGGGGTGCGCGCCCAGCTCGAGAAGGGGGTGCTGGCGGGCTTCCCCCTCGTCGACGTGCGGGTGACGCTGCACGACGGCAAGGCCCACTCGGTCGACTCCAGCGACATGGCCTTCCAGACGGCCGGTGCGCTCGCGCTCAAGGACGCGGCGAGCCCGCAGACGGTCACCCTGCTGGAGCCGGTCGACACGGTGACGGTGCTGGTCGCCGACGAGTACGTCGGCGGGGTGATGACCGACCTGCAGACCCGCCGGGGCCGGGTGCTGAGCAGCCAGCCGGACGACACCGGCCGGACCACCATCCACGCCGAGGTGCCGCAGACCGAGATCACCCGCTACGCGATCGACCTGCGGTCGGTGTCACACGGGACGGGTTCGTTCACCCGCGAGCCGCTGCAGTACGAGCCGCTGCCGGCGCACCTGGTCAGCCGCTACCTCGCCGAGGAGTGAGCGCTCAGTCCGCCGGCCAGGCGTCGGCGAGCCGTCGGCGGGTGTCCTCGAGCAGCATCGGCAGGGCCTTGGTCTGTCCGACGATGGGCAGGAAGTTGGAGTCGCCGCCCCACCGGGGGACCACGTGCTGGTGCAGGTGGGCGGCCACGCCGGCGCCGGCGACCTCGCCCTGGTTCATCCCGATGTTGAAGCCCATCGGCTCCGAGGACGTGGTCAGGGCGGTGATGGCGGCCTTGGTCAGCGCCGTGAACTCGGCGGTCTCCTCCGGGGAGATGTCGAGGTAGCGGGACACGTGCCGGTACGGGCAGACCAGGACGTGCCCGGGGTTGTAGGGAAACAGGTTCAGCACCACGTAGCAGTGCTCGCCGCGGTGGACCAGCAGGCCCTCCTCGTCCGAGCGGCCGGGGGCCTCGCAGAACGGACACCCCTGCCCGGCGTGCGCCGAGGGGCGCTCGCCGTCGATGTAGACCATCCGGTGCGGGGTCCACAGGCGCTCGAAACCGTCCTCGACCCGGGCGAACTCCTCGTCCCGCTCCACCCCGCGGCCGTCGGCGCGGTCCTGGTCGTGGCTCCCGGCAGGGTCCTGGTCGTGGGCACCCGGCTGCTGGTCCGACATACCGAGATCCTAGGAGGACGGGCGGCCCCGGCTCGTGCGGGGACTACCCGTTCGGCGGGACATCGGGTTATCCTCCTGTCGCCCCGATCCCTGAAGGGGCCATCCGCGCGACGCTGAGTCCCGCCACGACGTGGATGTGGTCCTCCTCATCGAGGCTGGCGG
>DASSKF010000154.1:0-3434 GCA_035690725.1 Segeticoccus sp.
CCAGCTCGGGGACGGATCCGCGCTGGGCGAGCAGCCGAGCCGCGGCTCCCTCGAGGAGGGCCTTCATCTCGAACAGCTCGTTGATCTCCCGCCTGGAGGGAGCCGTGACGAAGGTGCCGACCCGTGGCCGGATCTCCACCAGACCCTCGGTCTGGAGCTGCTTGAGCGCCTCCCGGACGGGGGTGCGGCTGACGCCGAACGCCTCGGCGAGGGCGATCTCCGACAGGCTGGTGCCGGGTTCGAGCTCACCGCTGATGATCCGCTCGCGCATCGCCTCGATGACGCGGCCCTGGATGCTGACACCGTCGATGCGCTGCTCGCGCAACATCCCGGTCCTCCCTGTTGACTGGCTTCTTGTATGGCACAGGGCGCGTTCGCCACCCCCGCCTCCGGATGGGCCACCGAGGGGTATGCCGACATCGCGCCGGTGGTCGACAAGCTCGCATCGGCGCACGCCGGCCGGGTGGTGTTCACCCGGTTCGTCCATGACACCGCCGAAGTCGGCAACTGGTCGGCGTACTACGACCGGTGGCCCGAGTTCCGCCTGGCCGCGGGCGACCGCGCCTGGGAGCTGACCCTGGAGCCGCCGGCCGGTGCCCCTGTCCTCGACGAGCCCACGTTCTCCAAGTGGGGGGCCCAGCTGCAGGCGGTCGTGGGCGAGGCCCCGCTGCTGGTCTGCGGCGTCGCCACGGAGTGCTGCGTGCTGGCCACCGCCCTGGCCGCCGCAGACTCCGGGCGCCGGGTCCAGGTCGTCGCCGACGCGTGCGCGGGTGCCACCCGGCAGTTGCACACGCAGGCGCTGGGGATCATGGACTCGATGTCACCGCTGCTGTCGGTCGTCACCACCGACCAGCTTGTGCGCTGGTAGGAACCGGACTCGGTGTCCCGCTGTCCTGGTATGATCATCGTATGAAGCGGATCACCGTCAGTCTCCCGGACGAGTTGGTCGACAAGGTCAAGCGCGCAGCAGGGGGCGAAGGGCAAGTGAGTTCCTACGTCGCCACCGCACTCGCCGCCTACCAGGACCGGGAGAGCGTGGACGAGATTCTCGCGTCCTGGCAGACCGAGACCCCGGTCCCGGACGATGTCCGGCGCCGGGCGGCCGCCGAGTTGGATGGGGTTGACCTCGGGCACAGGTCGGGCGGCCGGATCGCCGGGTGAGCCCGGCATCCACCCTCGGCCTCACGCTCGACACCGGCGCCCTCTTGGCGTTGGATCATCCGAGCAAGGCCCTGATCATGCAGGCGCGCCTGGAACAGGTGCGACAACGCGGCGGAACCATCTGTGTGCCGGTCGGGACCATCGCTCAGGCATGGCGCGGACCTCGTCAGGTCCGACTCGCAAGGTTGATCAAGTCGTCCGACATCGACCTCGCGCTCATGACGCCCAGCGCGGCTCGCGCGGTTGGCGCCATGTGCGCAGCAAGCGGCCACGAAGACGTGATCGACGTGCACGTCGCCCTGTGCGCCCGAGAACGACATCACGCCGTCGTCACCAGCGACCTCGACGATCTCACCCGCATCGATCTGAGCCTGCCACTCATTCGCGCGTAGGGACGCCGGTCACAGGCGGTCTCGGTCGTGGATCGCTCGACGGAGCGAAGAAGGACACGACGCGGTGCGGGCAGCCGCTTTCCGGGTCTGCGGAAGGTGTCGGTGCGCCGAGGGAGACGAGCACCAGCGCGTCGGTGGAGAGTGGTCGGCGTGCCAGCGGATCGCCAGGCGGTCCCCCTCCTCCACGATGTCGTCGATCGTGGTCGTCAGGTCGGGGAACGCCCCCCGCGTGGTGGTGATCATGGCCTTGACCTCCTCGCGCGTCTGCCCGTTCTCGCTGGAGCGGGTGCGGCGCCGGTAGTCCGGCGCGAGCAGGGTGTCGAGACCGTCCACGTCACCGTGGTCCCAGGCACCTTCCCAGAGCCGGGTGAGCTGTTCCTTGCGCGCACTGGTGGTCACGGCGCTCCCATCTCGATGGCGTTCGTGTTGTATGGCACAAAACGCATGAAGTTCTCCTCCGAGGAGGAGGTCGTCCGGCTCGCCAACGACACGGACTACGGCCTGGCGGCCGGCGTCTGGACCCGCGATCTCGCGCGTGCGCACCGGATGGCGGCCGCTCTCGAGGCCGGGACGGTGTGGGTGAACATGTACCGCGCCATGTCCCCGATGTCCCCCCGTTCGGGCTTCAAGACGAGCGGCATGGGTGTCGAGCACGGGCAGGAGACGATCAAGGAGTACACCCGGCTGAAGTCGGTCTGGATCAACACCTCCGACGAGCCGCACGGTGACCCGTTCGTCATGCGCTCCTGAGCGGCTCGGCCGGCGCCTCGACGGCACGAGACTCCGGCGCCGGGCCCTGGCGCGGAGCTCTGGCGTGGACCGCAGTCTGGACTGGCAGTACTCCCGGGCCTCGCCCGGTGTCGTGCCCGACCCGCCGGACCTCGCGCTTGCTGGCGCCGGTACTGCCAGTTGACGTTGCGTTTGCCGGTGCCTGAGTTCGGAGGTGGGACGTCACCGGTGCGCGCCGAGGGCGGCGCCGAGCGCGGTGAGGGCCTCGGGCACGACGGCGTAGTAGGCCCACCGGCCGCGCTGCTCGCGGGTGACGAGGCCGGCGTCGACCAGCTGCTTCAGGTGGTGCGACACGGTGGGCTGGGAGAGGCCGACCGGTGCGGTCAGGTCGCAGACGCACGCCTCGCCGGCGTCGGCGGCCGCGATGAGGGACAGCAGCCGCACCCGCGTCGGGTCGCCGAGGGCCCGGAACGCCGTCGCGAGCCGCTCGGCCTGCTCGACCTCGAGTGCGCCGCCGGTCACGCCGGCGCAGCAGGACCGGAGGTCGTCGACCAGCAGCTCGGTTGTCATGGACACAGGGTCGCACGTCCCATTGACATCTGTCGATATGTCCTGCACGCTCGACCCATCGACGAACTTCGATAGGAGCACATCATGAGCGAGACCGACCTCCGCGAGCAGGTGCGCGAGCGCTACGCCGCCGCAGCCACCGCCGTCACCGACACCGGCCGCGAGGCGCTGCCCCTCGTCGACGCGGGCTGCTGCACCCCCGACACCTCCTCCTGCTGCGGAGGCAGCGGCGAGGTGGACGACGCCTTCGGCGCCAGTCTGTATGACGCCGCGACGCAGGGTGAGCTGCCCGCTGCCGCCGTGGCGGCCAGCCTGGGTTGCGGTAACCCGACTGCCGTCGCCGAGCTGCGGCAGGGGGAGACGGTGCTCGACCTCGGCTCCGGCGGTGGGATCGACGTGCTGCTGTCCGCCCGCCGAGTGGGGCCGAGCGGCTTCGCCTATGGCGTCGACATGACCGACGAGATGCTCGCGCTCGCCGAGACCAACAGGGCCAGGGCCGGCGTGGACAACGTCTCCTTCCTCAAGGGCACGATCGAGCAGGTCCCGCTGCCCGAGGCCTCGGTCGACGTGGTGATCTCCAAC
>DASSKF010000155.1:0-6764 GCA_035690725.1 Segeticoccus sp.
CGGATGGCACGATGAGCGGCATGACCGGCGACCGCCTGCTCCTGCTCGACTCGGCCAGCCTCTACTTCCGCGCGTTCTACGGGGTGCCGGACCGGCGCGCCTCCCGGAGCGCGCCGCCGACCAACGCAGTGCGCGGGTTCCTCGACATGATCGCCACCCTCGTGGCCCGCTACGAGCCGACCCACCTGGTCGCCTGCTGGGACAACGACTGGCGGCCGGCGTTCCGCGTCGAGGCGATCCCGTCCTACAAGTCCCACCGGCTCCGCGACGGGAGCGACTCCGTCGAGGACACCCCCGAGGACCTGCAGCCGCAGGTGCCGATGATCGTCGACGTCCTGGCGGCGCTGGGCATCGAGCGCGTCGGCGCCGACGGCTTCGAGGCCGACGACGTCATCGGCACGCTCGCCCACCAGTGGCGTGACCGCGGCGCCGTGGACGTCGTCACCGGCGACCGGGACCTGTTCCAGCTCGTCGACGACGCCGTCCCGGTACGCATCGTCTACACCGCGAAGGGTGGGGTCCGCTCCCCCGACCTGGTCACCGAGGCGGTGCTGCAGGACAAGTACGGCATCAGTGGTGGCCGGGCCTACGCCGACATGGCCGTGCTGCGCGGCGACACCTCGGACGGGCTGCCGGGCGTGGCCGGCATCGGGGAGAAGACCGCCGCCGCCCTCGTCAACCGGTATGCCGACCTGGAGGGCCTGCGGGCCGCCGTCGCCGACGGTGACCCGCACCTCAAGGGCGCCCGGCGGCGCAACCTCGAGGACGCATCGGACTACCTCGACGCCGCACCACTCGTGGTGCGGGTCGCGCACGACGCCCCGGTGGGTGCCGTCGCCGGTGCCCTGCCGACGACGGTGGCCGACCCGGAGCGGCTGCTCGCCCTCGCCGAAGAGCTCGACGTGCGCTCCCCCGTCAACCGGGTCCTGGCCGCCCTCCGGCTCGGATCGGAGTGACGAGCGTCTCCTCCCGCACAGCGGAAAATCGGGCGCGACCGGTCAGCGGGGAGGACTAAGATTTTCAGGCGGCACCCAGCGACGTGGCGCCGTCCTCCCTCACCCACCTGAGAGGTCCGCTGTGTCCGCTCCCACCACACCCCCGGTGGACTATCCCGACAAGATCGACGCCGCCGTGCTCAAGGTCGCCGGCGTCGTCGTGCTCGGCGCGATCATGTCGATCCTCGACATCACCGTCGTGAACGTCGCTCTGCGCACGTTCCAGACGGCCTTCGCCGACGGCGGTGTGCCGCTCGACTACTCGACGGTGGCGTGGACCGTGACGGGCTACACCCTCGCCCTCGCGACCGTGATCCCGCTGTCCGGCTGGGCCGCGGACCGGTTCGGCACCAAGCGGCTCTACATCATGGCCATCCTGCTGTTCACGCTCGGCTCGGCGCTGTGCGCCACCGCAGGCTCCATCGGCATGCTCATCGGCTTCCGGGTGCTGCAGGGACTCGGCGGCGGCATGCTCATGCCCCTCGGCATGACGATCATGACGCGGGCAGCCGGTCCGGCGCGGATGGGCCGGCTCATGGCCATCCTCGGCATCCCCATGCTGCTGGGCCCGATCTTCGGCCCCATCCTCGGCGGGTGGCTCATCGACCACTTCAGCTGGCACTGGATCTTCCTCATCAACGTGCCGGTGGGCATCATCGCCATCGTCTACTCGCTGTTCGCGCTGCCCAAGGACAGCCCGCAGCCGTCCGAGTCGTTCGACGTCGTGGGCATGCTGATGATGAGCCCGGGCCTGGCCCTGTTCCTCTACGGCGTCTCCTCCATCCCCGGTGAGGGCGGCATCGGCAACGTCAAGGTCCTCGCCCCCGGACTCATCGGGCTGGCCCTGATGGCGGCGTTCGTGCTCTACAGCTTCAAGCCGGCGCACCCGCTGCTCGACCTGCGCCTGTTCCGCAACCGCCAGCTGACGGTCTCGGTGGTCACCATGTTCATCTTCGCGGCGGCGTTCTTCGGCGGGCTGCTGCTCGTGCCGCAGTTCCTGCAGCAGGTCCAGGGCGAGACCCCGCTCGCGGCCGGGTGGCTGGTGGCGCCGCAGGGCGTCGGGGCCATGCTGACCATGCCGATCGCGGGCGCCCTCGCCGACCGGTTCCCGGTCGGCCGCATCGTGCCCGTCGGCCTGGTCCTCATCATCGGAGGGATGTTCGCGCTGACCCAGATCCAGGCCGACTCCTCGCACTGGGGCTTCCTCATCCCGGTGCTGTTCGTCATGGGTCTCGGCATGGGCGCCACGATGATGCCGATCATGACCGCCGCCCTCAAGACGCTGACCCACCACGAGGTCGCCCGAGGGTCCACGCTGCTCAACATCACCCAGCAGATCGCGAGCTCGGTGGGTGTCGCGACGTTCTCCGTCGTCCTGACCAACGCGTTCAAGGACCACCCGCTGGTCCTGCAGGGCGGCGAGTACCTGCAAGCCGCGTCCACGGCGAAGGACCCCTCACAGCTGCAGGCCCTGGCCGGCAAGCTGCCGGCGGTCGCGGACTTCCTCTCCCAGCACACGGGCGACCCGGCCGCCGCGATGCACGCGCTCGCGGCGACGGTCGCGGACCAGGCGGCCGGGGCCTTCGCGCACACCTTCTGGGTGGCCGCGTTCCTCGTCACCCTGTCGCTGGTGCCGGCCTTCTTCCTGCCGCGCAAGCGCGAGGAGTCGCACTTGGGCGACGACGCCGATGAGGGTGCTCCCCCGGTCCTCGTGCACTGAGCACGCCGCGTGCCATCCCTCACCACGCACTGCGGGCAGGGGTGGTCAGTCCAGGCGGTCGGCGGCGACGACTCCGCGGAGGATGGCGTCCACCGCCCGGTGGGCCGTCTTCGCCAGGGCGGGCTCCGGTGCGGCGTCGGCCACCTGCCCGAGCAGGTCGACGACCTGCTTGGTGCGGCGCACGAAGTCGCCGGCGGAGATGTCCGAGTCCCGCAGGACGACGTCCAGCCGGGCGCCGCTCGCCCACCGGTGCATCATCCAGGCCATGCCCGCATCCGGCTCGCCGGTGAGCGGCAGCCCGTGTGACCGCTCGCGGTCCTCGATCGCCGACCACACCCGCAGCATCCGCTCGCGGGCCTCCCACACGTCGTCGTTCGGGACCCGGGGCGACAGGTCGCCCTCGTCCCGGCGCGGCTCGAAGACCAGCATCGAGACCACGGCCGCCAGGCCGGCCGGGTCGAGACGACGCCACAGGCCCTGCCGCAGGCACTCGGCGGCGAGCAGGTCCTTCTCGGTGTAGAGGCGGCGCAGCGTCTGCCCGCTGGGCGACACCGCGGTGCCGTCGTCGTCGAGGTAGCCGAGCTCGTCGAGCAGCTTGCAGATGCGGTCGAAGGTGCGCGCCACCGAGTTGGTCCGGCCCTCGACCTTGCGCTGCAGTCCCTCGGTCTCCCGCTGCAGCCGCCACCACCGCTCGGCCCAGCGGGCGTGCTGCTCCCGGTCGGGGCAGGCGTGGCAGGGGTGCGCCTTGAGCCGGCGCCGGAGCTCGGCGACCTCGTCCTCAACGGCGCCGGTCGGGTCCGGTCCGTGACCGGGCGGCCGGACCTCGCCGGCACGCCCCTGCACCCCGTCACGGGCGGCCGCCCCGCGACGCGACGGAGGCGGGTCGTGCGGCACCCGGACCCGCAGGGTCGACGCGAGGTCGCGGCGTGCCTTCACGTTGCGGGCGTTGAAGTTCCGCGGCACGTCGATGTGCGCGACCGCCTCGACCGGTCCCGACACCTCGTCGGGGGCAAGACGCCTCAGCCGCCCCTCGGTGGTGACGACGGTGGGCAGGCGGCTGTGCCCGTTGCCGCGCTGGGTGTCCCGCACGACCACGGCGTACCCGGCCCGGCGGCCGGCCGGCACCCGGAACACGTCACCGGGACGCAGCCGCTCCAGGCTCAGCTCCGCCTCGGCCCGCCGGCTGGCCGACCGCTGCTTGGCGGCCTGCTTCTCCAAGGCATTGATGCGCCGGCGCAGCTCGGCGTACTCGGCGAAGTCGCCCCGGTCGCAGCGCATCGCGTCCGCGTAGCCCTGCAGGCCCTCCTCGTTGCGCCGCACCCGGCGGGACATCCCGACGACGGCGCGGTCGGCCTGGAACTGGGCGAAGGAGGTCTCGAGGATCTCGCGGGCCGTGTCCCGGCCCACCTGCGCCACGAGGTTGACCGCCATGTTGTAGGTCGGGCGGAAGCTGGAGCGCAGCGGGTAGGTGCGCGTGGAGGCGAGCCCGGCCACCGCCAGCGGGTCGACGTCGCGACCGGCGAGCACCACCGCGTGGCCCTCGACGTCGATGCCGCGCCGGCCGGCTCGGCCGGTCAGCTGGGTGTACTCCGCCGGCGTGATCTCGGCGTGGGTCTCACCGTTGAACTTCACCAACCGCTCGACGACGACGGTGCGCGCCGGCATGTTGATGCCGAGCGCCAGGGTCTCGGTGGCGAACACCGCACGGATCCGCCCCTCGGTGAACAGCTCCTCGACGATCTCGCGGAAGGTCGGCAGCATGCCGGCGTGGTGCGCGGCGAACCCGCGCGAGAGGCCCTCGACGAAGTCGGCGTAGCCGAGCACCCCGAGGTCCTCGGCGGCGATCGCGCTGACCCGCTCCTCCACGATGCGCCGGATGCGTCTCCCCTCCTCGTCGGGGATGAGCCGGGTCCCCCACGCCAGGAGCTGGCCGACGGCGGCGTCGCAGCCCGCCCGGCTGAAGATGAACGTGATGGCCGGCAACAGCCCGTCGTGGTCCAGTCGCTGGACCACCTCGGCGCGGCCGGGCCGGCCACCGAACCGCCCTCCGTGGCCGCCCCGGCCCGGCGGCGGCCCGCCACGGCCCTTGCGTGCCCGGCCGCGCCGTCCCCGCGGTCCCCCGGCGTCCTCCAGGCGCCCGTGCCGGTCGGTGGCCCGCGTGAGGCGCCGGATCCGCTCGAGCAGTCGCGGGTTGACCCGGGCGCCCTCCCCGCCTCCGCCGGTGGCCTGCTGGTCGACGAAGAGGTCGAGCAGCTCGCGGCCGACCATCATGTGCTGCCACAGCGGCACCGGGCGGTGCTCCTCGACGATCACGTCGGTGGCGCCGCGGACCTCCTTCAGCCAGTCGCCGAACTCCTCGGCGTTGCTGACCGTCGCGGACAGCGAGACCACCTGCACCGACTCGGGCAGGTGGATGATGACCTCTTCCCACACCGCCCCGCGGAACCGGTCGGCGAGGTAGTGCACCTCGTCCATGACGACGTAGCCGAGGCCGTCCAGGGTGGTCGTCCCGGCATACATCATGTTGCGGAGCACCTCGGTGGTCATGACCACGACGGGTGCCTCCCCGTTGACGGAGGCGTCGCCGGTGAGCAGGCCGACCCGGTCGGCGCCGTGCCGGCGCACGAGGTCGGCATACTTCTGGTTGGACAGGGCCTTGATGGGGGTGGTGTAGAACGCCTTGCGGCCGGTCTCCAGGGCCAAGTGGACGGCGAACTCCCCCACCACCGTCTTGCCGGACCCGGTCGGGGCGGCGACGAGCACGCCGCGCCCCTCCTCCACGGCCCGGCAGCCGCGCACCTGGAAGTCGTCGAGAGGGAAGTCGTAGCCCGCCGCGAACTGCCCCGCCGTCGACGCGGCGAACCGCGCCCGCTCCTGGGCAGCGGCGAACCGCTGCGCGGGGGTGGACATGGGCTCAGGCTACGTCAGCGAGCGGGGGCCCTCATCCGGGCACCACGACGCGGACCGCCGCCGGGACGGCCTCGCACGCCAGCGGCAGGGGCCGGAACCGCTCGCCGTCGGCACAGGTGACCAGGTCGGGCCCGGCCAGCTCGACCTCGCGCCCGCGCAGCAGCTGCACGGCCGGGTGGCCCAGGTGCCCGCCGTGGAAGACCCGGGGCAGGACCCGCAGCAGCTCGGTCACCGGCAGCGGGTGCACGACCAGGACGTCGAGCAGGCCGTCGTCCATCCGCGCCTGCGGGCAGATCTGCAGGCCCCCGCCGTATGCCGGCCCGTTGGCGACCGCGACCAGCACGGACTCGGTGCGCACCTCCTGGTCGTCGACCCGGATGGTGTAGGGCATCGGCCGGAGGACCGGCAGCTCCCGGGCCACGGCGAGCAGGTAGCGGGCGCGTCCCCGGGGACGGCGCAGCCGGTTCGCCCGCTCGTTGACCACGGCGTCGAAGCCCGCCGCGAGGACGCCGGCGAACCAGTGCGGGTGGCCCTCGTCGTCGGTGTGCCTGCCCAGGTCGATCGGTCGCGGCTCTCCGTGGGCGATGATGTCGGCCGCCCGCGCGGGGTCGTGGACCGGGAGCCCGAGGGAGCGCGCGACGTCGTTGCCGGTTCCGGAGGCCACGATCCCGAGGGCGCAGTCGGTCCGGGCGCACACGTCCGCACCGAGGTGCACCATCCCGTCGCCGCCGACGACGGCGAGGACGTCGGCGCCGCCGCGGACGGCCGCCCGCGCGTGCTGGTGGGCCGCCTCGGCGGTCTCCTCGGACACGTCGAGCACCTCGTGGCCGTCGGCGCGCAGCCGACCGGCCAGCTGCCGCCCGGCCCGGCCGCCCCGACCGACGCGGGAGGTCGGGTTCACGAGCAGCGCGATCCGCCGGCTCCCGGCCCTGGCCACGGGACTACAGCTCGCTGGCCTCGTCGTCGGGCACGTCGACCCAGTCCGGCTGTGCGCGGGAGCGCTTGCGGTCGAGGAGGAAGGCGACGCCCACGGCCCCGTAGTAGAGCGCGATCATCGGCATCATCAGCGCGAGCATGGTCCAGGCGTCCGGGGTGGGCGTCATCATGGCAGCGAAGACGGCGATGAGCATGACCGCCGG
>DASSKF010000156.1:0-11808 GCA_035690725.1 Segeticoccus sp.
TTCGACGACGCCGAGGTCCCGATCACGAGCATCACCAACGGCGTCCACGCCCCGACGTGGGTGGACCGCAAGGTCTTCGAGCTCGCGGAGACCTACGTGGGCACGACCAACATCGAGGAGGAGCAGGCCTGGGACCGCATCGGCAAGATCCCCGGTGACGCGGTCTGGTCCACCAAGCGCGAGCTGCGCTCCCAGCTCGTCACCGAGGCCCGCCGCCGGCTGCGCTCGTCGTGGCTCAAGCGGGGCGCCAGCCCGGCCGAGCTGCGCTGGATCGACGACGTGCTCGACCCGGACGTGCTGACGATCGGCTTCGCCCGCCGGGTGCCGACGTACAAGCGGCTCACCCTGATGCTGCGCGACCCGGACCGGCTCAAGCGGCTGCTGCTGCACCCCGAGCGTCCGGTCCAGCTGGTCATCGCCGGGAAGAGCCACCCGGCGGACGAGACGGGCAAGCGGCTGATCCAGCAGATGGTGCAGTTCGCCGACGACCCGGAGATCCGGCACCGCATCGTGTTCCTGCCCAACTACGACATCGCCATGGCGCAGTACCTCTACCCGGGGTGCGACGTCTGGCTGAACAACCCGCTGCGCCCGTTCGAGGCCTGTGGCACCTCCGGCATGAAGGCGGCGCTCAACGGCGGGCTCAACCTGTCCGTCCTCGACGGCTGGTGGGACGAGTGGTACGACGGCGAGAACGGCTGGGCCATCCCCACCGCGGACGGCGTCGAGGACGCGGACCGCCGCGACGACCTGGAGGCCAGTGCGCTCTACGAGCTCATCGAGGACTCGGTCGCCCCGCTCTACTACGACCACGACGCCGACGGACTGCCCCAGCGCTGGCTGTCGATGGTCGACCACACGCTGACGACCCTCGGCCCCAAGGTGCTCGCGACCCGGATGGTGCGCGACTACGTCGAGGAGCTGTACCTTCCCGCCGCGCGGGCCGGCTGGCACGTCGACGGCCCGGGGCACCCCGGCGCCAAGGACCTGGCGGACTACAAGAGCCGGCTGGTGGCGGCGTGGGACGGCGTGCGCGTCGACCACGTCGACTCCTCGGGCGTCTCGGACTCGCCGCAGGTGGGCGACCGGTTCCAGGTCACCGCCTACGTGACCCTCGGCGACCTCTCGCCGGAGGACGTGCAGGTGCAGGTGGTCTACGGGCGCGCGTCGGAGGCGGATGACCTCAGCGACGTCACCCGGGCGGCGCTGCGCCACGTCGAGGGCTACGAGGCCGGCCGGCACCGGTTCGACGGCGAGGTCCAGCTCACCCGCACCGGCCCGTTCGGCTACAGCGTGCGCGTCCTGCCCCGCCACGAGTCCCTCGCGAGCGTCAGCGAGCTCGGCCTCGTCGCCAACGCCTGACCGGACCTCCAGGGGAGTCTCGATGCCGGCTGAACCGCTTCAGTACCATGGTCTCCTTCACGAAGGGTGTGAGCCATGGCGGAGGACAGCTCGTCGGTGGAGCCGGAGGCCTCCCGGCCGCGTGTCCGCATGGCCGACATGGCTCGCGAGCTGGGCATCTCCAAGGCTGCCGTCTCCTATGCGCTGAACGGGTTGCCGGGCGTGGCGGCCGACACCAGGCAGCGCGTGCTCGAGCTGGCCAAGGAGCGAGGCTGGCACGCCAGCAGCAGTGCCCGCGCGCTCTCCGGCGCGCGCACCGGTGTCGTGGGCCTCGTGCTGTCCCGCCCCACCGACGTGCTGACCGCGGAGAGCTTCTTCATCCGGTTCCTGGCAGGTGTGGAGTCGGTGCTCAACCAGTCGGGCGGCAGCCTCCTGCTCAAGGTGATCGGTGACCACCCGGAGGTGGAGATCGACACCTACGAACGGTGGTGGGGGGAGCGGCGCATCGACGGCGTGATCATGGTCGACGAGCGCTACCGCGACCCGCGGGTGCAGGCGGTCTCCCGCATCGGGGTGCCGGCCGTGTTGTGCGGCGGCCCGGTGAAGCCTGGGCAGGTTCCGTGCCTGTGGACCGACCAGGCCGCCGACGCCGCCATCGTGGTGGAGCACCTCGCCGGCCTCGGGCACCGCCGGATCGCGCACGTCAGCGGACCGCTCGAGTTCGTGCACGAGCGGGCGCGCCGGCGCGGCGTCCGCAGTGCCGCGCGCCGGCGCGGCCTCGAGATCACCACCGTGGAAGCGGACTACACCGGCCCTCGGGCCGGGGAGGAGACCGCCCGGATGGTCTCCGGGCGGGACCGGCCGACGGCGATCATCTACGGCAACGACGTGATGGCCGTCTCGGGGCTCGGCGCGCTGGCCGAGGTGGGCTGCCGGGTGCCCGAGGACGTGGCGGTGGCGAGCTGGGACGACTCCGCCCTGATGTCGGTGACCCGCCCCGCGGTGACGGCGCTCGGCCGCGACACCCCCGAGTTCGGCGCGATGGCGGCGCGGCTGCTGCTCGATGTCGTCGACGGCAAGCGGCCCGGCCCGGTGCAGGTCCCTCCGTCGACCCTGTCGGTGCGGGAGTCCACGGCACCCTCGGGCTGACGGCGCCGTGCCCCTGACCCGACGAGGGCGGGCACCGGGAAAGCCTTCGATAACGGTTCGGTCACAGGGTCCTGACAACTGAACCGGGTAAGTGCTCCAATGAAGGAACCAGCCGGTCGGTCGCCGAGACCAGATCGCCGTCCTCAGGGAGTTCCCGTGAAAGTTCCCGCGAAAGCTCAGATCCTCACCGCGACGGGCGTGGCCGCTGCCCTCGCGCTCAGCGCGTGCGCCGGAGGGGGCAGCACCGTGGCCGGCGGAAGCGGCGGTGGTGGCGGTGGCGCCTCCGGCGGGAGTGGCGGCACCATCACCTACTGGGCCAGCAACCAGGGCGCCAGCATCCAGGTGGACAAGAAGGTGCTGGGCAAGGAGCTGGCCAAGTTCACGAAGCAGACGGGGGTCGACGTCAAGCTCCAGGTCATCGGCTGGCCGGACCTGCTCAACAAGATCCTGGGCGCCACCACCAGCGGCCAGGGCCCCGACGTGCTCAACATCGGCAACACGTGGGCCGCCTCCCTGCAGGCCACCGGCGCGTTCATGCCGTTCGACAAGGCCGCGATGCAGGCGATCGGTGGCAAGGACAAGTTCGTCGAGACGTCCCTCGCGACCGGTGGGGCCCCCGGTAAGACCCCGACGTCCGTGCCGCTGTACGGACTCGTCTACGGCCTCTACTACAACAAGAAGATGTTCGCCGACGCGGGCCTCAAGCCTCCGACGACCTGGCAGGAGCTCGTCACTGACGCGCACAAGCTGACCAACCCGTCCAAGGGTGTCTACGGCATGGCCATGGAGGGCGGCAGCTACACCGAGAGCGTGCACTTCGCGTTCATCTTCGGCCAGCAGCACGGAGGTGACCCCTTCGACTCGCAGGGCAACCCGACGTTCACCACACCGGGCATGGTGGCCGGCGTGAAGCAGTACGTCGACCTGATGAGCAACGGCGTCGTCAACCCCAGCAGCGTGCAGTACAAGAACGGCCCCGAGGCGCCGGGTGACTTCGCCAAGGGCAAGGCCGCGATGCTGATGAGCCAGAACAACGCCGACAACACCCTGCAGGCCGACGGGATGAAGACCAGCGAGTACGGCGTCGTGGCGATCCCCGCCCCCAGCCCGCTCCCGCCCGGCGGCAAGGACGTGGCCAGCTTCGTGGCCGGCATCAACGTCTCGATCTTCAAGAACACCCAGAACAAGGACGCGTCGCTCAAGCTGGTGAAGTTCCTCACGAGCCCCGAGGAGCAGGCGATCCTCGACAAGCCGTACACGGCGCTGCCGGTGGTCAAGGGCGGCAAGGTCAACTTCACGGACAACCCCCAGGAGGCCCAGACTTTCCAGGACATCCTGGCCACCAAGGCCGTGCCGCTGCCCCTCGTCCCCGCCGAGTCGGAGTTCGAGACCAACGTCGGCAACGCGGTCAACACGCTCCTGGCGCAAGCTGCCACCGGCGACAAGGTCAGCACGGCTGACGTGAAGGCCGCCCTGCAGACGGCACAACAGAAGATGGCCGGCTGAGGCCGGTCCGTTGGCCACAACCCACACCACGCCTCCCCCCGTCCGCGCACCGGCACACGGGCGGGGGGCGCAGCGGCGCCGCCACCACCTGACGTGGCAGCGCACCACGCCCTACCTCCTGGTGGCACCCGCCGTGCTGCTGGAGCTGCTGATCCACATCATCCCCATGCTCGTGGGCGTGTGGATGAGCTTCGTCGAGCTCACCCAGTTCTTCATCGCCAACTGGTCGGCGGCCCCGTATGCCGGACTCGGGAACTACCGGGTCGCCCTCGACTTCTCCGGACCCCTCGGGTCGGACCTGCTCCGGTCCTTCGGAGTCACCGCCGCCTACACGGTTCTCGTGGTCGGGTTCTCGTGGTTGTTCGGCATGTCGGCTGCCGTGGTGCTGCAGCGCAGCTTCCGTGGACGGGGGCTGCTCCGGACACTTTTCCTGGTGCCGTACGCACTGCCCATCTACGCCGCGGTCATCACGTGGAGCTTCATGTTCCAACGCGACAACGGCTTGGTGAACCACGTGCTCCAGAGCAACCTGCACCTGCTCGACCACTCCGTCTTCTGGCTGATCGGCGACAACGCGTTCGTCTCGATGACCGTGGTGGCGCTCTGGCGCTCGTGGCCGTTCGCCTTCCTGATGCTGATGGCCGGCATGCAGAACATCCCGGACGAGATCTACGACGCCGCGGCCGTCGACGGCGCCGGCATCTGGCAGCAGGTCCGCTACATCACCATGGCATCCCTGCGCCCGGTCAACACCGTGCTGCTCCTGATGCTGTTCCTGTGGACCTTCAACGACTTCAACACGCCGTTCGTGCTGTTCGGGCCCACCGCGCCCGCGGCTGCGGACATCATCTCGATCCACATCTACGGCAACTCGTTCATCAACTGGAACTTCGGGCTCGGCTCCGCGATGTCGGTGCTGCTGCTGCTCGTCCTCCTCGTGGTGACCGGGCTCTACCTCGCCATCATGACCCGGAGGTCCCGTCGTGCGTGAACCGCTGTCGTTCCGGGTGTTCCGGTGGGTGGTCGTCGTGGTCCTCGGACTGTTCACTGTGGTGCCGCTCTACGACATGCTCACCAGCGCGATCAAGCCGCTGGGGGACGTGCAGGGCGCCTTCCACTGGTGGCCCGCCCACCCGACGTTCGAGCCGTTCATCCAGATCTGGAGCACCGTCCCCCTCGCGCGCTACTTCGCCAACAGCCTCGTCGTCTGCACGGTGTCGACCGTCTTCAGCGTCATCATCGCCATCTTCGCGGGCTACGCGGTGTCCCGGTACCGCTTCCGCGGACGACGGGTGTTCACCGGTGCCGTGCTGTCGACGCAGATGTTCCCCGGCATCCTCTTCCTGCTGCCGCTGTTCCTGATCTTCACCAACATCGACAAGACGCTCGGCACCACGCTGCTGTACCAGACGCGCCTCGGCCTGATCGTCACCTACCTGACGTTCTCGCTGCCCTTCTCGATCTGGATGCTCGCGAGCTACTTGGACGGGATCCCGCGGGACCTGGACGAGGCCGCTCGCATCGACGGCACGACGACGATGGGTGCGCTGTTCCGGGTGGTCCTCCCGGCAGCCCGGCCGGGCGTGGTGGCCGTCGCGGTCTACTCCTTCATGACCGCATGGGGTGAGGTGCTGTTCGCCTCGCAGATGACCAACGACTCGACCAAGACGCTGTCCATCGGGCTGCAGAACTACTCCACCGCCATCAACGTCTACTGGAACCAGGTGATGGCGGCGTCCCTCGTCGTCTCCGTGCCGGTGGTGGTGGGCTTCCTGCTGCTGCAGAAGTACCTGGTCGCCGGGCTGACGTCCGGGTCGGTCAAGTAGGCGGCCGTGCCCGACGACCTGGCCACGGACGCCCCGCAGCGTCGCGACCTGGCGGCGCTCCGCGTGAACGGCCGTGCGGCGTCGTGGGTCGGTGCCAACTTCTGGTCCCGCCGCGGAGGGCCGCTGATGTGGCGCCAGGACGCCGACGACACCTGGCGGGCGGAGCTGCTCATCCTGCGCGACCACGGTCTGGACACGACCCGCTCGTTCCTCTACTGGCCGGACGCCATGCCGGAGCCGCACCGCCTGGACGAGGCCGTGCTGGAGCGCTACCGGCGCTTCCTCGACCTCCACGACGAGCTCGGAATGCGGACCGTCCCGACCTTCCTCGTCGGGCACATGTCGGGGGAGAACTGGGACCCGGCGTGGCGGCACGACCGGGACCTCTACACCGACACGTGGCTGGTGGCCCGGCAGGCCTGGTACGTCCGGAGCGTCACCCGTCGCTTCGCCGACCACCCGGCCGTCGCCGCCTGGCTGCTCACCAACGAGATGCCGATCTACGGCGGCCACGCGCCCACGGCGGTGGTGTCGGCGTGGGCGGAACTGATGCTGCAGGCCGTCCGCGCCGGTGGCGGCCACCAGCCGGTCTCCATCGGCGACGGTGCGTGGGGCGTGGAGGTCACCGGTCGCGACAACGGCTTCTCGGTCCGCGAGCTGGCCGAGCTGAGCGACTTCGTCGGTCCGCACGTCTACCCCATGGAGGACGACGTCGTCCGGCAGCACCTCAAGGCCGCCTTCACCTGCGAGCTGGCGGCAGTGGGCGGCCGACCGGTCGTCCTGGAGGAGTTCGGCCTGACCTCGGACTTCGCCAGCGACGAGCACGCCGCGCACTACTACCGGCAGGTGCTGCACCTGTCCCTGCTGGCCGGGGCCACCGGGTGGCTCGCGTGGAACAACACCGACTACGACGACCTGGCCGGCCAGCCGCCGTACAGCCACCACGCGTTCGAGCTGCACTTCGGCATCACCGACGCCAACGGGCGCCCGAAGCCGCCGCTCCTGGAGCTGCGAAGGTTCCGTGCCGTGCTGGACGCCGTGGACATCACGCGGTGCGTCCGCTGGCCCAGCGACGTGGCCCTCGTCGTCCCCAGCTACCTCGAGTGCACCGAGCCGCTGACGCTCCACGAGCAGGAGCGCGGCTACGTCTTCCGCTGCCTCGAGCAGGCCCACATCGCCGCGCGGGAGGCGGACCTCCCGCCGTGCCTCGTGCGTGAACGGGACGGGATCGTCTCCAGGGCGGACGCTGCCACCGAGGGGTTCCGCCTCTACCTGCTGCCGTCCACCAAGCAGCTCACGGCTCCCGGCTGGCGCCAGCTGCTGGACCGGGCCCGCGAGGGCGCGACCGTCTACACCTCCTACGGCTCGGGCGAGGTCGATGTCCAGCGCGGCCCGTGGTGGAGCCACACGACCGAGCTGTTCGGCGTGCGTCACCAGCTGGCCTACGGCCGAGTGAACCCGGTCCGCGACGAGATCGTGACGTGGCAGCTGGAGCGCGACTTCGGTGGGCTACGGAAAGGTGAGCGCCTGGCCTTCCCGGCTGCGGGGGGCCCGAACGCCCGGACGTTCCTTCCCGTCGAGGTCGACGGCGCCGAGGTCGTGGCGCGGGACCAGCACGGCCGGGTGGCGTTGACGTGCCACGCGGTCGGAGCCGGCCAAGCCGTCCTGTCGACCTACCCGATCGAGTACTTCGCCGCGGCCCGCCCCGACGGAAACCCCGACGACACCTGGCGGCTCTACGACGCGCTCGCCCGGGAGGCGGGGGTGCGGCGGACCATGCACGTGCAGAACCCGGGCGTGCTCGTCGACGGCCTGGTGCGGGACGACGGGCGGCGCTTCGCGTGGCTGGTGAGCGAGACTCCGGAGGAGCAGCAGGTGGCGCTGCCGCTGCCGACCGGCACTCGCGCGGTTTCCGTCGTGAATCGGCAACAGGACCAAGCGGGTTCGGACATGACCGGCAGCAAGGTGACGCTCCCGGCATACGGAGTCCGCGTCCTGGAGCTCGTCGGAGACCAGCCGGACGACGACGGCCCGGAACGAGCGGGACAGACCAGGCGACCGGCGACGTCGGCCGCGGACCACAGAAGGGAGTGAGCCGATGGACCAGCACCGCCTGGGCCTGCCGGCCGATTTCGAGTTCGGCGTCGCGACGGCGTCGTACCAGATCGAGGGGGCTGTCCACGAGGACGGCCGCGGTCCCTCCATCTGGGACACGTTCAGCCACACCCCGGGCAGGACCGCGAACGGCGACACCGGTGACGAGGCGTGCGACCACTACCACCGGTATGCCGAGGACGTCGCCCTGATGGCCGACCTCGGGGTCGACTCCTACCGCCTCTCCCTCGCCTGGCCCCGGGTCCAGCCCGACGGCAAGGGCCCTGCCGAGCCACGGGGCCTGGCGTTCTACGATCGCCTGGTCGACGCGCTGCTGGAGCGGGGCGTGCAGCCGGCGGTGACGCTCTACCACTGGGACCTGCCGCAACCGCTGGAGGACGCGGGTGGCTGGCGGGTGCGGGACACCGCGGAGCGCTTCGCCGACTACGTCGGGATCGCCCACGAGGCGCTGGGGGACCGGGTCGGCCGCTGGATCACCGTGAACGAGCCGTTCTGCTCCTCGATCCTCGGCTACGCCACTGGCCGCCACGCGCCCGGCTCGCGGGAGGGCGAGGGGGCGCTCGCCGCGGCCCACCACCTTCTCCTGGGCCACGGCCTCGCCGCCCAGCGGATCCGCGACGCCTCCGAGCGGGCCCAGGTGGGGATCACCCTCAACCTGCAGCCGGTGAGTGCGGTGAGCGATTGCCCGCAGGACCGGGAGGCTGCCGACCGGGCGCTGCTGCTGTCGAACCTGCTGTTCACCGATCCCGTTCTCGCCGGGCGCTACCCGCCGCTTGCGCGGTCGACCTGGGGGCCGGTCACGGACTTCGCGTGGCTCACCGACGGTGACCTGGCGATCGCCGGTGCACCGATCGACTTCCTCGGTGTGAACTACTACTTCCCGAGCCGGGTGCGGGCTGCGCCGTTCCGTGAGGCGGACCCGGCGCTGCGCACCGCAGACGACCTCGGCTACGAGGACGTGGTCGGTTCCGACGAGGAGCGCACCGCGATGGGCTGGCCGGTGGACGCCGACGGACTGCGCCGGCTCCTGCGCTGGCTGCACGACACCTATCCGCAGCTGCCACCGGTCTACATCACCGAGAACGGCCGTGCCTGTGACGACGTGGTCGCCGCGAACGGCCACGTGCACGACCCGGACCGGATGCGCTACCTCGAGAACCACCTGCGCGCGGTCGCCGACGCCACGGCGGAGGGCGTCGACGTGCGTGGCTACTACTGCTGGTCGTTGCTGGACAACTTCGAGTGGGCGGAGGGCTACGCCAAGCGGTTCGGCATCGTCTACGTCGACTACGAGACGCAGCAACGGATCCCGAAGTCCAGCTTCGAGTGGTACCAGCGGGTGATCGGCGACCACCACCGCGCCGTGAGCTGAGCTGCACCCCGTCGGTGACGTCGATCGGCGAGGTTCGACGCGAACCCCGATGCGTCGGGAAGACGCTAGGTCGTCGTGGTGGCGGTGTAGACCCGGAGCGAGGTCGGCCCCACGCAGGTGCGCTCCCCGGGGAGGGCCGGCGCGTCGTCGGGTGCCGGTGCCGGCTCGTCGGGACGTTCCCACGTGCTGTCCCAGCAGAGCCGGTATGCCGTCACGCCCGGGACCGCGGGCAGGGTCACCTCCCGCTCCTGTACCCCGGCGTGCAGCACCAGCAGGACGGACTGGTCGTCGACCGGCCCGCCGTCGAGGTACGCCAGGAGGGTTCGGGTCCGCCCGTCCTCCCACGTCGCCGGCCGCATCGGCTGGCCGTCGGCGGCGAACCAGTCCAGGGCGGCACGTCCGTCGTGCCGGGGCCGGTTGCTGAAGAAGGTGCGCTGCCGCAGCACGGGGAGCTCGCGGCGCAGCCGGGTGAGGAACCGGGCGGTCTCGAGCAGGTCCTCCTGCCACGACTCGAGCTGCCAGTCGAGCCAGGAGATCTCGTTGTCCTGGCAGTAGGCGTTGTTGTTGCCCCACTGGGTGCACCCGATCTCGTCCCCCGCGCTGATCATCGGCACGCCGGTCGAGGTGAGCAGGGTGCCGAGCAGGTTGCGCATCGAGCGGCGCCGCCGGGCCAGGACGGTGTGGTCGGTGGAGGGACCTTCGGCGCTGTGGTTCCAGGACCGGTTGTCGTCGTGGCCGTCCCGGCCGTCCTCGCCGTTGACCTCGTTGTGCTTCTGCTCGTAGGCGGTGGTGTCGGCGAGGGTGAAGCCGTCGTGTGCGGTCACGTAGTTGATCGAGGCGATCGGTCCGCGGTCCCGGGAGCCGAAGAGGTCCTCGGAGCCGGCGAGCCGGGTGGCCAGATCGCGCACGCCGTGCCCCGGCTCGTGGCGCAGGTCCCGGGCCGCGTCGGCGAGCCAGAAGGTGCGGACGGTGTCGCGGTAGCGGTCGTTCCACTCGGCGAACGGCGGCGGGAACTGTCCCGTGCGCCAGCCGTGCACACCCACGTCCCACGGCTCGGCGATGAGCTTGACCCGGGACAGCACCGGGTCGGTACGCAGGGCGACGAGGAACGGGTGGTCCGGGTCGTAGGCGTCGTCCCGCCCGCGGGCCAGGGCCGGCGCGAGGTCGAACCGGAACCCGTCGACGTGCACCTGCTCGACCCAGTAGCGCAGCGAGTCCAGCACCATCCGGGTGACCACGGGGTGGCGCAGATCGAGCGTGTTGCCGCAGCCGGTGACGTCCACGTCCCGACCCCGGGCGTCCAGCCGGTAGTAGGCCCGGTTGTCCAGGCCGCGCCAGGACAGGGTGGCCCCCTCGTGGCCGCCCTGCTCGCAGGTGTGGTTGTAGACCACGTCGAGCACGACCTCGAGGCCGGCGGCGTGCAGCGCCCGGACCGTGCCCTTCACCTCGTCGAGCACCCCCTGTGGTGTCGTGGCGGCCGCGTACCCGGGGTGTGGGGCGAAGAACCCGAGCGCGTTGTAGCCCCAGTAGTTCGTCAGGCCCCGCTGCACGAGGGCCGGCTCGGAGGTGAAGGCGTGGATCGGCAGCAGCTCGAGCGTCGTCGCCCCCAGCTTGCGCAGGTGCTCGAGCACGGCCGGGTGGGCGAGCCCGGCATACGTCCCGCGCAGGTGCTCCGGCACGGCCGGGTGGCGCATGGTCAGGCCGCGCACGTGCGCCTCGTAGAGCACCGTCTCCGCCCACGGCACGAGTGGCGGGCGGTCGTCGCCCCAGTCGAAGTCGTCACCGAGCAGCACGCTGCGCGGCACGTATGTCGCGCTGTCGCCGTCGTCACGCACCTCACCGTCGCCCCGCAGCAGGTCGTCGACGACGTGCCCGAAGACCGGCGGCGCCCAGCGCACCTGCCCGTCGACGGCCCGGCCGTAGGGGTCGAGCAGCAGCTTGCTCGGGTTGTGCCGCAGGCCCCGGTTCGGGTCCCAGGCCCCGTGGGCCCGGAAGGCGTAGCGCTGCCCTTCGGTGACACCCGGCACGTGGGTGAACCACGTGCCGTGGGCCCGCTGCGGCATCGGCAACCGGCGCTCGGGGGCCGCGCCCGGGTCGCCCCCGTCGAAGAGGCACAGCTCGACGGCCTCGGCGTGGCCGGCATACACGGCGAAGTCCGCGCCGGCGCCGGTGAGGGTGGCACCGAGCGGCGGGGCGAGGTCCGGGGAGGGTCGCAGGGTCGACATGGTGGTCATCGCAGCCAATCGTTACGTTAGGGCCATGACTGATCCGACTTCGCTGCCCAACTTCCCGCCCTCGGGCGACGAGCACCCCCTGCGCGGCCGTGTCCTCGACGCGCTGCAGGACGAGGGCTTCCGGCCCGACATCGACGAGGACGGCGACGTCGCGTTCAAGGTGCAGGGCCAGCAGCTCTTCGTGCGGTGCATGGAGGGCGACTTCGACATCATGCGCGTCTTCGGCCAGTGGCAGATCGGCGAGGACATCCCGCAGGACCTGGCC
>DASSKF010000157.1:0-20185 GCA_035690725.1 Segeticoccus sp.
CATGCCGACCCACGACGACGTGTGGCCCGAGGGCACGCCCTGCTGGATCGACGTGATGGTCACCGACGTGGAGGCCGCGAAGGCCTTCTACTCCGGGCTGTTCGGGTGGGAGTGCCGGGACAGTGGGCCGGAGTACGGCGGCTACGTGACCTGCCTGCTGCAGGGCCGGCAGGTCGCCGCGATCAGCCCGAAGCCGGAGGACAACCCCTTCCCCAACGTCTGGTCGACCTACCTGGCCGTCGACGACCTCGACGCCACGGCGGTCACCGTCCGGGCTGCTGGCGGCAGCTTCATGATGGAGCCGATGGACGTCGGCCCGATGGGGCGGATGGCCTACTGTGCCGACCCGACCGGCGCGACGTTCGGCCTCTGGCAGGCCGGCTCGCACCGGGGCGTCGAGCTCCACGGCGAGCCGGGCGCGCTGGTGTGGAGCGAGCAGATGAGCCACGACGACGAGGCGGCCAAGCGGTTCTACGGCCAGGTGCTCGGCTACGGCTACGACTCGATGGACGGCGACGGCTTCTCCTACTCGACCTTCTCGACGGCGGACGGCCGGCCGCGCGGCGGCATCGGCAGGCTGCCCGGTGCGGAATCGGAGGTGCCGGCCCACTGGGCCGTGTACTTCGGGGTGGCCGACACCGACGCGGCCGCGGCCCGGGTCGCCGAGCTCGGCGGCAGCGTGCGCGGCGAGCTGCAGGACTCGCCGTGGGGACGCATCGCCCGGGTCACCGGGCCGCAGGGCGAGGCGTTCTGCCTCATCGGTGTGCCGCGGGTGGAGGACCAGCCGACCGGCTAGCGGGTCGCCCGGCCGGGCCGCTCCGGCCGGGGCGGCCCGGCGCTGCTCCCGGGCCCGCTCTGGGAGGATGAGGCCCATGGCCTCGCTCGCTGACGCAACCCCCGCCATCCCCCTGAGCGCCCTCGACGGCCGCTACCGCTCGGTGGTCGCGCCGCTGGTCGACCACCTCTCCGAGGCCGCCCTCAACCGGGAGCGCGTGCACGTCGAGGTCGAGTGGCTCATCCACCTGACCGACCACGGGGTCGTGCCGGGGGTGCGTGCGCTGACCGGCGCGGAGAAGGACGCCCTCCGTGCGGTCGTAACCGACTTCGGCCCCGACGACGTGGCCGAGCTCACGGGGATCGAGCGCGAGACGGTCCACGACGTCAAGGCGGTCGAGTACTACCTGAAGAAGCGGCTGGCGCCGGTCCTCGGGCAGGAGGCGCACGGCATACCGGAGCTGGTGCACTTCTGCTGCACGAGCGAGGACGTGAACAACCTGTCCTACGCCCTCATGGTCAAGGGCGCCGTCGAGCAGGTGTGGCTGCCGCGCGCCGAGGCGTTGGTCGAGCAGGTGGCGACGGTGGCACGCGACCTGCGTGACGTCCCGATGCTCGCGCACACCCACGGGCAGCCCGCGACCCCGACCACCATGGGCAAGGAGCTGGCCGTCAGCGCCCACAGGTTGCGGCGGCAGCTGCGCCGGGTGCGGGGGGCGGAGTACCTCGGCAAGCTCAACGGCGCGACCGGGACCTTCGGGGCGCACGTGGCGGCGGTCCCGGACGCGGACTGGCCGGCGGTGTCCCGGTCCTTCGTCGAGGGTCTCGGCCTGACGTGGAACCCGCTCACCACGCAGATCGAGAGCCACGACTGGCAGGCCGAGCTGTACGCCGACGTGGACCGCTTCGGCCGGGTGCTGCACAACCTGTGCACCGACCTCTGGAGCTACATCTCGATGGGGTACTTCGCGCAGGTGCGTGGCCAGGGGACGGTGGGGTCGTCCACCATGCCGCACAAGGTCAACCCGATCCGGTTCGAGAACGCCGAGGCGAACCTCGAGGTGGCCGGGGCGCTGTTCGGCGTGCTGGAGTCGACGCTCGTGCAGTCTCGGATGCAGCGCGACCTCACCGACTCCTCGATGCAGCGCAACATCGGGACGGCGTTCGGGCACTCGCTGCTGGCGATCGACAACGTCGGTCGGGGCCTGGCCGGGCTCGACGCGGTGCCCGAGGCGATGGCCGCCGACCTCGAGGCGAACTGGGAGGTGCTCGGCGAGCCGATCCAGTCGGCGATGCGCGCCCTCGGCGCCCAGGGCGTGGAGGGGATGGAGAACCCGTACGAACGGCTCAAGGAGCTCACCCGGGGACGGCGGACCACCCCGGACGACCTGCGCGAGTTCGTCCGCGGGCTGGGCCTGCCCGCCGACGTGGAGAAGCGCTTCCTGGAGCTGACGCCGCAGACCTACGTCGGGCTGGCGCCGCGGCTGGTCGACTTCCTCGGTTCCTGAGCGACCTCCCTGCCGCCCTGCCGCCCTGCCGCCCTGCCGCCCGACCGTCAGGCCGTCAGGCGAGCTGGGCGAGACCCCGTTGCAGGTCGTCGCTGTTCATCGCCGGGACGATGGTGACCCTGGCGCCCAGGTGCAGGAACAGCGGCTCGGCGATGAGCGGGATGTCCGCGGGGTCCGCGAGGTCGAAGAACAGGTACGCGCTCCGGCAGCCCGACTCCGTGGCGTAGTACGTCGCCTCCGGCTTGGTGCGGTCCATGACCTGCTGGATGATCTTGGGGAGGGTGCCGTCACTGATCGCCTTGTTGCCGGCGTCGGTGTCGACGTCGATCTTGAGCATGCAACGCATGACGCTTCCTTTGCTTCCGAGGTGGGATGGACGGGTGGCGAGGGGGGTGGTGGGGGCGAGGGTGAGGGGTGCGGACGGGTCGGCGCGGACCCGGGTCACGCGAAGAACGCGTCGTCCTCGGCGAGGTCGGCGTGCAGCTCGAGGAGGTCGGTGACGCGGCCGTCGACCACCGTGAACAGGATCGAGCCGTGGCTGAACCGGGTGGCCCCGTTCCGGGTGGCGGCGATCTGGTGGATCGCCGTGACGCGTCCGGCACCGTCACCGTGGGTCTCGACGAGGTGGGCGCGGAACGTGCCATCGGTCAGCTCCGCGAGCCGGCCGTAGTACCCGAGCACGGTGTCGGCGCCCTGGTACGTTCCCGCGAGGGGGCTGCGGCCGGGAACGTGCTGCACCACGTCGTCGGCGAACAGCTCGCGAAGGGTCTCGATGTCGCCGGCGTTGAAGGCGGCGTACCCGCGCCGGACCACGTCCATGGCGGGGTCGTCCACCGCCGGATCGCTTGCCGCCATGGAGCGCGGCTGGGCATAGCGGATCGCGTCGACCGAGAAGTCGACCATCACGCAGGGCTCGTCCCCGACGACCCAGGCGTCGTGCCCCGGTGCCAGGTCGAACAGGTCGCCCGGGCCGACCTCCACCTCGGAGCCGTCCGGGAACGAGACGTGCATGCGGCCGGAGAGCACGTGGCCGAGGTGCCTGATCTGGCAGGACGCAGTGCGCGCGATCGGCGCGACGTCCCGGGACCATCTCCAGCCGGGCTCGAACACCCCCTTGAGCAGGGTCAGTCCCCCTGCGCTCGCCAGCTGGGCGTGCCCATGGGCCGCGAAGCGGCGGATCTGCCCGTCCCGGTCGACGTTGCTGGTCATCGTGCTGGTCGTCGTGCTGGTGTCCATGCTGCTCATGTGCTCGTCCTGTCGTGCTGGCGAGGCGGCACCGGCAGACACGCCGGCACCGCCGGTGGTGCCCAGGGTGAGAGCGGTCGGGCGGAGCGGTGAACCGGCTCCGCGCCCCACGACGCTAGTCGCATCTAACTTGGAAATCAAGAGATTGGAATATCGAGAGACCTTCCCGGCTGCGGTACCGTCTTGCGCCATGGCGACCCCGCGGCCCGGCGACTCCGCGGAGCTGCGTGCCGTCCTCCTGGCCGGGCAGCGGTTCCGCCAGGCCGTGGCCGACCACGTCGGGCTCAGCCTCAGTGCGACGGTGGCGCTCGGACACCTCGCCGACGCGGGGGGACGGCTCTCGCCGGGAGAGCTCGCCGACCGGATGCTCGTCGGGTCCGGCACCCTCACCGCGGTGATCGACCGGCTGGCACGCGGGGGCCACGTCGAACGGCTCCCGCAGGCGCACGACCGCCGGCGCGTGCTCGTCGTCCTCACTCCTGCGGGGCGCCGCGTCGCCCGATACGTCCAGCAGCACATGGAGCGGGCGCTCGACGCATCGGGCGCGACGCCGGAGTCTCGACGATGGCTCGGGGCGCTGGCCGCCGCCCTCGGCGAGGAGGCCGAGCGCGTCCGGGGCCACTGATCGGCGGAATACCCCTGCGGGGTATGATGTTCCTCGAGGTGAGCGAGCCGAAGGAGCACAACGTGGCCGGATACACCGGGACCAGGGACGACTATCTCAAGCGTCTGCGTCGCATCGAGGGCCAGGTCCGCGGACTGCAGCGGATGGTCGAGGACGACACCTACTGCATCGACGTGCTGACCCAGGTCAGCGCCGTCACCAAGGCACTGCAGTCGGTCAGCCTCGGTCTGCTCGAGGACCACGTCGGGCACTGCGTCGTCGATGCGGCACGCGAGTCGGACGAGGCGGCGAGCGTCAAGGTGCGCGAGGCCTCGGACGCCATCGCCCGGCTGGTGCGGAGCTGACGATGACCCAGCAGACCCAGCAGAGCCAGTCCCGGCAGACCCGCCGGCCGGCCGAGCGGCAGGCGCCCGACGACGCGACGCTGCCCCGGCACGAGCTCACCCTCGCCATCTCCGGCATGACCTGCGCGTCGTGCTCGGCCCGCATCGAGCGCAAGCTGGGCCGGCTCGAGGGCGTGGACGCGGAGGTCAACCTCGCCACCGAGAAGGCCGTCGTGCGCTTCGCCGGCCCGGTCAGCACCGAGGACATCCTCGCCACCGTGCAGAAGACCGGCTACGGCGCCACGGTGCTGTCCGAGGAGGGCCCCGCGGTGCCCGTGCTCGCTCCGGGCCGCTCGTCGGCGCCCGAGGACCGGCCGCAACCGAGCAAACCAGCCCGAGACGAGCACCCGCGGGGGGACGGGTCGCTGAGGCGACGGGCGATCGTCGCGGCCGCGCTCGGCATACCGGTGTTCCTCATCGCGATGGTCATGCCGCTGCGCGACGCGCTGGGCCCGGCCGCTCCGTGGCTCGAGCTGCTGCTCGCCACGCCGGTCGTGACCTGGGCCGCCTGGCCGTTCCACCGGGCGGCGGCGATCAACGCGCGCCACGGGGCCTCGACGATGGACACGCTGGTCTCCCTGGGCGTGGTTGCCGCCTACGGCTGGTCGCTCGTGGCCGTGCTCACCGGGTTCACCGAGCACCTCTACTTCGAGGTCGCGGCGGTGGTCACGCTGTTCCTCCTCATCGGCAGGTATGCCGAGTCCCGCGCCCGTGCCTCCGGAAAGTCCGCGCTGGAGTCGCTGATGCAGCTGGGCGCCCAGGACGTGGCCGTGCGCCGGATCGACCCACGCACGCGGGTCACGACCGAGCAGCGGATCCCGATCGAGCAGCTCGCCGTGGGCGACCACTTCGTCGTCCGGCCCGGCGAGAAGGTCGCCACCGACGGCGTGGTCGTCGACGGCGTGAGCGCGGTGGACACCAGTGTCGTGACCGGCGAGTCGATGCCCGTCGACGTCCAGCCGGGCGACGAGGTGACCGGCGGCACGATCAACACCAGCGGGCGGCTGGTCGTCGACGCGCGCCGCGTCGGCTCGGAGACGACGCTCGCGCAGATGACGCGCCTCGTCGAGCGCGCCCAGTCCGGCAAGGCGCCGGTGCAGCGGCTCGCCGACCGGGTCAGCGCGGTCTTCGTGCCGGTCGTGCTGGGGATCTCCGTGCTGACGTTCGTGCTCTGGCTCGTGACCGGGCCCGACGTCTCGGCCGCCCTGTCGGCCTCGGTCGCCGTGCTGATCATCGCCTGCCCCTGCGCGCTCGGGCTCGCGACGCCGACCGCACTGCTGGTCGGGACCGGGCGCGGCGCCCAGCTCGGCGTGCTCATCAAGGGCCCGGAGGTTCTCGAGCGGACCCGGGTGGTCGACACCGCCGTCCTCGACAAGACCGGCACCGTCACCACCGGCGCCGCCCGGCTGCGGAAGATCCGCACGACCGGCCGCCTCCCGAAGACCGCGGCGCTGCGCGCGGCGGCCGCCGTCGAGGCCGGCAGCGAGCACCCGGTGGCCAAGGCGATCCTCGCCGGCGCCAAGGAGATCCGGCTCGACCTGCCCGAGGCCACCGGCTTCAGCAACCTCCCCGGACAGGGTGCCCGCGCCCGCATCAAGGACACCGAGGTCACCGTCGGCAAGGCCGACCTGTTCGGCACCGTCCCCGAGGAGCTGCTGCAGCTGACCGACGCCGAGCGTGCCGGCACGACCGTCTACGTCGGGTGGGACGGCGCCGCCCGGGCGGCCCTCACCGTCGCCGACGAGGTGCGGGAGTCCTCGCCCGCGGCGGTGCGCCGGCTCGGCGAGCTGGGGCTCACGGCATACCTGCTCACCGGCGACAACGAGCGCACCGCGCGCGAGGTGGCCGACCGGGTGGGCATCGACCCGGCCCACGTGGTGAGCAACGTGCTGCCGCAGGACAAGCACGCCGCCGTCGAGCAGCTGCAGCGCGACGGGCACACGGTCGCGATGGTCGGGGACGGCGTCAACGACGCCGCGGCGCTCGCCCAGGCCGACCTGGGCCTCGCCATGGGCACGGGCACCGACGTGGCGATGGAGTCGGCCGACATCGTGCTCATGCGCTCCGACCTCGACGCGGTCGCCGACGCGATCGGCCTGTCCCGGCGGACGCTGTCGATCATCCGGCAGAACCTGGTCTGGGCGTTCGGCTACAACGTCCTCGCCATCCCACTGGCCGCCTTCGGGCTGCTGAACCCGATGATCGCCGGCGGCGCGATGGCCCTGTCGAGCGTGCTCGTGGTGACGAACAGCCTCCGGCTCAAGGGGTTCGCCCGCCGCTGAGTCGGCGCGACTCCCGTGAGGGGCGGGTCGTGGAGTGCCGGCCGGCCCGGGGCGCTGTCCGACCCCTGGCCTAGCGTGCTATCACTCGAACACACGTCGGACCGAGGGGGAACGAGATGGAGCTGACCGAGGCCCGCGAGCTGGCCACCCGACTCATCCGGGAGCACGGGCTGACCGGGTGGCGGTTCGCGTTCGACAACGCCCGCACCCGAGCGGGCGTCTGCCGGGCCGACCGGAGGGAGATCGGGCTGAGCCGGGTCATCACGCCGCTGCAGGAGGAGGCAGAGGTCCGCGACACGGTCCTGCACGAGATCGCGCACGCGCTCGTCGGGCCGCAGCACGGGCACGACGGCGTCTGGCGGGCGAAGGCCCGGTCGATCGGCTGCACCGGGATGCGGTGCATGCCGGAGGGGGCGGTCCAGGTGCCCGCCGCCTGGGTCGGCCGCTGCGCCGCCGGGCACGAGTTCCGTCGGCACCGGCGGCCGGGCTCGGTGATGACCTGCGTCCCGTGCGCCCGGGCCGGCCGGCGCGAGGCCGTGATCGACTGGCTGTTCCACGGCCGGGAGGTGCCGATGGGCCGGCGCTACGAGGCCCAGCTCGCGCTGCTGCGGCTGCGTCGGGAGGACCCGGGCCTGGTGGCCGCCGTGGAGCAGGCGGCCGTCGAGGACGAGCAGCACCGGCGCGCCTCGGTGGCCCAAGGGGACTGGGTGCGCCTCGGTGGCTCGGGGCGGTATGCCGGCCAGCACGGCCGGGTGCTCAAGCGCGCCCGCACGCGGTTCCACGTCGAGCTGGCGGACCGGACGGTCGTGACGGCGCCGTTCGCCCTGGTGACGCCGCTGGCCGGGCGTGCACCGGAGCAGGTCAGATGACGACCTCGCCCTTCGCCGTGCGGAAGGCGAGCGAGAGCAGCCCCGGGGTGCCCTTGGGTGCGACGAAGTCGAACTCGATGCCGGGCTCCCACTCCGGACGGTCCCGGCCGACCTCGCCGCGCAGCGCCAGCCAGTCACGCACCCGGTTGGGGTCGCCGGCGATCTGCAGCGCGGTCAGCTGTACGTCGTTGTCGGCGAGGTGGGAGGGGTGGACCGAGTCGTCGTCCCAGCAGATGTAGAACGGCACCTGCGGGTCGGCCATCAGTCCGCGCACGCCGATCTGCCGCCAGGTGAGCTCGACGCCGTCGGGGCGGTAGCGGTTGCCGGGCACCGACTCGCGGCCGAGGCGCTGCTCCGGCTCGGCCATGTCGTCGACCGCGACGACCCAGCCCAGCCAGCCGCCGCCGTCCGCGGAGCGCGCCCGCACGGCCTGGCCGAACGGCGCCTTGTCCGACGCGGGGTGGTCGAGCACCTCGACGACCTCGATGAAGCGGTGGTCGGCGAGCGGGATGATGGTGTTTCGGGTGCCGAAGCGCGGGTGCAGACCACCGTCGATCGGCTCGAGCCCGAGCGCCCCCGCCACCCGCTTCGCGGTCGGCAACATGCCGTCCGACTCGGCTGCATACACGACATGGTCAACACGCATGGCGCTCATGTTGACACAGCGCGGACGGCTCTCCCGCGACGGGTCCGGGTCAGGCCGACCGGCCCGCCGCCCGGCGTTGGCGGACCGCCTCGTAGACCACGATCGCCGCCGAGGTCGCCACGTTGAGGGAGTTCGCGTGCCCCACCATCGGGAGGCGGACCCGGTGCTCGGCAGCGGCCAGCAGCTCGTCGGTGAGGCCGTGCTTCTCGGCACCGACCGCGACCGCCACCGCACCGGTGAGGTCCACGTCCGTGTACTCCACGTCGGTGTCGGGCGTGGTGGCGACGACGGCGATGCCGTGGTCCCGCAGCCAGCGCAGGGTGGTCCGCGTGTCGTCGCTGGCGACGGGCACGGAGAAGACGGTGCCCTTGCTCGCCCGCACGAGGTTGGGGTTGCCCCAGTCGGTCACCGGGTCCGCGGCGATCACCGCGTCGACGCCCGCGGCGTCGGCGGTGCGCAGCATGGCCCCGAGGTTCCCCGGCTTCTCCACCCCCTGCGAGACCAGCACCAGCGGTGGCACGCGGCCCGGCAGAGGCAGGTCGGCGCACGGGCGCGCGACCCCGCGGACGACGGCGAGGATGCCGTCCGGGCCCTCCCGGTAGGCCACCTTCGCGAAGGCGGCGCGCCCGAGCCGGACGGTCTCGACACCCAGGTCCCGGACCCGGTCGACCAGGGCGGCTTGGGCAGCGGGGTCGGGCATCAGCTCGGGGCAGTGGTGGAGCGCCTCCGGGACCACCCCCGCGTCCAGGGCCAGCTGCAGCTCCTCGCTCCCCTCCACGAGGGTCAGGCCCGCCTCCTCCCGGGCGCGGCGGCGGCGCAGCGAGGCGAGCGCCTTGAGGCGGGGGTTCGCCGGCGAGGTGATGTGCAGATCGGTCATGTCGGGAGACAGCATGCCGCACCCTCCAGCGCAGCCGCGCACGGCGGAACCGGGCCGGTGTGGGCTACGTTGTCGGGACGAGGTGACCGACGACCGCTGCGACCGCGGGTGGGGGCCCATGACCGTACCCGAGCCGGTGTGGATCGGCACTGCCGCCCTGATCGTCGGCATGCTGGTGTTCGACTTCTTCGCGCACGTGCGCAAGGCGCACACCCCGTCCCTGCGGGAGTCGGCCATCTGGTCGGCGGCCTACGTGGGCGTCGCGGTGCTCTTCGGGGTGGGTGTCCTCGCCTGGGGCGGCGGTGAGATGGGGTCGGAGTACTTCGCCGGCTACCTCACCGAGAAGGCGCTGTCGGTCGACAACCTGTTCGTCTTCCTCATCATCATGACCAGCTTCGCCGTACCCCGTGCGGACCAGCAGAAGGTGCTCCTGGTCGGGATCGTGTTCGCCCTGGTCGCCCGCACCGGGTTCATCTTCCTCGGGGCGGCGCTCATCAACAGCTTCGCCTGGGTCTTCTACATCTTCGGCCTCGTGTTGATCGTGACCGCCGGCAACATGCTGAAGCCGGAGAGCGAGGAGTCCCACTCCGCCGACAACCTGCTCATCCGCGTGGTCCGGAAGTTCTTCCACGTCACCGAGCAGTACGACGGCGACCGGCTGTTCACCACGGTCGACGGCAAGCGAGTCATGACGCCGATGCTCATGGTGATGGTCGCGATCGCGGGCACGGACATCCTGTTCGCGCTCGACTCGATCCCGGCGATCTTCGGCCTCACCCAGAACACCTTCATCGTGTTCACCGCGACGGCCTTCTCGCTGCTCGGCCTGCGCCAGCTCTACTTCCTCATCGACGGGCTGCTGGACCGGCTGATCTACCTCAGCTACGGGCTGGCGGCGATCCTCGTGTTCATCGGCGTCAAGCTGGTGCTGCACGCGCTGCACGAGAACACGCTGCCGTTCGTGAACGCCGGCCAGCCGGTCCCCGTGGTCGAGGTCAGCACCGGACTGTCCCTGGGCGTCATCATCGGCGTGCTGGTGGTCACGGTCCTCGGCTCCCTGCTCAGCCCGGCCGGCAAGGCCCAGGCGGCGGTCTCCGGGGCCCGCCACCACGCCGAGCAGTACCTGTCGACCACCTACGAGACGGACGAGGCGACCCGCGCCCGGACCTACGAGCGCCTGCAGCAGGAGATCGCGACCATCCGCGGCCTCCCGGAGAACCAGCGCCGGCGGATCCGGGACGAGCGGGAGCTGATGGACCTGCTGGCGCGGGCACGGGCCGAGCACGAGTCCCGCGCAGCTGCCGGGATCGCCCCGCGGGACTCCTGACGCGTCGCCCCACCGGGACCGGACACGGCAGGCGCGAGCGGTCTCGGGCGGAACGCTCGAGGTCGCTCGCGCAAGCGGTGTCCGGTCAGTGATGTCACGTCCGCGACGCGCGCGGTGTCCTCGTGGGTGACAGGCCGGAACGGCCGGCACCAGCCGGCGGACGGCAGCCGCACCACCTGGAGGTCCCCATGGCCCGCATTCCCTTCGACGCTCCCCGCACCCTCTTCGTCCGGCTCGGCGAGCTGTGCAGCCGGCGCCGCTTCGGCACGATGATCGAGCCGGGGCTCGCCCTGGCCCACCAACCGCAGGTGATGCGGACGATGGCGATCGCCGAGATGGGCGTCGAGCGGTGGAACCGACTCGACCCCGGCCGGGCAGGATGGCCCACCTCGAGCTCCGGGCCGCCACCTGACGACCGGCCCACCCGCGACCGGATCAGCGGGTCGGCGGCTCGGCGCGCGCGAAGGACAGCGTCTCGCCGGTGGCCCCGGCCATCCAGATGTCCTGGCAGGCGGCGGCCAGCTCGTCGAGTCCCTCCTCGATCGAGCCCCACACGTTGCCGGGCACCCAGCCCTGGTCGCCGTTGATGAGCAGGTTGTTCCGCCCGTAGAACACGGCGAGGTCCACGACCCGGGACTGGTCCGCGGCACCCTGCCCCTCGGCATACCCGTAGGCCGGGTTGCCGAGCTGGTCGGAGGAGAAGGAGAACCAGCACAGGTCACCGGGGATCGGCGTGATCGTGGTGTTCTCGAGGCCCGGGTCCTGCGCGAACGTGGGCAGCAGGGCGTAGATCTCGTTGCGGGCGTACTTGCCGTGGTAGACCTGCCCGCCGAGCGGCAGCGCGTCCCACACGGCCTGGGCGGTGCGGGGGGCCTGGTCGTCGAGCAGCCTGGCGAGGCAGCGCACGCCGCGCTTCTCGAGGGTGACGCTGACGTAGCGGGTCATGCAGGACCTCCTGGGTGAGCGGGAAAACCGTGGCCTACGTCTCCCGCAGGAGCGTGGGCGGCGGGAGCGGGTCGGCCCGGGACTCGTAGGCGCGTCCGGCCCGGAGCACGAGCGCGTCGGCGTGCCGGGGCCCGACGACCTGCAGGCCGATCGGGCGGCCGTCCGAGGTGACCCCGCAGGGGACGCTCAGTGCCGGCTGCTGGGTCATGTTGAACGGGTAGGTGTAGGGGGTCCAGCTGGTCCACAGGTCCGAGGGCCAGCCGGTCGGCGCGTCCCGTCCGGCCTCGAACGCGGGAATCGGCATCGTCGGGGTAACCAGCACGTCGTGGTCCAGGTGGTAGCGGCCCATGGTCTGTCCGAGGGCCATCCGCACCGCGACCGCGTCGAGGTAGTCCGAGGCGGTCAGCGTCCGGCCCTGCTCCACGCAGCGCCGCAGCCCCGGGTCGATCCGCTCCAGCGCCGACTCGTCGTAGGCGTCGAAGACCTTGGCGGCGCCGCTGAACCACAGCACGTGGAACGCGTCCACGGGGTCGGCGAAGCCGGGGTCGACCTCCTCGACCCGGGCGCCGGCGTCGGCGAGCACCTGCACCGCGGCACGCACCGCCGCCTCCACCTCGGGGTCGTTGCGCCCGAAGCCCAGGGTCGGCGAGAACCCCACCCGCAGGCCCGCGACGCCGTCGCCGAGGCCGTCGAGGAACGAGCCGGATGGTGTGGGCATCGCCGACCAGTCGCGGGCGTCGAAGCCGGCCAGGAGGTCGAGCATCAGGGCCGCGTCGGTGACCGTGCGGGTCATCGGCCCGGAGTGCGCCAACGTGCCGAACGCGCTGGCCGGGTAGTGCGGGATGAGGCCGTAGGTCGGCTTGAGCGCGACGGTCCCGGTGAACGAGGCCGGGATCCGCACCGAGCCGCCGCCGTCGGTCCCCACCGACCAGGTGCCCATGCCGAGCCCGACCGCGGTCGCCGACCCGCCGCTCGACCCCCCGGCGGTGAGCCCGGCGCCCCACGGGTTGCCGGTCACGCCGTAGCGGGGCGAGTCGGTGACCCCCTTCCACGCCATCTCCGGCGTCGTCGTCTTGCCGGGCAGCACCACGCCGGCCTCCCGGAGCCGCGCCACGACCGGCGAGTCCTCCTCCCACGGGCCGGCCTCGTCGATCAGGCGGCTCCCCTTGGTCGTCGGCCACCCGCGGGTCAGGAACAGGTCCTTGACCGGGGTCGGTATGCCGTCCACGCGGCTGAGCGGCGCACCCTCGCCCCACCGGCGCTCGGACTCCTTCGCGGCGGCCAGCGCGGACTCCCGCTCGACGAGCACGAACGCGTTGACCTGCGGGTCGAACCGCTCGATCGCGGCGAGGGCCGCCCCGGTCGCCTCGACCGGGGAGGCGTCCCCGGACCGGTAGGCCTCGGCGAGGTCGACGGCGGACAGCAGGTTCAGCTCGGTCACCGCACCCATGCTGCGCCCTCCTCCTCGTTCGAGCGTCCCCCGGCAGCGGGAGGTGCCCCCAGCAGCCGGTCACCGGTCTCGCCGGTCCCACCGGTCCCGCCGGGCGGGACGAAGCCGAGGCGCTTGTCGACGACGTTCACCAGCGGCCGGCCGTCCAGCCACCGCTCGGCATTGTCGACGAACTGGCGAGCCAGCTCGTCCTGCCAGCCGACGACGTCGCCGGACATGTGCGCGCTGACCACGACACCCGGCGCGGACCACAGTGGATGGTCGGCGGGCAGCGGCTCGGTGCAGAACACGTCGAGGGAGGCGGCTCCCAGGTGCCCCGACCGGAGCGCCTCGAGCAACGCGTCCTCGTCGACGATCGGCCCGCGGCCGATGTTGACCAGGTGGGCCCCCGGCCTCATCGCGTGCAGGACCTCGGCGCCCACGAGGCCACGGGTCTGGTCGGTCAACGGGGCCGCGATGACCAGGTGGTCGGCCCAGCCGACGTGCTCGGCGAGGCGGGCGCTCTCGACCACCTCGCCGAAGTCCGGGTCCTCGGCGCGGGCGCGTCGTCCGGCGCCGCGCACCTCCATCCCGACGGCGGTGAGCAGCCGCCCGGCCTCCCGGCCGATCGCGCCGGTCCCCACGACGAGGGCACGCTGGCCGCGCACGGCATACGTCTCCCGGTGCTTCCACACGCGCTGCTGCTGCAGGTCGTGGCTCTCGTGCAGGAGCTTGGCCTGCGCGAGGACGGAGGCGAGGACGAACTCGGCGATGGGGCGGTCGAACACGCCCCGCGCGTTGGTGACGAGGACGTCGGAGTCCACGAGCCCGTCGAAGAGCAGCGTGTCGACGCCCGCGGCGGCGACGTGCACCCAGCGGAGCGCGTCGGCGGACGGCCAGGCGTCGCGCAGGGCGCTGGAGAAGAAGTCCCACAGCAGCAGGGCGTCGGCCCCGCGCAGGGCGCCCCCGAGGCCGGCGGCGTCGGTGAAGCGGACGTCGAGGCGGCCCTCGAGGCGGGACAGGTCCGGGCGCGGGTCGTCGAGGTGGTCACAGAGCACCGCGAGACGCGGCGAGTCGGGCGGCGCGTTCACCTTCGGAGACTAAGAATGGCTCAGTAGGATTGTCAACAATCGCCACCGCGCCGGTGGCCCGTTCCCACGAGGTGGCCCATGGGTGTCGCAACCCCCGGAGGAGCGGGGGCGCCCCGCCCCGACCTGACCGACTTCCCGGTCCTCCCGCCGCTGACCGGCGTCGGCGTCGTCGCGCCCTACGACTTCGCCCTCGACCGGGAGCTGTGGCGCTGGTGCCCCGAGGACGTGTCACTGCACCTGACCCGCCTGCCGGTCGCGACCCCGTTCGTGACCCTGGAGTCGATGGCCCACGTCGGGGAGGTCGGCCCGGTCGCCGCCGCCACCCAGGACGTGCTCACCGTGCACCCCGGGGCGATGGCCTTCTGCTGCACGTCCGGCAGCTTCGTGCGCGGCCGGGAGGGCGAGCGCGCCCTCGTCGGCGCGATGCTCGGTGCCGGGGCACCGGCGGCGGTGACCACCAGCGGCGCCCTGCTCGAGGCGCTCGCCCACCTGCACGTGGGCACGGTCGGTGTCGCCACGCCATACCTGCAAGAGGTGACCTGGGCGTTGCACGACTTCCTCGCCACGGCCGGCCACGTGGTCGTCGCCGGCAGCGAGCTGGGACTGGACCACGAGATCTGGACGCTGCCCTACCACGTCGTCGCCGAGCTGGTCCGTCGCGCGGACCACCCGCAGGCGGAGGCGATCGTCGTCTCGTGCACGAACGTGCCGACCTTCGACCTCATCGCCCCGCTCGAGGCCGAGCTCGGCAAGCCGATCGTCACGGCCAACCAGGTGACCATGTGGGGCGCCCTGCGCGAGATCGGCGTCAAGGCGGTCGGCGCGGGTCAGCGGCTGCTCATGACCTGACCGCCGGGACACCGCCGAGACCCCGCGGCGCCACCCTGTTGCTGCCCCGGCCGACCCGACCGTACGCTCGTATTGTCAACAATCTGCAACCGCCGTGATCGGCACGGCGCCGCGTCCCCGACACGTCCCGAAGGAGGTCCCCCGTTGGCTGAATCGACCGACCGCACGATCGCCACCGACCCGCAGGTCCAGCAGGTCACCGACACCACCGAGGTGCCTCCGTTCGCACCGCCGGACGCCGAGCCCATCCCGGTGGAGGTCGAGGCGATCCCGGTGGACTCGCCCGAGCACGCGACCACCACACCGGAGGAGGACGAGCACGCGCACCGGCTGGCCCGGGTGCGCGCCGCGATGGCCGCCCAGGACCTCGACGCGCTCGTGGTCACCGACCCGGCGAACATGTACTACCTGACCGGCTACAACGCCTGGTCGTTCTACATGCCGCAGTGCCTCGTCATCCCCGCCGAGGGCGAGCAGCACCTGTTCGCGCGGGCCATGGACGCGGCCGGGGCGGGCTACACCGCCTGGCTGCCGCCGGAGCAGGTGCACGGCTACCCCGAGGAGCTGGTCCACCGCCCGGACGCCCACCCCTACGAGTGGATCGGCGACCGGGCCCGCGAGCTCGGGCTCGTCGAGGACGACACGTCGTTCCGCATCGGCGTGGAGAGCGACTCGCACTTCTTCACCGCGCGGGACTACCTCGCCCTCGCCTCGGTCCTGCCGAAGTCGCCGGGCATCGACAGCAACGAGCTGGTCAACTGGGTGCGCGCGATCAAGTCGCCCTACGAGCAGCGGATCATGCGCATCGCCGGGCAGATCGCGGAGCTGGCGATGGAGCGTGCCCTCGAGTCGATCGTCGTGGGCCGGCGCCAGTGCGACGTGGCCGCCGAGATCCTGCACGCCCAGGCGATGGGCACGCCCGAGTACGGCGGCGACTACCCGGCGATCGTGCCGATGCTGCCGACCGGGGACGCGGCCGGCACGCCGCACCTGACCTGGAGCGCGGCGCCGTTCGTCGAGGGCGAGGCGACGACGATCGAGCTGTGCGGCGTGCACCAGCGCTACCACGTGCCCCTCGCCCGCACCATCATGCTCGGCGAGCCCCCCGAGCGGCTCGCCAACGCGGCCCTCGTGGTGGAGGAGGCGATGGCGGTCACCCTCGAGGTCACCCGCCCGGGCGTCACCGCCGAGGAGGTGCACCACGTGTTCAACGAGGTCATCAACCGGCACGGCCTGACCAAGGAGTCGCGGATCGGCTACTCGATCGGCATCGCCTACCCGCCCGACTGGGGTGAGCACACGATCAGCCTGCGCCCCGGCGCCACCTACGAGCTGCGGGCGGGCAACACCCTGCACGTCATCCTCGGCATGTGGATGGACGGCTGGGGCTACGAGCTGTCCGAGCCGGTGCTCGTCACCGAGGCCGGCGCCGAGCGCCTCACCCACCTCCCGCAGACCCTCACCGTGAGGAAGTGACTGGTATGCCGCACACGCCCACCTCCGCTGCCGCCCCGCTCGGGCTGCCCCTCGCCGACCGCACCGAGCACCTCGTCGGGTCCGTCATCGACTCCAGCACCTCGCTGCTGCACCGCCAGACCCACGACATCGTGCGCTTCGCGATGGGCAGCCCGGCCGCCGAGGCGGTCCCGGCGGCGATCCTGTCCAAGCTCGCCGAGACCGCGATGGGACCGGAGTCGTCGGACGCGTACGACTACGCCGCCACCGAGGGCGACCCGGCACTGCGGGAGGCCCTGCTCGCGGCCCTGCACGGCACCAGCGACGAGACCAGCGACGAGCGGCTGTTCGTCACCTCCGGCGGGATGCAGGGACTCGACCTCGCCGGCAAGCTGTTCATCGACCCCGGCGACCTGGTGGTGGTCGAGTCCCCGACCTACACCAACGGGAGCGCGACCGCGCTGTCCTACCAGGCCGAGCTGCTCGAGGCACCGGTCGACGAGCAGGGCATGGACGTCGACGCGCTGGAGTCGCTCGTCTCCCGGGCCGGGCGGACCCCGACGATGATCTACACCGTCCCCACCTTCCAGAACCCGTCCGGCACCACCATGTCGACGGACCGCCGGCAGCGGCTGCTCGAGCTGGCCCGGCAGTGGGGATCGATGGTCATCGACGACGACCCCTACGGCATGCTGCGCTTCGAGGGGGACCCGGTCCCGACCCTGCACGAGCTCGCCGACGGCGACCCGCTCGTGTTCTCGGTGCGCACGTTCTCCAAGATCATCGCCCCCGGCCTGCGGGTCGGCTGGGTGGACGCCGACCCGGCGCTGCACCCGCTGCTCATCAACGCCAAGCAGGCGATGGACACCTGCACCAACCTGCCGATGCAGCGGCTGGTCACCGAGTTCCTCGACGGCGGTCACCTGGCCGACCACCTGTCGGTGAACCGGGCCGAGTACCGCCGGCGCAAGCAGGCCATGCAGGACGCCCTCGCCGAGCACCTCGGCGACATCGCCCGGTGGACCGACCCCGAGGGCGGGTTCTTCCTGTGGGTGACGCTGACCAACGGGGTCGACAGCCAGGAGCTGTTCGAGGCCGCCCTCGCCGACGGCGTCGCGTTCATCCCGGGGCCGGCGTTCTCCCCGTCGGGCCGGTTCCACGACGCGCTGCGGCTCTGCTTCGCCTCGACCGCCCCCGACCGGATCCGGGAGGGCGTGGTCCGGCTGCGCCGGGCGATCGGCCGCCTCGCCGCCGCATGAGCACCCCCACCACCCGACCGGGCGCCGGCGCGGGCTCGGGCTCGGGCTCAGGCACCCCCACCACCCGACCGGACACTGCTTGCGAGAGGGATCTCGGGTGAATCGCCCGGAAGGACTCTCCGTCGAGGTGTCCGGTGGCGAAGGGGTGTTGCCAGCCGAGCGGGAAGTGCTGGAACGGATCTCCGCCGAGGAGCTGGTCGAGCTGACCCGGGCGCTCGTCATGGCCCGCGGCGAGAACCCACCCGGTCAGGAGGCGGCGACCGTCGAGGTCCTCGCCGGCGCGGCCGAGGAGCGCGGGTTCCCCTGCGACCGCAGCATGGTCGAGCCCGGCCGGGACAACGTGGACATCACCCTCGAGGCCGGCGACGGGCCGGGGCTGCTGCTGCTCGGGCACACCGACGTCGTGCCGGTCGGCGACGGGTGGACCGTGGACCCGTTCGGGGCGGTGGTCCGCGACGACCGCATCTTCGGCCGCGGCACGACCGACATGAAGGGCGGGATCGCCGCCTGCCTCGTGGCGATGACTGCGCTGCGCGACGCCGGTGCCCCGCTCGCCGGCCCCGTTCAGCTGGCGGCCGTCGTCGACGAGGAGGCGGCCGACGTCGGGATCCGGCACTGGACCAAACGGCTGGGTGAGCGCGCAGGCGGTGGCACGCGTCCGCCGTACCGCGGGTGCGTGGTGGCCGAACCGACCGACCTGCAGACGATCATCGCCGCGCGCGGGGCGTCATACGTCGAGATCCGGGTGACCGGGCAGGCGGCGCACGCGGGCAACCCGGCGGACGGGCGAAACGCGATCTACGGCGCCGCGCGGGTGGTGGCCGAGCTGGAGCGCTGGCACGAGCAGTATGCCGCCCACGCGCACCCGCTCGTCGGGCCGCGGACGTGGAACGTCGGCACGATCGGCGGCGGCACCGGGGGGTCGATCGTGCCGGCCGAGTGCCGAATCACGGTCGACCGGCGGCTGCTGCCCGGGGAGTCGCCGGCGCTGGTCCTGGAGGAGACCCGGGAGCGGCTGGGCCGGCTCGGGCTGGCCGACCGCGGACTCGGCCTCGAGGTCGAGATGACGATGGACATGCCGGGCTTCGAGACCGCGGCGGAGGACGGGTTCGTGCGCTGCGTCGACGGTGCGCTCGGCGCGGTCGGCGGCCCGGGGCTGCCGCTCGCGGGGTGGACGGCGGCCTGCGACGGCGGGTTCGTCGCCCGGGACCACGGCGTGCCGACGGTGGTGCTCGGCCCGGGGTCGGTCAGCGAGCAGGCCCACCGGGCCGACGAGTCGGTCGGGATCGACGAGCTGGTGGTGGCGGCGCGCGCCTACGCGCTCACGGCCATGCGCCTCCTCGCGCGGACCTAGGGAGAATGCGCCAGACCTAGGGAGAATGCGCCCAACCTGTGGGCTTTGCGCGGCGCAAAGTGCCGAGGTTGCGCGGAGAGTCCCGAGGTCGGCAGGGGTCTCCCTAGGTTCGCGGGGGGCGCTGGCCGAGGGCGTCGGCGAGCAGCTCGACCAGGTGCCGGGCGCGGCGGTCGGTGCCCTGCCCGATCTGGGTGCGGCAGCTGAACCCGTCGGCGAGGACCTCGGTGCCGGCGTCGGCGTCGCGGACGGCGGGCAGCAGCACCCGCTCGCCGGCGGCCTTGGACACCTCGTGGTGCCCCTGCTCGAAGCCGAAGTTGCCCGCGAGCCCGCAGCAGCCGGAGTCCGGAACCGTCGCGGACACACCGGCTCTGGCCATCAGCTCCTGGTCCGGCCCGAAGCCCAGCACGGCGTGCTGGTGGCAGTGCACCTGCACGAGCGCGTCGCCGCCGACCTGCGGGGGCTCCCAGTCGGGCGCCAGGGTGGCCAGCGCCTCGGCGAGCGTGTACGTCGAGGAGGCGAGCTTCCCGGCATACCCGTCCGTGCCCAGCAGGTCGGGGGCGTCGTGGCGCAGCATGGCGGTGCAGCTCGGCTCGAGGCCGATGACGGGCGTGCCGGCGTCCAGCTCGGGCTGCAGCACCTTCAGGGTCCGCGCCAGCACCCGCTGGGCGACGCCGAGCTGTCCCGTCGAGACCCAGGTCAGCCCGCAGCAGACGGGGCCGTCCGGCAGCACCACCTCGAAGCCGGCGTCCTCGAGCACCCGGACCGCCGCCCGGCCGACCTCGGGCGACAGGTAGTTCGTGAAGGTGTCGGGCCAGAGCACCACCCGGCCCCGCGGAGCGGCGCTCGACTGCGCTTCTTTGGGACGTTTCGTGCCCCTCTGGCGTCGGAAACGTCCCAAAGAAGCGCCCGCGGAGGAGGACGAGCGGCCGTCGCGGGCGGCGAACCAGGAGCGGAACGACTGCGCCGCGAACGACGGCAGCTCCCGTTCCGGCGCGATCCCGCCGAGCCGCTTCAGCACCCCGGCGGCTGCCGACCCGGTCACCCGGTTGACCAGGCCCGGCACCAGGGAGGCCACCCGCGCCGTGACCGGCAGCCAGCCCATCGACCAGTGCGACCGGGGCCGCGCCCAGGGCCGGCCGGCGTAGTGGTGGTGGGTGAACTCGGCCTTGTACGTGGCCATGTCGACGTTGACCGGGCAGTCCGACAGGCACCCCTTGCAGGACAGGCACAGGTCGAGCGCGTCGCGCACCTCGGTCGAGCGCCACCC
>DASSKF010000158.1:0-7518 GCA_035690725.1 Segeticoccus sp.
CGGCAGCAGCAGCGAGACGGCGACGAGCCCGGGGAAGGAGCTGTTCACCCGGCGGATCGCGTCGTCCTTCATCAGGTCCGGGGCGTACTTGCTGCGCGGGGTCTGCTCGACGTCGAACAGCCAGCCCATGTGCGCCCACCAGAGGCCCTTGATGAGGGCGGGGACGGTCTCGCCGTAGCGCCACGGCGAGTGCGGGTCGCCCTCGCGGTCGGAGAAGGCGTGGTGCTTGCGGTGGTCGGCCACCCACCGGATGACCGGCCCCTCGATGGCGAGCGAGCCGGCGACGGCCATGCTCACCCGCAGCCAGCGCGGCGCCTTGAACGAGCCGTGGGTGAAGTGCCGGTGGAAGCCGACGGTGACGCCGTGCCCGGAGATCGCGTACATGACGAACGCGATCACGACGTCGTGCCAGCCCAGGCCCCAGCCCCAGGCCCACGGGATCGCCGCCAGCAGGGCGAGGAAGGGGACGAGGATGAACACCCCCAGGGCGATCTGCTCACCGGCGCGCTTGCGCTCCGGTGCCTCCTCGCGGGTCGGGGGCGCCGTGGGGCGCGCCTCGTCGGTGGTGCTGCCGGGGGAGCGGCGGGTGTCCGGGGCGTAGGTCGTCACGGTTGGCCTCCGTGGTCGGGTGCAACTTACGGAACCGTAACCTACGAATCCGTAACCCGCCACAGCAGCGCTGCCCTGCCTCGGTGACGGTATGTCGTGTGCTCGGTCGCCGCCGCCCGGTCCACTACCCTTGGGGCTGCCTTCGGGCCCGTCCGCACGCGGACGTTCCCCGGTTGCTCTGCTGGCAGGGGCCGCCTGACTTTGAATCAGGATTAGCGACGAAGGTTCGATTCCTTCCCGGGGAGCCGGTCCCACCCCGCCTCACGACACGTGGGGCACTCGTGGGGGCACTCGTGGGGAATGATCGTTGGAACCGGTGGCCGGAATCGCGGTGGAACCCAACGATCATTCCCCACGAGCGGTCCGGTCGCCGACCGGTCGTCGGCCCGACGGTTCAGCGACCTTCCGGCAGGACGTCGAGGTGGTGCCGCTCGGTGGCGACCACCGTGGGGCGGCGCCGGCCGTCCAGCAGCCCCAGGTACGTCGTCTCCACGTGCCGGAGCACTGCCGCCGGGTCGTCGCGGACCCGTGACGGCGTCACGGGGATGACGACGATGCCGTGCTCGGTCAGTCTCCCGTCCTGCATCACGGTGTGGTTCCAGTCCTCCTCCGTGCCGTGGTACTCACGGGAGTGGAGCTGGATGGCCGCCGCGACGTCGTCCAGCCAGGCGTCCGGTGTCGGCAGGACGGCGCCGCCCTCGGTGGACAGCATCGGGTTGTACATGGCCGAAGGCAGGACGGGGCTACTGGCGAGCAGCTGCTGCAGGTCGACCTCGGCGATCGACCAGGCGCCCGCGGCGAAGTCTCGAACGCCCTGCCGCAGGGCCTGCCCGTGCTGGACCTGTCCGCGGATGGCCTCGTCGTAGATCTGCTGCTCGCTCACGACGCGGGACTGCAGGGCCGAGATTGCCAGCTGGCGCGCGTCGCGCGGGCTCCGGCAGACACGGGCAGCGTCACCGACCGCACGTGCCGCGGACACCACCCGTATGCCGTGCAGCGGACGGGGGTGCCGCTCTGACCGTTCGCTCCGCCGCACCACCACGAACCCGGACGAGCGATCGGTCTGGGACGGCCGCACGACGAAGCGATGGAGAGGGTAGGCACTCACCCAGTCGCTCGTCACCCCGTAGAGCTCGGCTGCCGTGGGGCCGGTCAGCAGGGCGCCGGGACCGGCATACAGGCTTCCTGCCGTGAGCCTCTGGTCGGGCGTGAGCTCGCCGGTGAACAGAGCGACGACGCGGGGGAGCACGAGTTGCCACTCGCGCCCGAAGGCCCGTCGCATCACGGCGTCGGTGACGCCGCCCCGGCGCAGCTGCCGCCGGGTGAGCAGGCCGAGCTGGTCCGTGGCGAGCCGGCTGAGCTCCTCGGGGAGTTCGCGCATCGGCACAGGATGGCGCAGACCGAGTCGGGTCCCCGGTCGTCATCCACAGGTACCCGCGTGCCGCCCCCGCGCGGGGCGCCCGTGCGGAGCACTCGTGGGAAATGATCGTTGGAAGAGGTGGTCAGACTGCCGACCGGACCCAACGATCATTTCCCACGAGTGCCGACCCCCGGGCGATCCGGGGGCGATCGCGGCCGCAGGCCGGGTGGGTCGAGCCGGTTCCGTCCCGACAGGACGAAGCCCCCTCCCGGATGGTCCGGGAGGGGGCTTCGTTGCCCTGGGCCCGTCGTCCGCCCCCGAGGGCGGGCGACGGATGGTCAGGGGATCAGGCCCGGCACTTGCCCTCGAAGTTCTTGAGCTTGGCGATGCGGTTGCCCTCGTCGCCGTAGAACCGGGTCACGCTCTTCAGCCGGTACACACCGTCGAAGTTCTTGAGCGTGATGCTCAGCCTCGGGTTGGTGCTGCTCCCCCACTTGACGGGGAACACGTTGTAGTCGCCCGCCTTGTGCGAGGCGCCGAGGGTGCCCCACATGACCGGCCCCTTGGCCACGTTCTTCCACGAGCCATCGTAGGTCCGGATCTGGGCCGTGAGGCGGGTGGCGATGGCCGCGGAGCGGACGTGCCGATTGTCCTGACGGGTCTCGTTGGCCGCGACCCTCAGCGAGATGATGCCGCCGTCACTGTGGTTAAGAACGACGTTCTCGCAGGAGAAGCTGCCGGTGCTGGCCGTGTACGACCCGTACTTCACCGTCTTGGTGGCGCTGTCGTTGGCGAGGGCCGGCGTGGCCACGGCGAGGGTTCCGGCGCAGGCCGCCGCACCGGCCAGGGCGATTGCTCGCTTGAACATGAGAACTCCTTCGATGGGGCGGCCCCCTAACGGCCACCGAGTGCGACAACGGAAGCATGGTCGGGCCGCCCGTGGAACCGAAAACCGTTGATGCGGAGGAAAATTCATCCCAACCGTGCGGATGTGAGTAGCCCCAGCCCCCTTCGGACCTCATCACCCCACGCGGGGTATTCATTACTCCACGAGGAGTGATCCCGACGGGCCAGCCGGCCCCGCCGCCGGGGAGTGCTCCGCGGGGGAGTTGTCGAAAAGTGGCCGCACGGCGGGTCCCCGCGCGCTTAGGTAGGCCCATGTTCGGGGATCAGGCGCCGTCGAGGCACGCCTTGTCGTCCTTGGGCATCTCGGTGCTGGCCGTGCTCAACGAGGGGCCGACACACCCGTACGAGATGCTCCAGAAGCTTCGCAGGCGCCACGACGACCGCATCGTCCGGGTCCGGCCCGGCTCGCTCTACCACGTCGTCGAGTGGCTCCGGACCCGGAACCTGGTGGAGGTCGTCGCGACCGGCCGGGCGGGCAACCGACCGGAGCGCACGGCCTACCGCATCACGTCAGCAGGCGACGCCGCGCTGCGGGCGAGGATCCGGGAGCTGATCGGGTGCCCCGCGGCGGAGACGTCGCCGCTGCTGGTGGCCCTCGCCGAGTCGCACAACCTCTTCCGGGTCGGAGTCCTGGATGCCCTCCGGCAGCGGGCCGAGGCCCTCGAGGCACAGCTGGCCGAGCTCGACGGCCTCATCGACACCGCACGGGCCGAAGGCAGCGGGGAGGCTCACTGGCTCAGCCTGGACTACCTGCGGGTGCTGACGGCCGCGGAGCTCGAGTGGGCCCGTGGGCTCAGCTCCCGGATCGACAGCGGTGAGGTGGCCTGGCCCCAGGCGTGAGGACGGCGGCCCGTGGAACCAGCGGCGGGCACCGCGAGGTGATCGGGGGCCGCCCCGCCGGGTAGCATCGAGGGGGCACCGGGAGCAGGCTGAGCGGACGTCCGGCACGTGCACCCGTTGCCGGTCCGCGTCCCCCGTCGACTGGGAGCCTCCTCGCGTGAGCACGCCGCGTCCTGCCGGCCCGCCGGCCGCCGTCATCGTCCTCGCCGCCGGCGAGGGCACCCGGATGAAGTCAGCCGTCCCGAAGGTCCTGCACGGGATCGGCGGCCGCAGCCTCCTGGCGCACGCGATGGCCGCCGCCCGCGGGACCGGCCCGGCCCACCTCGCCGTCGTCGTCCGGCACGAGCGTGAGCTGGTCGTCCGGCACATCGGCGAGGTCGACGCCGAGGCCGTCGTGGCCGACCAGGACGACGTCAAGGGCACCGGCCGTGCCGTCGAGTGCGGCCTGGACGCCCTCCCGGGGGACCTGACCGGAACCGTCCTCGTCACCTACGGCGACGTCCCCCTCCTCACCGCCGACACGCTGCTCGGGCTCCAGGCCGAGCACGAGCAGACGGGCAGCGCCGTCAGCGTGATCACCGCCGACCTGGCCGACCCGACCGGGTACGGCCGCATCCTGCGCGATGCCGACGGCGAGGTCAGCGGGATCGTGGAGCAGAAGGACGCCACGGACGCCGAACGGGCGGTCACGGAGATCAACTCCGGGATCTACGCGTTCGACGCCAAGGTGCTGCGCGAGGCGCTGCGGGAGGTCGGCACCGACAACGCCCAGGGGGAGAAGTACCTCACCGACGTGCTCGCCATCGCGCGCGGGGGCGGTGGCCGGATCAGCGGCCACCGGATCGACGACGTCTGGCAGACCGAGGGCGTCAACGACCGGGTGCAGCTGGCCCGCCTCGGTGCCGAGCTCAACCGCCGCACCGTCGAGCGGTGGATGCGCGAGGGCGTCACGGTGGTCGACCCGCACACCACCTGGATCGACAGCGACGTCTCCTTCGGCCCCGACTGCCTGGTCCACCCCCAGACACAGATCCACGGAGCGACCACGATCGGCAGCGGGGTGACGCTCGGCCCGGACACCACGCTGAGCGACATGGAGGTGCGGGACGGGGCGACCGTCGTCCGCACCCACGGGTCACACTCCCTGATCGGCGAGCGGGCGAGCGTCGGCCCGTTCGCCTACCTTCGTCCGGGCACCGAGCTGGGTCGACAGGGCAAGATCGGCACCTTCGTGGAGACCAAGAACTCGCAGATCGGCGCCGGCTCGAAGGTGCCGCACCTGTCCTACGTCGGTGACGCGACGATCGGCGAGCACACGAACATCGGCGCGGCGAGCGTCTTCGTGAACTACGACGGCGTGCACAAGCACCGCACCGTCGTCGGCAGCCACTGCCGCATGGGCAGCGACAACATGTATGTCGCGCCCGTCACCGTGGGCGACGGCGCCGGCAGCGGCGCGGGGGCGGTCATCCGCAAGGACGTGCCACCGGGCGCCCTGGCGATCAGCGTCGCGCCCCAGCGCAACGTCAGCGGGTGGGCGCTGGACAAGCGGGCCGGCACCCCGCAGGCGCAGGCTGCGGCAGCCGCGCTCCGGCAGGACGCAGCTCGGGGAACCGACGACGACGAAGCGACGGAGACGTCGGAAGGACGGGCGAACGCATGACCGGTCTGAAGCGCACCACCGAGAAGAACCTCATGCTCTTCTCGGGGCGGGCCCACCCCGACCTCGCGGAGGAGGTGGCCGCAGCGGTCGGCACCCAGCTCGTGCCGACCTCGGCCTACGAGTTCGCCAACAGCGAGATCTACGTGCGCTTCGAGGAGTCGGTGCGCGGCTGCGACGCGTTCGTCATCCAGAGCCACACCGCGCCGATCAACGAGTGGATCATGGAGCACCTGATCATGGTGGACGCGCTCAAGCGCGCGTCGGCCAAGCGGATCACGGTGGTCATGCCGTTCTACGGCTACGCCCGGCAGGACAAGAAGCACCGGGGCCGTGAGCCGATCTCGGCCCGGCTCGTCGCGGACATGTTCAAGACGGCGGGAGCGGACCGGCTGATGTGCGTCGACCTGCACACCGCGCAGATCCAGGGCTTCTTCGACGGTCCCGTCGACCACCTCATGGCACTGCCCATCCTGTCCGACTACGTGCGCGGCAAGTACGGCACCGAGCGCCTGGCCGTCGTCTCACCGGACGCCGGCCGGATCAAGGTGGCCGAGCAGTGGTCACAGCGGCTCGGTGGTGCACCGCTGGCCTTCATCCACAAGACCCGGGACATCGACCGGCCGAACCTGAGCGTCGCCAACCGGGTCGTCGGCGACGTGGAGGGCCGGACCTGCATCCTGGTCGACGACATGATCGACTCCGGTGGCACGATCTGCCAGGCGGCCGAGGCGCTCACCAAGCAGGGCGCCTCCAGCGTGGTGATCGCCGCGACCCACGCCATCTTCTCCGGCCCGGCCGTCGACCGGCTCAAGAACAACGTCGCCCGCGAGGTCGTCGTCACCAACACCCTGCCGATCCCCGACGAGCGCCGCTTCGACAAGCTGACCGAGCTGTCCATCGCCCCGCTCATCAGCCGGGCGGTCCGGGCCGTGTTCGAGGACGGCTCGGTGACCCAGATGTTCGACGGGCGCGCGTAGCCCGGTCCACCGACCGCCGCGCGGTGGGTGCCCGGCATACTGAGGACCGCTGTGCCATGCCCAGACCGTGAGGAGCCTTCGTGACCACTGACGCCGACCTCGCCCGTGACCTGGCCCAGGGAGCCGGGCGGCTCCTCCTGCAGGTGCGCACCGAGGAGACGGACGGGCCGACGCTGAAGCGGCGGGGTGACGCCGAGTCGCACGAGTGGCTGATGGCTCGGCTCACGGAGGCCGTGCCGGGCGACGCGGTGCTGTCCGAGGAGGGCAAGGACGACCACGTGCGGCTGGAGGCCGACCGGGTCTGGATCGTGGACCCGCTGGACGGGACCCGGGAGTACTCCGAGGTGCCCCGGGACGACTGGGCCGTGCACGTCGCGCTCTGGCAGCGCGGACGGCTGACCGAGGGGGCGGTCGCCCTGCCGGCGCGTGACCAGGTCTTCAGCAGCGGCCGGGCTCCGGCCCTGCCGCAGCGGTCCGGGCCGATCCGGCTCGCGGTGAGCCGCAGCCGGCCGCCGGCGTTCGTCACCGCCCTGGCCGAGGAGCTCGGTGCCGAGCTGGTGCCGATGGGCTCGGCCGGCGTCAAGGCGATGGCGGTGGTGAGCGGGCAGGCGGACGCCTACGTGCACGCCGGCGGTCAGTACGAGTGGGACTCGGCGGCCCCGGTGGCGGTGGCCGAGGCGGTCGGCCTGCGCACCAGCCGGGTGGACGGCTCGCCGCTGGAGTACAACCGGCCCGACCCGCTGCTGCCCGACCTCGTCATCGCCCACCCCGACGTGGTCGAGCAGGTCATGGCCGGGATCCGCAGCGTCGGCTGAGCCCGGCTGACGGCACCCGCGCTCGATTTCCGTATGCCGTCCGCGGTCGCCTAGACTGCCCGGGTTGCCTCGGCGAGGGACGCCGCACGGGCGTCCGTGATCGACGCGGTGGAAGCCGGCTCAGCCCGGCCCCGACGTGCGTCGACCCCGCTCTCGCGTGCCGCGTCCCGCGTCGAGGCCACCGCGCGGCCACTCGCCCCCTGCAGAGGCCGCACCGTCCAGTGAGCCGACCTCGACCCAGGAGATCCCGTGGCCCCCAGCAGCTCTGACAGCATCCGCATCGGCGCCGAGCCCCGCACCGAGTTCGGCAAGGGCGCGGCCCGCCGCATCCGGCGCGCCGACAAGGTG
>DASSKF010000159.1:0-11468 GCA_035690725.1 Segeticoccus sp.
GCAGCGTGCGCCCGGCGCGCACCCGCAGGCCGCCGGCAGTCACCTCCACCACCGCCGCCTCGGGCGCGTTCCCGACCAGCCGGCCCGCCAGTGCGGCCGCCGCGCGGTCCGCCGGCCCCGAGCGGGGCACCCCGATCGCGGCCCAGCCGACCCGGCCGAGGTCCTGCACCGTGGCCAGCGGCCCGGGCGCGACGATCTCGATCACGCCGGCCGGAACCGCACCCGAGTGCCCGGCGTGAGCAGGGCGGGACGCGGACGGTCGAGATCCCACAGCGCGGCGTCGGTGCGGCCGAGCAGTCGCCAGCCGCCGGGCGACTCCCGCGGGTAGACCCCGGTGAACTCCCCGGCGAGGCCGACCGCGCCGGGGGGCACCTTGGTCCGCGGGGACGTCCGCCGCGGGACGTGCAGCCGGGTGTCCTCGCCGACGAGGTAGCCGAAGCCCGGCGCGAACCCGCAGAACGCGACCGTCCACTCCTGGGCGAGGTGGGCCTCCACCACGCCGCGTTCCCCGAGGCCGGTCAGCTCACCCACCTCGCCCAGGTCGGGACCGTCGTAGCGCACGGCGAGCTCGGCGTGCCCGGCATCGGCGCGCATCCCCGGGGCGACGGGCAGCTCGGTGATGCGCCTCTCGATGCTGCCGAGCTCGGCCCGGGCGGGATCGGTCCGCACCAGGAGGGTGCGCGCCGCCGGCACCACGTCGACCACCCCCTCGAGCTCCGCGTCCTCGAGGGCGGCGAACAGCCCGAGCACCTCGTCGAGCTCGTCGAGGTCGACGAGCAGCGCGTCCGTGCCGCATCGCTTGATCCTCATCCGCCGGCCGCGCCCTCTGTGAACGCCCGCACGACGACGCCGGCCTCCTCGAGCGCCTCGCGGACGGCGTGGGCCGACGCCACGGCACCGGGGGTGTCGCCGTGCAGGCACAGCGACCGGGCCCACACCCGCACCGTGCTGCCGTCCGTCGCCTCCACCGCCTGCTCGGTCACCATCCGGACGCAGCGCCGGGCGATCGCCTCGGCGTCGTGCAGCACCGATCCCGGTTTGCGGCGGGAGGCGAGCGTCGCGTCCGGTTCGTAGGCGCGGTCGGCGAACGCCTCGGGCACCACGGTCAGCCCTGCCTCCCCCGCCAAGCGCAGGAAGACCGAGCCGGGCAGCCCGAGCACGGGCAGGCGGTCGTCATACTGACGGACGGCCGAGACCACCGCCGCGGCCTGCTCCTCGTGGTGCACGATCGCGTTGTAGAGCGCGCCGTGCGGCTTGACGTAGCGCACCCGGCCACCCTCGACGCGGGCCAGGGCCTCGAGGGCACCGATCTGGTAGAGAAGGTCGTCGACCAGCTCCTCCGGCGGCACGTCGATGAACCGACGGCCGAAGCCCGCGAGGTCGCGGTAGCCCACCTGGGCGCCGATCGCGACGCCGTGCTGGAGCGCGCCCGCACAGGCACGGCGGAGGACCCCGGGGTCTCCGGCGTGGAAGCCGCAGGCCACGTTGGCGCTGCTGACCACCTCCAGCAGGGCGTCGTCGTCCCCGAGCGTCCAGCGCCCGAAGCTCTCACCGAGGTCGGCGTTGAGGTCGATCCGCACCGGTGCTCACCTCCATCCGGCCGGCCCGCGGCCCACACTCGACACCGTAGCCGCACCGGCTAGCGTGGCCCGGGTGACCGACCGCCTCGTCCCGCTCGCGGTGCCGCCCGGAGCGGGCGTCGCCGAGGTGGTCCCCGCCCTGCGGCTCGCCCTGGACGGCGACGGGCCGGCTCTGGCCCCCCACGCCGCCGAGGAGGTGCCCCCGGACCTGCCGGCCGGGGCCGACCTCCCTGCCGGGCTGGCCCTCGCCGTCGGCACCTCGGGGTCCACCGGCCGGCCGAAGCGCGCCCTGCTCACCGCTGCGGCCCTGCGCGCGTCCGCCGCGGCCACCCACGAGCGGCTCGGCGGCCACGGGCAGTGGCTGCTCGCCATGCCCGCCCACCACATCGCCGGACTGCAGGTGCTCGTCCGCAGTCTCTTGGCCGACCGGTCCCCGGTGGTCCTCGACCGCACCGCGCACTTCACCCCCGGCGCGTTCAGCGCCGCCACCGACCGGCTCGAGCGCGGCGGGCGCCGCTACACCGCGCTCGTCCCCACCCAGCTCGCCCGGCTGCTCGCCGACGAGACCGGTCGTCGCGCGCTCCTGCGGTATGACGGTGTGCTGGCCGGCGGGGCCGCCACACCCGGGCGGCTCCTCGAGGGGGCGGTCGACGCGGGCGTCCGGGTGCTGACGACCTACGGGATGAGCGAGACCGCGGGCGGCTGCTTCTACGACGGGAGGCCGCTCGCGGGGGCCAGGGTCCGGTTCGACGACGCCGGCCGGGTCAGCCTGGGCGGACCGATGGTCGCCCACGGCTACCTGGGCGAGCCGGAGCTCACCGCTGCCGCGTTCACCACCGACCCCGACGGGACGCGGTGGTTCCGCACCGACGACCTCGGCCACCTCGACGAGCACGGCGTGCTCCGGGTGGAGGGCCGAGTCGACGACGTCATCAACACCGGCGGCCTCAAGGTCGCCCCCCGCAGCGTCGAGGAGGCGCTGACCCGCCAGCTCCCGCACGTCCTCGAGGCCGTTGTCGTCGGCACGCCGGACCCCGAGTGGGGGGAGGCCGTCAGTGCCGCCGTCGTCTGCCCGGGCGGGCGGGCCGTGACGGTGGACGAGCTGCGGGCGGCGCTGCGCGGCATACTGCCCGACCACGCCCTGCCCCGACGGGTGGCGACGTGGGAGGCCATCCCGCAGCGCGGTCCCGGCAAGCCGGACCGCCGCGCCGTGCGGGAGCGCAGTGTTTGGCAAGATTGGACCTGACGACCACCGGGTCGCCGCGACCTCACGAGGAAGGAGTGGGCCATGCTGCGCGTGCTCGTGCCGCTGGCGCTCCTCGCGCTGACGATCTACGCCCTGGTGGACTGCATCCAGACCGAGGAGGGCGACCACCAGCACCTGTCCAAGATGCTGTGGATCCTCATCATCCTGTTCTTCCCGCCGGTGGGCCCGATCGCGTGGCTGATCGCCGGCCGGCCGAACCGGCCGAGGCCGCGCAGCGGGCCGCCGCCGGACCACTGGGGCCGCACGCCCAAGGGCCCCGACGACGACCCGGACTTCCTGCGCGGCCTGTGAGCCGCCGCCCGATGCCCACCTCCCGCACGGAAAGCAGACTGAGACTCCACTTCCATGGCCACCTTCCACCAGTGGGTCGAGGGCGCTCGACCGCGCACCCTCCCCGCCGCCATCGCTCCCGTCATCGTCGGCACCGGCTCGTCCTACGCCATCGGCACGGCCAACCTCGGCTACGGCGTCCTCGCGCTGCTGGTCGCGGTCGGCCTGCAGATCGGCGTGAACTACGCCAACGACTACTCCGACGGCGTCCGCGGCACCGACCGCAACCGGGTCGGGCCGGCGCGTCTGGTCGGCGGCAAGCTGGCCACCCCCGGCAACGTGAAGCTGGCCGCATTCGGGTGCTTCGGCTTCGCCGCGCTCTGCGGCCTCGCCCTGATCGCGATGAGCGAGGCATGGTTCATGCTGCTGGTCGGGGCCGCGGCGATCTGGGCGGCCTGGCACTACACCGGGGGGTCACGTCCGTACGGCTACTCCGGCTGGGGCGAGGTGTTCGTCTTCATCTTCTTCGGTCTCGTCGCCACCCTCGCGACGACGTGGACGCAGTCCCACGCCCTCGACTGGGCCAGCCTCGCCGGAGCCGTCGGGGTGGGCGCGGTCTCCTGCGCGCTCCTCGTGGCGAACAACCTGCGCGACATCGACGGCGACGCCGCGTCCGGCAAGCGGACCCTCGCGGTCCGGCTCGGCGACGCCCGCAGCCGGCAGCTCTACGCGGCGCTGCTGGTCGTCGCGCTGCTCGCCGTCATCGGCAGCGCACTCGTGCACTGGACCGCCGTGTTCGGCATCATGGCCCTCCCGTTCGCGTGGGTGCCGTACCGGCTGGTGCGCGGGGGCGCGACCGGGATGCGGCTCGTGCCCGTGCTCGCGGCGACCGGTCAGTTCCTGCTGGGCTACGGGTTCCTGCTCGGCATCGGGCTGTACCTCGCCAGCCGCTTCTGACGGGCCCCGTCAGTACTCGTCACTCGTCCTCGTCGTCCTCGTCGTCCTCGTCCGTGCGGGTGGCGTGGTCGCGCTGCTGGCGCACCGTCTGCCGCTGCTCGACGTGGTTGGCGAGCCGGCCGGCGATCTGGTTGCGCTGCTGGGCGAGGGCGAAGTACGACGTCACCATCGACAGCACGCCGGCCAGCACGACGAGCACGAACGGGTGCATCTGCATCCAGGGGATGAACCACAGCAGCAGCAGGAACGCGACGAAGATCAGCAGCCGCATCAGGCTGTAGCGGACCACCTGCTCACATCCCCGAGTACGAGTGCATGCCGACGAAGTAGACGTTGACGACCATGTAGTTGACGAGGATGCAGCCGTAGCCGGCGAGCGCCAGGTAGGCGGCCTTGCGCTCGTTCCAGCCGCTGGTCGCCCGGGCGTGCAGGTAGGCGGCGTAGACGACCCAGATGACGAACGTCCAGACCTCCTTGGGATCCCACCCCCAGTAGGTCCCCCACGCCTGCTCGGCCCAGATCGCCCCAGCGATGAGGGTGAACGTCCACAGCGGGAAGGCCACGATGTGCAGCCCGTATGCCGTCCGGTCCAGCTGGCGCGACGACGGCAGCAGCTCGTGCACGTTCGCCCTGGGACCGCTCAGCTCGCTCGCGCTCAGCTTCTCGAGCCACTGCTGGACGAGGTAGAGGATGGTCACACTGAACGCGATGGTGAACAACGCGACCGACAGCGTGGCCACCGTGACGTGGATGACCAGCCAGAAGCTCTGCAGCGACGGCAGCAGCTGGCTCGCCTGGGTGTAGAAGACGGTGACCGAGAGGCCGAGCGTGAGCAGCACCGGCCCCGCGACGAACAGGCCGAGCCACCGTAGGTCGCGGCGCAGGCTGTAGCCGCAGAAGGCGAGCAGCACGAACGTGGCGCCGACGTTGGCGAACTCGTACATGTTGCCCAGCGGCGGACGGGACACCGACAGCCCGCGCAGCGCGACGCACAGCAGCATCAGCAGCAGGGCCAGCCAGGTCAGCGACATGCCGGTGCCGGCCCACTGCCGCCGGCGGGCCGGCGAGGTGGCGGTCGCCTCCCCGCCGGGCGCGTCCTCGCGCACGGGTCCGGTGCCCGCACCGACGCCCGCACGGACGTGGGCGCCGGCGCCGACGAGCGCGTCCTCGTGCACCGGCTCGGCCGCCTGCCGGCGCCGGGTGGTCGTGCCGGCCACGTCGACGGCGAAGGCGAGCATCGCGAGCGTCAGCACCACGATCGCCGAGTAGATGCTGTAGTTCGAGTAGAGGGCCAGCGTCTCGTTGGTCATGCCCGTGAACCCGTCCTGCCTGACATGTCCGTCCTTCGTTCGATGGCGGTGAGGATGTCCTGCACCGCGCCGTCGAGCCGGGGGTCGTCGCCCTTGGCGAGCCCTCCGACGGTGACCAGCGTACGTCGCGTCGACGCGTCGGCCGCCTCGCCCCCGGTCGGTCCGCCCCCGTCGGCGACCCGGACGAAGACCCGTCGCCTCCGGATCAGGAGCGACCCGATCAGCCCGGCCAGCGCGGCGAGCGCCCCCCACAGGGCGAGCTGCTTGCCCGGCTGGTGCCGCACCGACAGCCCGGCCCACCGCTTGACGCCGTCGAAGGTGACCGAGCCCATCCCGTCCGGCAGCTGCCGGGTCTGCCCGGGGGCGAGCCAGAGCCGCAGCGGGTCACCGTTCTTGCCCGTGAGCTGGGTCATGTCCCGGGTGTCGAGGGTGTAGACCGACTGGGGTCGGCCGCCCGGGAACAGGGTGCCCTCGTAGGCCCCGAGCGCGAGCCGGGGCCGCTTGGTGTCCGGGAAGCCCGAGGTCGGCCCGAGCTCGTCGTCGATCCTGCCGGTGGGCAGGAAGAACCCGAACAGGCCGAGTTGCTCGGGGCTCGCCGCCGGCACCTTGACCGCGCCCACCGACTTGTAGTTGTTGTCCTGGGGCAGGAAGGGCGTGGCCTGGCTGTAGAGCACCTTGCCCTGCGCGTCGCGCACCGTGATGACCGGCGCGTAGCCGTTGCCGAGCAGGAACACCGACGCGTCCCCCATCCGCAGCGGCCCGTTGACGTCGAGCACCTGCCGCTGGACCGGCGCCCCCGGTTCGGCACTGGTCCGCGTGTATGCCGTGAAGTCCCGGGGCGCTCCGAACTGCGCCCCGCCTGCCCGGTCCTCGAACGTCACGTGCAGCTGGTCCACCCGCACCGACCAGGGCACGAAGCCACCGGTGTCCACCCAGGCGCCCGGGTCGAGCGTGTCGTAGGACGACGCGGTGTTGGAGAAGGTCTGCCCCGCGGGGACGATCACGTCGCCGCGCCAGCCGAACAGGTGGCCCAGGGCGACCGCCACGATCACCACGACGAGCGCGATGTGGAACACGAGGTTCCCGGTCTCGCGCAGGTAGCCGCTCTCCCCGGACAGGGTCGGCCCGGACCCGCCCGTCGACGGCCCGCCCTCGTCCCGGCGGACCCGGAACCGCTTGCCGCGCAACACCGTCCGAGCCACCTCGAGGACCTCTGCGGGAGATCCGTCCACGGTGGCCTCGGCGTGGGCGGGGAGCCGATCGAGCCGGCGCGGCGCCCGTGGGGGCTGGGCCCGCATGGCGCGCAGGTGCAGCCGGGAGCGCGGGACGATGCAGCCGACGAGCGAGATGAGCAGCAGCAGGTAGATCGCCGCGAACCACGGCGCCGAGTAGACGTCGAAGAAGCCGAGCCGGTCCAGCCACGGGCCGATCGTCTGGTGCTGGTCGAGGTAGTCGGAGACCCGGGACGCGTCGATGTTGCGCTGGGGCCAGATCGACCCCGGCACGGCGGCGATCGCGAGCAGCAGCAGGAGGAACAGCGCGGTCCGCATGCTGGTGAGCTGCCGCCAGCACCAGCGGAGCATCCCGACGGGCCCCAGCCTCGGGAGGGCGACCTCCTCGCGGGGGCGGGTGTCCATGCCCTCCTCGGGCCGGGCGCTCTCGCGGACCTTGTTCGTGGGCGTGGGGCTCACCTCAGATCACCGTCTCGAACCGCTGGACCAGGTCGCTCTGGATCGTCGTCGTCACCGTCTGCCACAGCCCGCTGACCATGAGCACGCCGAGCGCGACCAGCACGACACCGCCGATCATCCGGATCGCGCGGTGGTGGTCGCGCAGCCACCGGCTCGCCCGGCCCGCCCACGTCCAGCCGGCGGCGATCAGCAGGAACGGCAGGCCCATCCCGATGCTGTAGGCGATCGCCAGCACCAGGCCGCGCCGGACCAGGTCGGCGTCGCCGGACACCGTCGTGGACAGGGTGACGATCGAACCCAGCACCGGGCTGATGCACGGCGACATGCCGAGGCCGAACACCACACCGAGCAGCGGGGCGCCGGCGAGCCCGGCCGCGGGGCGCCACCGCGGCTGCCACCCCCGCTGCCCGCCCAGCCCGACGAAGACCAGGCCGAGGGCGATGACGACGACGCCACCAACGCGCATGAGCAGCTCCTGGTGGGCGAGCAGCAGCGTGCCGAGGGCGGAGGCGGTGAGGAAGATCGCGATGAAGACGGCGCTGAAGCCGAGGACGAACAGCAGGGCGCCGAGGACGAGCCGGCTGCGCCGGCGCTGGTCGAGCGCGACCCCCGAGATGCCGGTCACGTAGCCGAGGAAGCCGGGGACCAGCGGCAGCACGCACGGTGAGGCGAACGAGACCACGCCGGCAGCGAGGGCGACGACCACGGCCAGCGGCAGGGCCCCGGAGGTCACCGTGCTGCCGGCGTCGGCGGCGACGGACGCGAGGACCGGCGGGAGGGGACCGAGCTCAGCCATGGTGCTGCCGTGCCGTCGCCGTCAGGCCTTCGTGCCGAGCACGTCGTGGACCAGGCCGGTCAGCGTGCTCTCGTCGACAGGACCGGAGACCCGCGCAGCCAGGCGGCCCTTCTTGTCCAGCACGAGGGTCGTGGGGGTGCTCGCCGCCTTCCCGCGCAGCGCGAGCATGGTCCGCCCGCCGTCGTCGGCGAGCGAGGGGTAGGTGATGCCGTTCGACCGGACGAAGGCCAGCCCCGTCTCGGCGCTCTCGCGGCGGTCGACCCCCATGAACTGCACCGGGGCGCCGGACTTCCGGAGCTTCTCCCACGCCTTCTGCAGCTCGGGTGCCTCCCGCACGCACGGCCCGCACCAGGAGCCCCAGACGTTGAGGACGACGACCTTCCCGCGCTCGTCGTCGAGCGTCCACTTCTTCCCGCGCAGCGTCGTGCCGGACAGCTCCAGCGGCTGCTTGCGCTCCTTCACGGCGACCTTCTCGATCGAGCCGTCGCCGGAGATGTAGCCCTTCTGGTCGCCCGAGTTCGCCTGCGCGGAGATGGAGTTGGGGTCCTGCGAGCAGGCGGCGGTGCCGAGGGCGAGGGCGAGCACCACGGCCGCGGCCGGAACACGACGCAGCAGGCCCATCCCGGCGTGGCTCATGCACCGGCCCCCGAGTGGGCGCGGGGCAGCAGCGGGGCGGCCGGCTCGGAGTAGCTGATCGAGCTCAGCTGGTCGCCGACGTAGGTGAGGGAGGTGAGCGAGGCCAGCGAGCACTGCCGGCGCCGCGGGTCGTGCCAGAGCCGGTGGCCCTCCAGGCGGCTGCGGACGATCCAGATCGGGAGCTGGTGGCTGACGATGACCGCCTCGTGGCCGCGGGCCGCCTCCCGGGTGTCGGCGATCGCGCCGAGCATGCGGTCGGCGATGTCGACGTAGGGCTCGCCCCACGACGGCTTGAACGGGTTGGTCAGCCGGGACCAGTGGCGCGGCCGGCGCAGCGACCCGTCGCCGACACCGAAGGTCATGCCCTCGAAGTAGTTCCCGCCTTCGATGAGCCGGTCGTCGACGCGGACGGTGAGGCCGTGCGGCGCCGCGATCGGGGCGGCCGTCTCCTGTGCGCGCTCCAGCGGAGAGGAGGCGACCACGGCCACGTCGCTGCCGGCGAGGTGCCGACCGACCAGCTCGGCCATCTCCCGCCCCAGCGGGGAGAGGTGGTAGCCGGGCAACCGGCCGTAGAGGACGCCGGCGGGGTTGTCGACCTCCCCGTGGCGCAGCAGGTGCACCACGGTGCGCGGGTCCGCGCCGGGGGCGTCCTCGGGCTGGTGGCCCGACCGCGTCGCCGCGTCCTCACTCCCGGTCATGGCCGGATTGTCGCAAACGAGTCTGTGACCGCGGTGACCGCCGCCGGGAGGGCCTCGAGCACCCGGTTCACGGCCGCGTCGTCGTGCGCCGCGCTGACGAACCAGGTCTCGAACGCGCTCGGCGGCAGGTGCACGCCGCCCCGCAGCATGCCGTGGAAGAACGCCGTGAACGCGTCGGTGTCCTGGTCGCGCGCGTCGTCGTAGTCGCGCACCTCGCCCTCCCGGAAGAAGACGCTGAACATGCTGCCCGCCCACTGGATCCGGTGCGGTATGCCGGCCCGGGAGAGCTCGTCGGTCGTCGCCTGCGCGATGGCGCCGCTGGCGGCGTCGAGCCGCTCGTAGACGGCGGGGGTGCACCCGCGGAGGGTGGCCAGGCCGGCGGCCGTGGCGACCGGGTTCCCGGACAGCGTGCCCGCCTGGTAGACGGGTCCGGTCGGCGCGAGGCGTTGCATCACCTCGGCCCGGCCGCCGAAGGCGGCCGTCGGGAAGCCGCCGCCCATGACCTTGCCGAAGGTGAACAGGTCGGGTGCGCCCTCGGCATACGGGCCCTCCAGGCCGAACCAGCCGGCGGGGCTGCACCGGAAACCGGTCATCACCTCGTCGGAGATGAGCAGCGCACCGTGCTCCCTGGTCACCCGGCGCAGGCCGGCGGTGAACCCGGGCTGCGGCGGGACGACGCCCATGTTGCCGGCGCTGGCCTCGGTGATGACGGCGGCGATCTCCGCACCGTGCTCGGCGAACGCGGCCTCGACGGCGGCCAGGTCGTTGTAGGGGACGACGATCGTCTCCCCCGCGCTGGAGGAGGGCACGCCGGCCGAGTCGGGCAGCGCGAAGGTCGCGACACCGCTCCCCGCGGAGGCGAGGAGGGCGTCGACGTGGCCGTGGTAGCAGCCGGCGAACTTCACGACCTTCGACCGGCCGGTGAACCCGCGGGCCAGGCGGATCGCGCTCATCGTGGCCTCGGTGCCGCTGTTGACCAGCCGGGCCTGCTCGACCGGCTCGACCCGGGCCACGATCTCCTCCACGAGGGCCACCTCGTGCTCGCTGGGGGTACCGAACGAGAAGCCCTGGCGGGCCGCGTCCTGCACGGCGGCGAGCACCTCGGGATGGGTGTGGCCGAGGATCATCGGCCCCCACGAGCAGATCAGGTCGACGTAGTCGCGGCCGTCGACGTCGCGCAGCCAGGCCCCCTCGGCGCTCGCCATGAACGGCGGGGTGCCGCCGACCGACCCGAAGGCGCGGACGGGGCTGTTCACGCCGCCGGGGATGACCTTCGTGGCGCGGTCGAAGAGCGCCTGGGAGGCGGGCAGCGAGGCCGGGTGCGGTGCTGGGGGCTGGGCGGACGTCATACCGCCGATTGTCGCAACCGGCGGCCGACGCGCGGTGGTGCGGTCCGCTCAGCAGGCGTCGCTGCCCTTGCCCCGGTCCTCACCCCCCGGGGCCTTGCGGATGCCGGTGCCGACCGCGTGCATGGCCCGTCCGAGGGCCAGGAACTCCTCGCGGGTGAGGTGGTCGGTCAGGTGGCGGCGCACGCTGTCGACGTGGACCCGGGCCATCTCCTCCAGCGCCGTCATGCCGTCGTCGGTGAGAAAGAGCTCGACCCCCCGGCGGTCGACCGGCGAGGGGCGGCGGGTCACCCAGCCGCGCCGCTCCAGCCGGGCGGCCGTGTGGGTGAGCCGGCTGCGGGACTGCACCACGAGGTCCGCGAGCGCAGACATGCGCAGGTGCCGGCGCGGTGCCTCCGAGAGCATGGAGAGCACCTCGTACTCCGACAGCTGCACGCCGTGCTTCTGCAGGTCGCGGTCGAGGACCGTCTCGAGCAGGCGACCGGTGCGCAGGTAGTTGCGCCAGGCGTACTGCTCCTCGGCATCCAGCCAGCGGGTCCCGGCACGCTCGCCGGTCGAGGTGTCCCCGGCCATCAGGCCCCCCTCCGGCCGGCTGTGACCGACCCCACCACGTCCGCGAGCATGAAAAAAGTGTAGTCGGCCGGAATATAGTTGAATGCTCAACTGTTGGACCTGGTGATGCCGGCGAGTCCGCCCCGGCATTCCCCACGACAGAAACAAGGAGTACGACACAATGAGCACGCTGCAGAACCTGACCCCCGGCACCTGGACGGTCGACCCCTCGCACAGCGAGATCGGCTTCGTCGCCCGCCACCTGATGGTGACCAAGGTCCGTGGCACGTTCCCGGAGTTCGAGGCCGACGTCCGCATCGCCGAGCCGTTCGAGGACTCCAGCGTCCGCGCCACCGTCCAGCTCG